>DYHL01000027.1 GCA_020724185.1 Candidatus Nitrosymbiomonas sp. | reverse complement strand
CCCAGCCGCGCTCCCAGCACAGTGCGCGCGTGCCTGGCCACAACCCGAACTTCTCGCCGTCGTCGCCCATGACCAGGATCCGCGGGTCGTCGGCGGCCTGCGCCCGCAGCCAGGCCATCAGCGTCTCGACCGTGGCCCAGGGGATGCGGTACCGCAGCGCCTTGGCGCTGGGGAAGATGCGCAGCGGCGCGCCGTCTTCCTCCGTGATGAAGTCTCCGGCCAGATCCGCGGAGGTCAGACCCACGTGATGGAAGTGCGCGTCGTCCACGATGGTGTAGGTGATGCCGGATGCGGCCAGCGCCTTGGGCAGATGGGGTTCCCAGACGCGCTCCGCCAACCACAGCCCGGTGGCCTCGTAACCGAAGCGATCGCGCACCGCCGCGGTCATCTTGAGTATCTGGCCACGCTTGTCGCGATCCGGGATGATCGGCAGGATCGGCTCGTAGTACCCACCGGTCATGATCTCCACCTGGCCGCGCTCGACGAGGGCGCGGATGCGCGCGATCAGGTTCGGATGTTCCCTGAGCAGCCAGTCTAGCAGCGGTCCCGAGTAGTGCAGCGCCACGCGCACCGCGGGGTGGCGCTCGAGTGCGCCGACCATCGGCTCGTATGCCGCGTCGTGGGCCTGCGCGAAGACCGAGTGGAAGTTGCCCACGGGCTGGTGGTTGTGCAGTGCGAGCCCGAGGGTCAGACGCGGCATCAGAGCCCTGCGACGAACCGGCCGGGGTTGAGGGTGCCAATAGGATCAAAAGCTTGCTTGATCGCGCGCATGATCTCGAGCGTCCTGGGTGGAGTCCCGGGCGCCCAGACATCGCCCGAGGCCTTCAAAGCGCGCGGCGCGCGCGCAACGAGCACGTTCCCGGAGTAACCCGCCGAGATCTCCCTCACCGCGCCCAACGCAGTCGCGGTGAAGCCGGCAGGATCAGCGTGGATCCAAATGGTTCCACTCGCCGCGTGCACCACAGCACCTGATGAGGCGGGCAAGGCCGAGCGCAGGCGGCCGAACACTGCCGGGACATCGCCTGAGGGTACGGTGACGCGGATCGCGATTCCTCCTCCCGCCCAGGCGAAGTCACGGATCGCCTGCCAGAGCGCACCCTCGGCCTCGCCTTCCAGCGTCTCGGCGTCAAGGGCCGCCTGCGCCGCCCACGCGGTGACGTCACGCACCTGCCGGGCCACCGCGGCCTCGAAGCCGGTCGCGCGCACAAGCAGGCCCGAGGCGTTCCGGCCTAGCGCGCCGGCTGCGACCGCGTCCACCACCACCACCACCGCCGCCGGCAGCAGCGGCGACTCCAGCACGCGGCCGGACAGACGCAGAAGGTCAGAGGGGTCATCGCCCCAGACCGCCACCGTGCGCGAGGTCTCGGGCACCGGGAGGAGCCGCAGCGTCAGCTCGGTCAGAACGCCCAGCGTGCCCAGCGAGCCAATGAACAGCTTGCACATGTCGTAGCCCGCGACGTTCTTGACGGTCTTGCCCCCTGCCTTGATCAGCGTGCCGTCCGCCTGCGCAGCCCTCGCGCCGATGACCAGGTCGCGCGCCGAACCGCAGTGCGCGCGGCGGGGACCGTTCAGGTTGACCGCCACCGCGCCTCCGGCGGTGGCGCGCTCGGCAAACGGCGGCTCCAGCGGGAAGAACTGCCCCTGTCCGGAGATCACGCCGTCCAGTGCTCCCAGCGTCATTCCTGCCCCTACCGTCACGGTCAGGTTCGCGGCGTCGTGCTCGACGAGTCCAGACAGCCGATCGGTCAGCAGCGCCACGTGCGGTGGGCGAGGAGGATTCCCGACCTCGATCGCGGTGCCCCCGCCCCAGGGCACAACCGCGGCAGCGGCCTCGCCGCAGAGCCGCAGGACCGCGCCCACCTGTTCGGAGTCGCCCGGACGCACGGCAATCCCGGGGATTACCCCGTCTACGGCCCACCGGGAGGTGTCGCCGACCGTGACCCACTCCCCTCCCAACAGGGTCTCCAGCCTTGGAGCCAGCGACATGGAATCGGCGATCATGCGCCTGCCTCGTCCAGTAAGTCCATCAGGTGCGCCACGCGCACCGGCACGCCAAACCGACGGACGCCGTAGCGAAGCTGCATCATGCAGCCGGGGTTGGGCGCGACGACCACCGACGCGCCGGTGGCGCGGATCGCCTCCATCTTCTCCGCCAGCAGCGCATCGGAGGTCTCGGGTTGAAGGAAGTTGTAGATGCCTGCGCTGCCGCAGCAGCGGTCGGACGCGACCATCTCCCGGAGCGTGGTGCCGGGGAGGGCGGCCAGCAGCGCCCGGGGCTGCGCGCGCACTCCCTGCCCGTGGGCCAGGTGGCAGGGATCCTGGTAGGTTACCACCCGATCGGTGGCCTTGGGGGAGTTGCGCAGACCCAGCGCGGCCAGGAACTCGCCCGTATCCCGCACCAGCGTGCTGAAGCGTTCGGCCCTCTCCCGGTAGTCCGGGTCGTCGCCTAGAAGGTGCCCGTACTCCTTCATCGCGGCGCCGCAGCCCGCGGCGTTCGTGAGGATCGCGTCCACGTCGACCGGGAAAGCGTCCACGTTCCGCCGGGCCATCGCCCGGGCACTGGCGACCTCGCCGTTGTGGATGTTCAATGCGCCGCAGCACGCCTGGTTCTGCGGGAGCACAACTTCGCACCCGTTCCGCCGCAACAAGCGCAGCGTCGCCTCGTTGATCTCGGCAAAGAACAGGCTCATCGCGCAGCCCGTGAGAAACGCCACGCGCGCGCGCGGCTCGCCGATCGCGGGCAGAACCTCGGCCTCGGGCGTGTAGAAGCGCGTGGACGCCTCGGGCAGCAGCGCGGCGGGCCGGCGCAGGCGCCGGGGCAGGAGTCGCAGGGCCAGGGCGGCCAGACCGCTGCGCTGGTAGAACCGGATCACCGCCGCCACGGATCGCAGACGGCCTGGGTGCGGCATAAGGTGCCGCAGTGCAAAGCGCACCATGGCACGCTGAAACGGGCGCCCCGGCGGGCCCAGGACATCGCGCGCGGCCTCTGCCACCCGCCCGTACTGCACGCCCGAAGGGCACGCGGTTTCGCACGCGCGACACGCCAGGCACAGGTACAGGTGGTCGGCCACGCCCGAAGTCACGTCGAGCCGGCCGTGCGAGGCGGCCTCGATCAGGTAGATCCGTCCGCGCGGCGAGGCGGTCTCCAGGTGCGTCAGGCGGTAGGTGGGACACTGATTGAGGCAGAGCCCGCAGTGGATGCAGGTCTCAACCTCAGGGATGACCGGCATCGTCCGGATCACCGGTCCGCCCCTCCTGCCGCCCTGACAGATGGGATCGTACCGTGCACCGGACGGCCGGTGGGAAACACCTTGTCGGGGTTCATCGCCCCGTCCGGATCGAAGGCATCCCTGACGCGCTTCATCGCGGCGATGTCGGCGTCCGAGTTCATCCAGCCCAGGTACTCCCGCTTCTCCATCCCCAACCCGTGCTCACCGGTGATCGTGCCGCCGACCGCGATGCACGCCCACATGATGTCCTCGGTGGTGGCAACGACCCGCGCATACTCCGGGGAGTTGTCGTCGAACTCGAACAGCAGGTTGGGGTGAAGGTTGCCGTCCCCGGCGTGGAAGAAGTTGGCTACCTGGATGTTCAGGCGGGTACCGGCCTCGGTTATCTGACGCATTATCCTGGCCAGGTGCGAGCGCGGGGCGCACACATCGAGCATGATCGCCCTCCGCGCGAGTTTCCCAAGCGCGCCGTATGCGTGCTTGCGGCCCTTCCAGAGGCCCATGCGGTCCTGGGCGGTGGCCGCGGTCTGGATGCGGCGGGCGCCCTGCCTGTGGCAGATCGCCTCGATTCGCTCGATGAGCACCGGAACCGACTCAGCGAGCCCCTCGACCTCGATGAGCAAAGCTGCTTCGGCGTCCTCGGGGAAGCCCGCCTGCAGCGTCTTGTTGACCGCCCGCATGGACATCCCGTCAATGATCTCCAGCGCCTCGGGGACAATACCGGATGCGATTACCGCCGACGCCGCCTCGCAGGCGGCATCCATGGTGTCGTATATCGCCAGCAGCGTCCGCACCGCCTCGCGTCGCGCCAGCAGGCGAACGATGGCCTTTGTCACAATGCCAAACGTGCCCTCCGAGCCAACCAGGATGCCCGTCAGGTCGTAACCGGGCTCATCCAAAGCGCGGCTCCCCACCCAGGTGACGGTCCCGTCGGCCAGCACGACCTCCAGGCCGAGCACGTGGTTGCTGGTCACGCCGTACGCCAGGCAGTGTGGACCGCCGGCGTTGTTGGCCACGTTGCCGCCTATCGTCGCGGCCACCTGGCTGCCTGGGTCGGGCGCGAAGAAGAGCCCGTAGGGTTCGAGCATGGCGGTCAGGTCGGCGTTGACCAGGCCGGCTTCCACGACCGCCGTTTTGCTTATCGGGTCTATGTCGTGGACGCGCGTCATGCGCGTCAGCGCCACAACCACACCGCCGCGTTCCGGAATTGCGCCGCCGGCAAGCCCGGTGCCTGCACCCCGGGGGACTATCGGAAGCCCCAACTCGCGCACCGCCCGCACCACCTCGGAGACCTGTTGGGTCGTGTCCGGGAGCACCACCAGGTCCGGCTTGTGCCGGCTTACCATCAAGGCATCCTGCTCGTAGACGATGAGGTCTTCCGGACGGTGCAGAGCGTAGGCGTTGCCCACGATCGCCTGCAGCCGTCGGATCAGCGGGGCAAGCGTCATGGCCCGATTATAGCCGCTGGGCCTGTGGGGCGCATCCGTAGAGGAACCTAGGGAGTCGGCCAGGAGGCCAGGTGGAGTGGGGCGAAGTCGAGAGCATGCTGGCTCCTGGGGTTGTCGCCCTCGTGCTGATGGGAGCCGCCGCATGGTTCGTCGGCGGGTTCGTGCCGCTGGTCGGGGCGTCGGCGATCGCACTCTTCGCCGGCGCCCTCATCCGCAACACCATCGGGACACCCGCGGCGCTTGCCCCTGGGGTGGAGTTCACGCTCAGCCGGCTGCTGCGGCTGGCGATCATCCTCTTTGGCACCACGCTGAGCTTTGCCGAGGTCGTCTCGCTGGGCAGCGCCTCTTTCCTTGTCATCTGCGTCACCGTCGTCCTCGCGCTGGGACTCACCGGCCTCTTCGGCAAGTGGGTTCAGGCGCCTCCTGGACTGGTGAGACTGATCGGCGCGGGCACGGCCATCTGCGGTGCCACCGCCGTCCTGACCGTCGGGCCAATCATCGAGGCCAAACAGGAGGAGATCGCCTTTGCGGTGACCACGATCTTCCTGTTCAACATGGTGGCGGTTGTCGTCTACCCGCTGCTGGGACATCTCCTGGCACTTCCGAACGTCACCTTCGGGATCTGGGCAGGCGCGGCGATCCACGATACCTCATCGGTGATGGCCGCCTCGCTGGCCTTCAGCGAGCCCGCTGGCAGGGCGGCCATGGTCGTCAAGCTCACGCGCACCCTGATGCTGGTCCCCCTCGCGCTGGCTTTCGGCATCATCGCGCACAGCTACCGCCGCGTAAGCGTCGTTGGGATCTTCCCGTGGTTCGTTCTGTGGTTCGTGCTGGCGGCGGGACTGAACACCCTGGGGCTGTTTGGCCCGGAGACCGCGCGGGTAACTGGCCTGTTGGCGAAATTCCTCGTGGTCATGGTGATGGCAGCCGTGGGCCTGGGCGCGGACCTGCGGCGGATGCGCGAGATCGGCCTCCGGCCTTTCTACATCGGCCTCTTCGCCTCGGTGCTGATCGCAGCGATCAGCCTGGGGCTGATCCGGCGCCTCATCGGCTAGAGCGAACCGAAGGGGTCACGCCAGGCTGCCTTCTCCCGTGCACCGAAGGAACCTCGGCGCGCCGGCGAGAACTCCTTGAGGCGGGGAGATGGACCCATGAGTAGGTCTCGCGTCTTCACCTTCGCCACCGCGGTGGCAATCCTGGGGCTGGGAGTGTGGTTGATGGCGTTGAACCCTTGGCAGGATGAGTCGGGAGCTACCGGGCCCTCCGGTGAGCGGGTGAAGCTGCCCGCGCCGCGCACGGACGGCGACACTTCGGTCGAGCGGGCGCTGCAGCGCAGGAGGTCGATCAGGGAGTACCGGGACGCGCCACTGTCAGTTCCCGAAATCTCGCAGCTCCTCTGGGCCGCGCAGGGGATCACCGAGCCCCGGGATTCGCGCAGGACGGCGCCCTCCGCGGGCGCCACCTATCCGCTCGAGCTCTATCTCGTCAGCGGGAACGTCGCAGGGCTGCCGAAGGGCGTCTACAAGTACAGCCCCTTGGACCACGAGATCACCAGGATCAGGGAGGGCGACGTGCGGAAGGACCTGGCGGCCGCCGCGCTGGGGCAGTCCTGCGTCGAGCAGGGCGCCGCCTCCCTGGTCTTCTCTGCGGTATACGAGCGCACGACCAGGCGGTACGGAGAGCGGGGCATACGGTACGTGCACATGGAGGTCGGACACGCGGCCCAGAACGTGTACCTGCAGGCGGTCTCGCTTGGCATGGGCACGGTCGTGGTCGGGGCGTTTGACGATGAGCGGATCCGAAGAATCGTGGGGATACCAGAGGGCGAGCACCCGCTATACATCATGCCTGTGGGCAAGCGATGAGCGGGAAAGGAGCGTCCGCTCGTGAAGGTCGGGGTCTCTAGCTTCGCCGTAATCCGGCAGCCCCTTTCGGAGGTCGAGGGCGACCTGCTCGGGCTCGGCGTGGGCGTCGAGGTAATGTGCGAGCCGCCCCACGCGTGGCCTGCGCCTGTCCCGTGGAGCAACGGGCCGCTGCTCAGTCTGCACGTGCCCATTCTGGGCATCAACATCGCCAGCACCAACCCCGGCATCCGCAATGAGTCGGTGGCGCAGGTGCTGGGCGTTATCCGCGAGGCGGCGCGGCTGGGCGCATCCGGCGTGGTCGTGCACCCGGGCATCCCTCCCTTCGATGAGGTCTTCCCCCGCGAGCGGGGCCTGCCGTATGCGATCGAGTCGCTCTACCGTTGCGCCGAGGCCGCCGCTGCCTCGGGCGTGGAGGTCTACCTGGAGAACATGCCCGACGTCGCCATGGCCAAGGGCGCCCCAAAAGTGGGTCACAGGTTCATATACGGCACCTCCTACGAGGAGTTGCGGCGTATATTCGAGAGCGTGGGACATCCGTCATTGCGGCTTTGTCTGGACCTGGGCCACGCCTACCTGGCCGGGCGGCAGGTGCTGGACGCGCTGCTGCGCGACCCCGACGTCGTGCACGTCCACGTCAACGACAACAGCGGTTGGCGCGACGACCACCTGGCCTGGGGCGACGGCGAGATCTCCCGGATCGTTGACCTGGCCCGCGACCTGCCGGACTCGGTCCGTGCCGTGGTCTTCGAGCACAACAGCATGGACGCGTGCCGGGCATCACTGCGCAGGCCCGCAGCCGGTGATCTCCTGAAGAAAGGAGAACGGACATGAAGGAACCCGCACCGCACGGCAGGACGCCCCTGCGCCGCCTGGGCCAGGTGATGGCGTGCTTGATTACCCTGGCCGTAGTGCTATCCGGCGCGGGCACGATCTCAACCGTGCCCGCGGTCGCGCAGCCTCAGCGGGACCGGTTCACGTTCGCCCTTTCAGGCGGACCCGACACCCTCGACCCGCAGGCCACTTCTGCGACACTGGCATTTCAGGTGAACAAGAGCCTCTACGACACGCTGGTCGAGCCCGACGACGAGGGCAAGATCGTCCCTGCGCTGGCCGAGTCGTGGAAGGTCTCCAGCGACGGGCTGATCTGGACCTTCAGGCTGCGCGCCGGCGTCCGGTTCCACCACGGCAAGATCCTGGACGCCGGAGACGTCAAGGCGACGCTGGAGCGCATCCTCGACCCGGCGACGCGGTCGCCCAAGCGAGGCGACTTCGGGGCGATCCGGAGCATCGAGGTAGTGGACCCGCTCACGGTGCGCATCGTGCTGGCCGAGCGGTTCGCGCCGTTCCTGGCCAACCTGGCCCACGGGTGGGGCGCCATTCTCCCCGCGGACCTGATCGCGCGCCGGCACGACTTCGCGATCCGGCCGGTCGGCACGGGCCCGTTCACGGTCGCCGAGTGGCAGCGCGACTCGTTCATCCGCCTCGCACGCTTCAGTGGATACTTCATCCGCGGGCAGCCGCGGATGCGCGAGGTCCTGATCAGGTTCGTGCCGGAGCGGGCGATCAAGGTCGCCGGCCTCCTCTCTGGCGAGTTCGACGCCGCGGACATCATAGACCCACTGGATCTGCCTCGCGTTCGGGCGCACCCCAACATCAGGGTGATCCGGCAGGTCACAAGCCTGATCGTCGTGCTCGCCATCAACAACAGCCGCGGAGCGCTGCGCGACGTGCGCGTGAGGCGCGCGCTCTGGCACGCGATAGACCGCAGACATGTGCTGCGAGTCGCCTACGGCGACGAGTCGGTCCCATCGGCGGTGTTCATGGACGTGACGAGCCCCTACTATGTGGAGGTCCCAGACCCCTACCCCTTTGATCCCGAACGGGCGCGCCGGCTGCTGGCGGAGGCGGGCTACGGGGCCGGCCTGACCCTGGACCTCCCGCTGCCGCAGCCCTACCAGCAGCACATTGACGCCGGGCTGCTCATCCAGGGGATGCTGGCGCGTGTGGGGATCACCGCGCGCATACGTGTGGTTGAGTGGGGATTCTGGTTGTCGCGCGTCTTCCGGGGCGGGGAGTTCGACCTGACGGTAATAGGCCACACCGGGAAGCTCGACCCGGACGGCCGCCTGGCCGGGTACGGCGACCCGGCCGCCAACTATGTCAAGTACGAGAATCAGAAAGTGGCGGACATGATCCTTACCGGCCGGAGGGCCAAGAACCCGGATCTGCGACGGTGGATCTACTCCGAGACTCTCAAGACAATGACCGAGGACGCGATGATGGTCTTCCTCGGCACGCCGGTGTTGTACGCGGCGACGCAGAGCAGCGTCAGGGAGTTCCGCCAGCTCTACGCTATAGACACCTACGACTTCCGAAAGACAACAAGGTAGCATGCCGTTCGTCCTCCGGCGGCTGCTCGCGGTGGCGCCCACGGTCCTGGTGGTCGCCACCGTCACGTTCATCGCGCTCCAAGTGATCCCCGGCGATCTCGTCGTGGTCATGCTGGGCATGGACGCCAGGGCCGAGGACGTCGCGCGGCTGCGGCAGGAGTTCGGTTTGGACCGGCCGCTGGTGGTGAGGTACATGGGCTGGCTTGCCGGCATCGCCCGCGGGGATCTGGGTACCTCGGTCGCCTACCGCGAGCCCGTGGCGCGGTTGATCGCGGCGCGGCTGCCGGTAACGGTTTCGGTTGCCTTCGCCGCGATGCTCGTGGCGGTGGCGCTGGCGCTGCCGTTGGGGGTCGTCGCGGCG
This sequence comes from Candidatus Nitrosymbiomonas sp., assembly GCA_020724185.1. Taxonomy (GTDB): domain Bacteria; phylum Sysuimicrobiota; class Sysuimicrobiia; order Sysuimicrobiales; family Humicultoraceae; genus VGFA01. The sequence continues at coordinate 7,020 of DYHL01000027.1, read as the reverse complement.
CGGCGGGCCTGGTCAGGGTTGGACTTGGCGGTGCTGGCCGGATCGCAGCTCGGCCTGGCTGTACCCACGTTCTGGCTGGGCATCCTGCTGCTGCTCTGGCTGGCGGCGGCGGTGCCGATCTTTCCGCTGCAGGGCTACGCTCCGCTGTTTCGCGATCCCCTGGAGTGGAGCCGCCACCTGGTGCTTCCCGCGGTCGCGCTGGGCGTGGACCGCGCGGCCGCGCTGCTGCGGCTGGTGCGCGCCTCCCTCCTGGAGGAGATGAACCGCGACTACGTGCGCACCGCGCGCGGCAAGGGGTTGGGCGACGGCTTCGTGGTGCGTCGGCACGTGCTGCGCAACGCCCTGATCCCGGTCCTGACCGTGGCCGGGCTCCAGCTTGGCTACCTGCTGGCCGGCACCATCGTGGTGGAGCAGGTGTTCGGACTCCCGGGCCTGGGCCGGCTCCTGCTGCAGGCGATCTACGCGCGGGACCTGGTGGTAGTTCAGGGCGTCGTGCTGGTGGTCGCGGTGATGTTCACACTGCTGAACCTGCTGGTGGATCTGCTCTACGCCGCGGTGGATCCCCGCATCGCGTACGACTGATGCGACAACGCCACAACCTCCCACTGCTGATCGGTGCCACGCTGGTCTGCCTCATAGCTGCGAGCGCCGTCTTCGCACCGCTGCTCACGCCGCATGATCCAACCGCGATAGACCCTGCCGGCCGGCTGGCGCCTCCTGGCGGCGAGCACCCGCTCGGCACCGATCGGCTGGGCCGCGACGTGCTGAGCCGCATACTGTACGGCGGCCGGGTGGCTGTGGTCGTGGGCGGGGTCGCGGTTGCCATCGGAGCCGGCGCCGGCGTGAGTCTGGGCCTGATCTCCGGCTACCAGGCCGGGCGCCTGGACGCGGTGCTGATGCGCGCCATTGACGGATTGATGGCTTTCCCCGCGCTGCTGCTGGCGATCATGGTGGTGGCGGCGCTGGGACCCGGGCACATCCAGACGATGGCCGCGGTCGGTATTGTGCTGATACCGACGTTCGCGCGCCTGGCCCGGGCGCAGACCCTGGCGGTGCGGGGACAGGAGTTCGTGCATGCCGCACGCGCTTTGGGGGCAACGGACGGCCGCATCGTTCTCACGCACATCCTGCCCAACGTTGCGGGGCCGCTGTTGATCCAGGCCACGGTGGCGTTTTCGGGCGCGGTGCTGGCCGAGGCGTCGTTGAGTTACCTCGGGCTGGGTACCCAGCCGCCGGTCGCGAGTTGGGGCGGGATGCTGCAGGAAGCCCGGGACGTGCTCTTCGTGGGGCCCTGGATGGCGATCTGGCCGGGAGTGGCGATCGCGCTGGCGGTGCTGGGCTGGAACCTGCTGGGGGACGGGCTGCGGGATATGCTGGACCCCCGGATGCGACGCGCTACCCGGCGACGAGCAGTACGGTAACCGCGGTGGGCCCGTGCGCGCCCAGCACCGGCACCAACCCGATGTCCGCGCTGCGGCTGGGGCCGGTGATGAAAACCAGCGCCGACGGCAGAGGACCGCACAGTTCCAGGAGCGTCGCCAGGTCCGGCACTATGCGGTCGGCCCGCAGCACCGCCAGATGCAGAGGAGGCAGCAGAGATGCTGCCTGTGGCTGACCTGGGCCCGAGGCCAGGACGATCGTCCCTGTCTCGGCCACGCCCCAGTCGGCGCCGGTAATCCCGATCTCGGCATGAGCGAGCGTCTCGAAGGATCCCCGAGGGTCGAGGATCTCCACTCCCTCCGCTCGCAGCCCCGCCCGTATCGGCGCCATCTCAGGAGCGTCCCACAGAGCGGCGCGTTGCACGCGCCGCTCCCTGCACAACTCGACTGCCCGCTCAACCGCCTCGTCCAGGGTGCCAACCGCGATGACGGTGACACCCACCTGGCCGGCCCGCTCGATGAAGAGCGCCTCCCGGTTCATTGGGGTCCCTCCTGCGGCGGCTTCCACCGCTTGCGGAAAGGCCTTGACGCAAGGAGCGGAGCGGTGCGGTGCGCGGTCCACCCTGATAGCGGATAGGGCAGGCGCTCGATCTTGCCGCCGCGCGCAAGGAGCCGCTGCGCCAGGCGTCCCAGGCTTCCTGCCAGCACGAACCGCGCGGGACTGCGCGTGAAGAAAGTCCACGCGCCCACCAGCATCCTGTCCCGCCGGGGCGCGAGCCCGGTGCGCACGGCCCTCGCCCGCAGCTCGACCAGCATCCCGGGCAGGTCAATCTTCACCGGGCAGACATCGGCGCACGCCCGGCACAGCGTGGACGCGAAGGGCAGATCACGGGCCTGCTCCAGCCCCTCGTAGGCCGGGGTCAACACGGCGCCGATCGGGCCGGCATAGACCGACCCGTAGGCGTGCCCGCCCGCATGCTGGTATACCGGGCACTCGTTCTGGCACGCGCCGCACCGGATGCACCGCAGCGCCCCGCGCAGATCAGGATCGGCCAGCAGGCGCCTCCGGCCGTTGTCCAGGATGACCAGGTGCAGCTCCTCGGGACCATCGGTTTCACCGACCCGCCGCCGCCCTGTCAGCAGCGACACGTAAACGCTCGATCGCTGCCCGGTACCGCTGCGTGCGAGGATCCGCAGGAAGACGCTCAGGTCTGCCAGACGCGGCAGGACCTTCTCAATTCCCATCACCGCCACATGGATGCGCGGCCGGGCGGTCGTGAGCCGGGCGTTGCCCTCGTTCTCGACGATCACCAGCGTGCCGGTTTCCGCGATGGCGAAGTTGACCCCGGTGATGCCCATCTCGGCTGCCAGGAACTCCGCGCGCAGCACCTCCCGCGCCACGCGGGCCAGGTCCTCCGGCCGCTCGTAACGTGGGACGCCCAGCTTCTTGACAAAGAGGTCGGAGATCTCTCCGGTGGGCTTGTGGACCACGGGCGCGATGAGGTGGCTGGGCCGTTCACCGGCAAGCTGCACCACGTACTCGCCCAGATCGGTCTCTACCACGCTGGCGCCGGCTGACTCCAGGGCCGGGTTGAGGAAGATCTCCTCTGTGGTCATGGACTTGCTCTTCACGATGCGGCGCACGCCCCGTGAGCGGGCGAGATCCGTGATGATCACGCGCGCCTCCGCGGCATCGGAAGCCCAGTGAACGACGCCACCGAGCGCGCGGACCTGCGATTCAAGCTGGCCGAGGTAGGACTCCAGATTGGCCAGCACGTGATCCTTGATCTCGGCCGCGGCGCTGCGCAACGACTCCCACTCGGGCAGTTCGGCCGCGGCGTCGGCCCGCGCCTTGCGGGAGGCCGGCATGGCCTTCCCCATCTGGCGCTGCAGCGATTCGTCCCGCAGCGCCCGCTCGATGTTGCGGATCAGGTCAATCCGGGTCGGACGGTCTGGCATCACGAGCCCGCCAGGATCTCTGCCAGGTGCATCGCGCGCACGCGGCTGCCCCGGCGGGAGAGCCCGCCCGAGATGTGCATCAGGCAGCTCACGTCGGTGGCGGTGACCACCTCGGCGCCGCTGGCCTCGATGGTGTCGAGCTTGGCGGAGAGCATTGCGCCGGAGAGCGCCGCGAACTTGATCGAGAAGAACCCTCCGAACCCGCAGCACTGCTCGGCGTCGGGCAACTCCACCAGGCGCAGGTCACGCACCGCCCGGAGCAAACCGAGCGGCTCCTCCCGCAACCCAAGCCCGCGCAGGCCGTGGCACGATGGGTGGTAGGTAACAGTGGCAGGGAAGCGGGCGCCCAGGTCGGTGGTGCCCAGCACGCGGACGAGATACTCGCTCAGCTCATAGGTGCGGGAGGCAATGGACCGCGCCAGGTCACCGAGCGCCGGCGTGTCGCGGAACAGGCGCGGGTACCACTCGCGCACCATGTCCGCGCAGGAGCCCGACGGCGCCACGATGGCCGGCGCGTGCGCAAACACGTCCAGAAACCGCCGCGCCAGGACGCGCGCCTCTTCCTGGAACCCGTTGTTGAACGCCGCCTGGCCGCAGCAGGTCTGTTCCTCTGGAAAAGCCACTGTGCAGCCTGCGCGTTCCAGCACGCGCACCGCGGCCTCGCCCACGTGCGGATAGAGCTGGTCCACCAGACAGGTGACGAAGAGCGCGACCGGTTTCACAGTTCCTGGTTGCTATCTCACAGGAGCGCCGCTGCCTGAATGGAAGCGGCTCCCTTCGGCAGCCGGACTCCCTCGGCGGACAGGACGGCCTCCAGCGCGCTGAGGAGCAGCAGGACCCAGCGCGGCTGGCTGGAGTGCCCCATCAGGCCGATCCTCCAGACCTTGCCCCGCAGCGGTCCCAGCCCGCCGGCTATCTCTATCCCGTACTCCCGCAGCAACCGCGTGCGCACCCGGGCATCGTCCACCCCATCGGGGATGACGACCGTCGTGATGGTGGGAGACCGGTCGGGCTCATCGGCCAGCAGCCCCAAACCCATGGCCTGCAGCCCTGCCCAAAGGGCGCGGGTGTTGCGCCAGTGGCGCGCCACCCGGGCCTCCATCCCCTCTTCCACCACGAGCCGGAGCGCCGCGCGCATGGCATAGACCTGCTGCACGGGCACGGTGTGATGGTAGGCATGCGTGGGTCCCCAGTACTTCCACAGCCCCTCGAGATCCAGGTAGAAGGCAGCGGGCGTCCCGCGGCCGCGCGTGCGCGCGTGCACCGTCAGCGGCGCCATGCCCGGAGGCGCGCTCAGGCACTTCTGGGATCCGCTGTAGCAGGCGTCAATGCCCCACGCGTCCATCGGCAGATCGGCTCCGGCCAGCGAGGCGACCGCGTCCACCAGGAACGTCGCGCCGTGGTTATGCGCCACGCGGGCAAGATCGGTCAGGGGCTGCAGCACTCCGGTTGAGGTCTCGACGTGCACCGCAGCCACGCAGGCGATCCCCCGGCCTCCTGGGGGCGACGCCAGCGTGCGCTCGAGATCGGCCGCGCTCACCGCTCGGCCCCAGGGCCCCTCGACCCGGATCACCTCGGCACCGATGCGCGTCGCGATCTCGACGATGCGATCGGCGAAGAACCCGGCGGTGCATACGGCCAGCCCCTCGCCCGGCTTCACCATGTGCAGCAGCGCCGCCTCCATCCCCGCGGTCCCGGTGCCGGAGACCGGCAGCGCCAGCTCGTTCTCGGTCTGGAACACGCTGCGCATCAGCCCGACGGTCTCATCGACAATGCGGAGCATGTCGGGGTCCATGTGTCCGAGCATGGGCTGCGCAAGTGCTTCGGTAACCTCGGGGGGAAGCAGGCTTGGTCCAGGGCCAAGGAGGATTCGCTCGCTGGGAGTTGTGCTCATGGGTGCCTCCTTCGGTGAACCCGCGGCAGTGCGCCGCCATGGTCTATCCGAATGTTATTCGTTCTCCCCGCCGGGCGCCAATACCTCGGCGCCTGCCTTCATGGCGCACTCGCGCAGGAACCGCGCGCCCTGCTCGGGCACCACCGGGTTGATGTAGAACCCCGACCCCCACTCAAACCCGGCGACCTGGGTGAGCCGCGGCATGATCTCAAGGTGCCAGTGGTAGAAGTGCCCTGCGTGATCGGTGTAGGGCGCGGTGTGCACGATGTAGTTGTACGGCGGGTTGTTCAGGCACGAGTGCAGCGCGTGCAGCGTCGTCCGCAGCGCCTCCGCAAACGGAAGAACGTCGCCCTCACCCAGCGCCCCGAACGAGGCCCGGTGCTCCTTGGGCAACAGCCAGGTCTCGAAGGGAAAGCGCGCGGCGTAGGGCTGCAGCGCCACGAACCGCTCGCTCTCGAAAACGATCCTGTCGCGCGCTGCCAGTTCCTGCTCGATCAGGCGACAGAAGACGCACACCCCGTTGCGGCCGAAGTGCCGCTCCGCCGCCTCCAACTCCTCGGCCGCGCGCTTGGGAATAACCGGCAGGGCGATGAGCTGCGAGTGCGGGTGGGAAAGCGAGGCGCCGGCGGTGCGGCCGTGGTTGCGGAAGAGCAGCGCGTACTCAAACCGGTCGTCACCGTCTAGGTCGCGGTACCGCTGCAGGTAGGCCCTCACCACGTTGGCCACCTCGCGGGACGGCATCAGGCCGAGGTGCGTGTGATGGTCGGTCGTTTCGATGATGACCTCGTGCGCGCCGACCCCGTCCATGCGCGTGAACATGCCGACGCTACTGCGCGCTGTGTCGCCCTCGATGCGCAGTGCCGGGAACTTGTTCGAGACGACCCGCACGTGCCAGCCAGGCGTGTTGCGCGCCGTGCCGGGATCGCGGACGGCGAAGATCTCGGGCGGCGTCCGGCCCTCGCGGCCGGGACAGAATGGGCAGTGCTCCAGGTCGTTTACCTCCACCGGCGGCGTTGAGAAGTCGGTGGGCCGCGCCGCCCGCTCGGTGGCAATGATCACCCAGCGGCCGGAGATCGGATCGGTGCGCAGTTCAGGCAAGACCGTTCACCTCGCTCGCAAAGTGTGCTGCTTCAGGACCGACGTTCCGCGGCCCGCCGGATGGTGGCCTCGTACAGTTCAAGATACCGGCCGGCCACCCTGTCCCACGAGAAGTCCGCCCGCATCCCGACCTGTTGCAGCGAATGCCACAGGACCGGGTCGCGATAGGCGGCGACGACACGACCGACTGTCGCGGCCAGCGCTTCCGGGGTGTAGTCGTCGAAGACGAACCCGTTGGCGCGACCAAGGTGTACGTTCTCCGGCAGGGCGTCCACTATGCTGTCCGCCAGTCCGCCGGTGCGCCGCACCACAGGGGGCGTGCCGTAGCGGAGACTGTAGAGCTGGTTGAGGCCCGACGGCTCGAAGCGTGAGGGCATCAGGAAGATGTCGGCGCCTGCCTCGATCCGGTGCGCGAGCCCGTCATCGAACCCGATGATGGCGCGCACCTGGTTTGGGAACCGGGCGGACGCGGCCCGGAACGCCTCTTCAAAGGCAGGTTCGCCCGTACCAAGGATGACCATCTGCGCCCCGGTTGCGACGATCGCGTCCAGCGCCGCGGCCACCAGGTCGAACCCCTTCTGGGATGCCAGACGGGCGACGGTCCCGATCAGGGGCGCGTAGGGCTGGACCGGCAGCCCCACTTCTTGTTGAAGCGCCGCCTTGCAGCGGGCGTTGCCCGTGTGGTCGCCG
>DYHL01000026.1:2483-16330 GCA_020724185.1 Candidatus Nitrosymbiomonas sp. | reverse complement strand
GATCGTCTCGTCCGCTGCGAAGACCGAGTCGGCGTAGAAGCGCACGCCGTATTCCTCGGGGAAGATGTGGTTGATCTTGTGCCCGGCCCGCTCCGCTCTAAGCGCCAGCGCGGTGACGTACGCTCCCCAGATCGGTACCCTGCCGGACGCGAACTGCTCCAGGTCGGTGGGAAGGATCACCTCGGTGTACTGGCCGGGGCGCACACCCACCCGGGCCAGCATCGCGCGCAGTGAGGGCACTATGTTGGGGACAACCCGGATCGTCTTGCCGGCGAACTGCTGGGGGCGCGTGATGCCCGACGCGGCCAGGGTAATGAAGACGATCGGGCTGCGGCGATAGATCGTAGCAATCGCGCGCACCGGCTTCCCGCCGGCACGGTCCAGGAGCAACTGGTCCGCGGATGCCACACCGAACCGGGCCTTGCCTGCGAGCACCACTCCGGCCGGGTCAGCCTGCGGCCCGCCCTCGAGGAAGGTGACCGCCAGCCCTTCGGCGGCATAGTAGCCCTGCCTAACGGCGGCGTAGAATCCGGCGAACTGGGCGCCGTGGGTCCAGACGAGTTGAACGGTAACAGGGGTGAGCTGCGGAGGCGGCGCTGCGGATGGCGCGCAGGCGGACAGGCCCAATACCGCGACGAGCAGCAGGGGCACGCACAGACCGTGGCGCTTCATCGGACGTCACTCCCCTCTTGTCCCATGACGTTACCGGTGAGGGTGCCAAGAGCTGTTCAGTTCGCGCAACTACCCCTAGGAAGATGTCCAATCAATTGGTATTATGCCCAAATGGGCCAAAGCCCTCCCTCAGGCTTCGGGTCAGCGGGCGATCCGACTACTCGTAGACCTTTTCCTCTGCCCGGTCCGCGTGCGCGGCGTCGGCCTCGACGTCGCGTTCACAGTGGGGCAGCCCCATCTCCTTGTAGTACTCGTGCTGGATGACCAGGTTCATGATCTCGTTGGTGCCAGTCCAGATCAGAGCCAGGCGCGAGTCCCGCAGCAGCCGTTCGATGGGATAAACGTTGGTATAGCCTATGCCGCCCATGATCTGCATTGCGTGGTTGACGATCTCCCAGGCGGCGTCGGTGGCGAACTTCTTGGCCTCGGACACCAGCCGACGGGCGTGGCCGGGCTCGGCGCCAGCGTCAACGGCGTGGGCGGTCGCATGGACCAGGGCGCGGGCAGCGTCCAGGAGGGTGATGCTGTCGGCCACCTTGAAACTCACGCCCTCGAAGGCGCGGATCTTCTGGCCGAAGGCCCTCCGGCGGTCGCTGTAGCGGGCGGCGATCTCCAGGGCCGCCCTGGCAGTGCCCAGAGCGCCGGCGGCGCTGGTCAAGCGCTCCGGAATCATCATCTGGTAGAAGACGTCCGCTCCTCGGTTCTCCTCTCCGAGGACGTTCTCAGTGGGGACGGCGGCATCACGGAAGTAGACGCGCCCGGCGCCGCCGCCGCGGGTACCCATCAGTCCGTATACGTGTTGCACTTCGACGCCGGGGCCGCGTTCAACGATGAAAGCGGTTAGCGACTGATGGCCAGGAGCGTCGTCGCGGGTGCGGGCGTATACCAGGAAATAGTCTGCGCCCTCGGCGCCGACGACGAAGCGCTTCTGGCCGTTGAGAACGTAGGCCTCTCCATCACGCCGCGCGATGGTCGTGGTGCCGAAGAAGTCGGAACCGCCCCGGGGCTCCGTCAGTGCCTCGGCCACCGTCAACCCGGCCTCGATGGCAGGGCGCAGCCAGCGCGTCTTCTGCTGTGGCGTGCCGAAGACATTCAGTGCCTCTCCCACTATGCTGACGAGCGAGTACAGGCAGGCCAGCGAGGTACCCAGCACGCCCATCTCTTCCAGCGCCACAACCTCTTCCTTCCATCCCAGGCCGCGTCCCTTGTATTCCTGCGGAAATCGCAGCCCAAGAAGGTTTCGACGCGCCGCCGCCTCCAAGAAGCTTCGGGGATAGTGGATGCGCTCGGCGTCCATGTCCAGGATGAGTTGCCTGGGCACGTCGTCGCGTGCGAAGGCCCGAACCTCGTCGCGCAGGCTCTGCTGCAGCTCCGTGAGCACCATGACCGACCTCCTGGCTAGTCGCCCAGTACCGGAAGAGGAATCGGCGGGGCAACCGGCACCACGGGCGGCCGCCGGACGGCAGGCACACCCGTGCCCTTGAAGATCGCGATCGCCTGGATCAGAGTGCCTCCCTCGGCGTAGATCAGACGGAACCCTATCCCTGCCCCGCGGTAGAGCAGCCAGTCGGCGCGCGTGCCCGCGAAGTTGCTCGGAACCGTCTGGTCGGGCTCGCCGTGAGCCCACCAGATCCGGGAACCGTCCAGGCCGACCGTGATCCCCTCAGGCGTCTGATAGGCCACCCCGCAGTTCGTCTCCAGGCGACTGGCGCGACCGTCGGAGTAGGCCACGGCGATCTCGCAGGGCAGGCGGGTACTCAGGCTCCTAACCTGTTGCAGGGTCATGCCGATCTTGACCGGGCCGATCCCTTCGCCCGGAACGATCGGCCAGACGCCGGACGGCTGTGCGGCACCGGCAGTGGGAAGCAACAGTAGCGGCAGGGCGGCACAGACGGCCCACGCACGCGCCGTTCGGCGTCCGCCCTGCAACCGTCTGGGCGTCATGCCTCCATTCTACCTCCCCTGCGTGGCCGCGCGCAGCCGTTCCAGTATCTGCCCCAGCCGCTCAATCTCCTGGCCGTAGCCCGTCAGGTCGCCGGCGCGCAGGCGATCCTGCGCCCTGCGGTAGATCGCCAGGGCCTCCTCGGTCAGAGCCCGGACCTCGCTCCCAGATGATCCTGGCGGCGCGGCAGGCGCTGGCCCGGCAGGGGCCGGCGCGGCGGGAACCGGCTTGCCCGGCGACGGACCGCCGAACAGCTCGGCCAGCGCGGCCTCAAACGTGGGCGCCATTACAATCCGGGGGCCGCTGGCCGCGATCACCCGTTTCAACTCCGGCATCTGGCTGCGCTCCGCCTGGAGGAAGAGCGGCTCTACGTAGAGCAGGCCGTCTTCAATCGGAATAACCAGCCGGTTGCCGCGGATCACCTGCGATCCCAGTTGGTTCCACAGGGTCAACTGCTGGGATATGAAGGGATCCTGATCTATCCGGGCCTCAATCTGCATGGGCCCGAAGACGACGCGCGCCTTGGGGAACCGGTAGACGATCAGCTCGCCATAGTGCGGCGGGTCGTTGCGCGCGGCCATCCAGGCGATCATGTTGTCCCGACCGGAAGGAGCCATTGGTAGCATGAGCACAAACTCGGGCGCGGTGCCCTCGGCCAGCCGCATCGTCACGTAGTAGGGCTCAACCTGCACTGCCTCCCTGCCGAACAGCTCGCGCGGAATCGCCCACACGTCCTCCTTGTTGTAGAACACCTGCGGGTCGCGCATGTGAAACGTGGCATAGACCTGCGCCTGGAGCTCGAACAGGTCCACGGGATAGCGCAGGTGAGCGGCGAGGGCTGGCGGCATCTGCGTCGCCGGCCTGAACAGGTCCGGGAAGATCGCGGCCAGGGTGCGGGTGATCGGCTCATCCGGAATCATCTGGTAGAAGGTCACGGCACCGTCGTAGGCGTCCACCACGACCTTGACGCTGTTGCGCATGTAGTTGACATCGCCGTATCGCGTCGCGTACGGGTAGCGATCGGTCGTGGTGTAGGCGTCAATGATCCAGAAGAGCCGGCCGTCGGCGAGCACCAGGTAGGGATCGCGGTCATAGCGGAGGAACGGCGCGATCCTTCCCACGCGGGTAGTGATCTGTCGGGCGAAGAGCAGCCGGCTGTCCCGGCCGATGTCGGAGGACAGCAGCAGCTTCGCGTCGCCGAACCGGTAGGCCAGGGCCAGGCGCGCCAGGTAGCCGAGCCGGATCCCTCCTCCCCCGGCGTAGTGCGCGTATACGTTCTCGTCCCCGCGCGGGTAGTCCAGCTCGCGGACCTTGGTGTTCACGACCACGTAGTTCGTGGTCAACTCGCCGTAGTAGATCTCCGGCCGTGCAACCTCCATGCCCGGGACCGCCTCGGGCGGGATGTCCTTTATGAGGAACTCGGGCATCCCCTCCTCGGTGACGCGGTTGACCGGCGTCATCACCAGGCCGTAGCCGTGAGTGAAAACCAGGTGCTCGTTGATCCACGTGCGGGCCTGCGGGGCTAGGCGGTTGGTCGCCATCTCGCGCGCGGCAAGCATGACCTGCCGCTGTGCGCCGCCGATCGTGTAGCGGTCTATGTCCACGTCGGAGAAGGTGTAGTACTGCCGCAGCGTCTGCAACTGCCCGTAGGCCCGCAGCAGAGGCCGATAGTCCCACAGGCGTACGTTCTCCACGGTGGCGCGGTTGCGGACGATCGCCGCGGCGTCGAGCGGCGCGGTGCGGAACTCGCGCTCCCGCACACGGTCCAGGCCGAATCCCCGCAGCGTTCCGGCGATCGCGTGCCGGATGAACGGCGTCTCGGCGGTCAGCTCATTGGGCCGCACGCGCAATGCCTGCACCAGGCCCGGGTACACCACCAGGCCCCCGGCCCAGGCCACGACGATCAGCGCAATCGTCCAGATCGCAAGGCGCACCGTGCGCAGCCAGGCGTTGGCGATCAGCAGCAACCCGCACGCCCCGAAGAGCACGGTCAGCACGCGCAGCGCCGGCAGCACCGCATGGACGTCGGTGAACGCGGCGCCGAAGACCGGCCCGCGCGACGAGTAGAGGAGATCGAAGGCATCCAGCCAGAACCCGAAGCCGCGCACCAGGACTGCCGCTCCCAGCAGCGCCGAGAGGTGCGCGCGCACCCGTGACGGCGCCGTCCACACCCCGCGCAGCATCAGCCGGCCGTGGGCCGCGCCGTACCCCAGCGCCACGGCGGCGGTGATGACCACGAGCCACGCGAAGAGACCATCGGCCAGCATGCGGTAGACCGGCAGGCGGAAGACGTAGTAGCCCACGTCGCGGCCGAAGAGCGGGTCGGTCTCGCCGAACGGCCGGGCGTGCAGGAACTGCTGAACGGCCACCCACTCGAGCGAGGCCGAAAGGCCGGCCAGCACCGCGACCGCGGCCAGGGCCCACCGCCACCACCGGGCACGGCTGCTCCCCCAGGCCGCAAACGCGAATCGGATGTTGACGAACGCCAGCAACCACACCGCGGCCGCGACCGCGAGCGTCAGCGCAACCCTCGATAGGAACGGCACCCAGAAAACCCGCAGGTAGCCGACCTCGGCGAACCAGAGCCAGTCGGTATACCAGCGCGCGATCGCCGGCCCCACCACAAAGAAAGCACCGATGACAATCCACAGTGCCAGCCGGATGCGTCGCATGTGTCAGCCGTCCCCTCCCCGCGTTGTTCGCTCCCCGCGTTTGACTGCCCCTCTCGGGGACGATACGATATTCGCGATGGACGAGCCGATTACCCGCGAGCAGGCCGTCGAGGTGCTCAAGACCGTCTTCGACCCCGAGATCCCGGTGAACGTCTGGGATCTCGGGCTGATCTATGACCTTCAAGTGGACGACGGCAGCGTCGCCGTCAAGATGACGCTTACGGCGCCGGGGTGCCCGATCGGCCCGCAGATCGCCGCGGAGATCGAGGAGAAGATGCTTGCCGCCGGCGCTAAGCACGCTACCGTCAAGTTCGTATGGTCCCCACCGTGGACCACAAAAAGGGTGACACCCGACGGCAGGCTGCAGCTTCAGATACTCGACATCCCGGTCTGAGGCCGGATTAGGGGTGCGCCCCATGAAACGCCAGGCCCGGGTCCTCGCACTGGTGATCGCCTTGCTCTTGGCCCCCGCCATGCTCCTGACCGCCGCGTGCCGCCGCGGTGACCGGCTGGGCGACCTTCCATACTTCCCCGGATCCACGCATGTCGGCAAGGCGTCATCCGTGGGCGAGGCGTACGGGTTTCCCCGATCGAAGTGGGAACAGATCGAGCTGCGCAGCGCCGCGCCCTACGAGCAGGTGCGAGAGTTCTACGCAAAGGTGGCAATCAGCGGGTGGACGTCCACCTTCGAGAGCGAGACGCCCAAGAGCGCGGGCCGAGTGTACAACCGGTTCCTGGCCGACGCCAAGCGCAGGCACTTCTACGCCGTCACGGTTGAGGAAAGACAGGCGTCGCGGACTGTCACGATCCTGTTGCGGCGCGGTCTGGCCACGAAGACCCCACGGTGACATCACGGGAGGACGCACGACGGAAATCACCGTCGCCGAGCAAGGCCTGTTCCTGCTTCCTGCCAATGTGACGCAGGATCAGGCCAAAGAGAAGGCCTGGGAGCAGAAGCTCAACGTCTTCGGTGCCCTATCCAAGTTCCTCATACGGCCGAAGGGCGAGGAGATCCAGGTCAACCTGTTGGAGCTGCGCTACCAGCCCTTCTGGTACGCCGCGGCCCACAAGCGCTTCCGCTACGACCGCCGCGTGCAGTACCAGGTGCCGGTCACCGCAGACGTCCAGTCGGATGTCCTGCAGCCGCCCTCGTCCGACCAGGTGTTCGAGCAGGAGGTGGTCGTGGACTGACTCGACCTCTACTACCGGCCGGTCTTCGCCTACGAGTACGTCTGGGAGGCCAAAGCCAAGCGGACCGCCGTGGAGGTGGACGGGCTGACCGGCGAGTTCAAGCCTACCGGAAAGTCCTTCGGGTCGCAGGCCCGGCGCATCTTCAACCGCGAGGTGCTGTTCGACGTCGGCGCGGAAGCGACGAACCTCATCATCCCCGGCGGCGCGATCGCGGTGAAGCTCGGCAAAGCGGTGCTGGACCGACGGAAGGGTGAGAAAGGCGGCTAGCGGTGCGAGCGTGCACAGTCGTGCCAGTGAGGTCAACCGCCCTGGCCCGCAGCATGCTTGCCGGTATCTCGATCCTGATGTGCCTCTTGTCTGTGGGCGGGGCCACGGCCCAACCGGGCAAGACCGCCGCCCACGACGTCGTAATCCGCAACGGTCGGGTGATGGATCCAGAGACCGGTCTGGATGCTGCGGGTCTGAATGTCGGGGTCCGAGGCCGCACGATCGTTGCCATCTCCCGCTATCCGATGCGGGGGCGAGTGGAGATTGACGCCACCGGCCGCGTGGTGGCGCCTGGCTTCATTGACATCCTCTCCTACAACCCGAACGGCTACGGCGTCTGGTACAAGATCGCCGACGGCGTGACCACCAACCTGTCCATGCACGGCGCCGAGGGAACGCAGGGCGACATGGCTGCCTGGTATCGGACCCACGAGAAGCAGCGGCCGCCCGTGCACTTCGGCGGCGCCTTCCACTACGAGGCGGCCAGAACCCGCGTGGGCGTGGGGCGCTATCGCCCCGCCGCCGCGGAACAGGTCGCGCGCCTGGCCGTCCTGGCCAAGAAGGCCCTGGAAGACGGCTCGCTTGGGATCGCCATGAGCCCCGAGTACGCCCCGGGAACCAGCACCGCGGAGATCGAGGCCATGATGCGGGTGGCCGCCCGGTACAACGTGCCGGTCGTGTTCCACGTGCGCTACTCCGACATGACGCCGCCCGGGACGAACCTGGAGGCCCTGAATGAGGTCATCGCCGCCGCCCGTAAGACCGGCGCAGCGGCGCACATCGGGCACATCAACAGCACGGGCGGCACCTTCTCAATGGCCGAATCCCTGCAACTCCTCGACGCCGCCCGGAAGGAAGGGCTGGACATCACCGCCGACGCATACCCCTATCCCTTCTGGGCCACCTTCCTGAACTCCGCCCGCTTCGACCCTGGCTGGCAGAAGCGGTTCCGCATCTCCTACGGGGATCTCCAGATCGCAGGGACCAGCGAGCGCCTCACAGCCGAGAGCTTCCAGCGGTACCGCAAGACCCGAAAATTGGCCGTGGCCTACGCCATTCCCGAGGAGGACGTTGTGGCTGCGCTGCGCTCGCCTTTCGTGATGATCGGCAGCGACGCCATCCTGGAACCGGGAAACAACAACCATCCCCGGGCCGCCGGCACGTTCACCCGCACCCTTGCACTATACGTGCGGGACCGGCAAGTGCTGACCCTAATGGAAGCCCTGGCGAAGATGACGATCATGCCAGCACGGCGGCTGCAGGCTCAGGCGCCGGCATTGCGCCGCAAGGGGCGTCTCCAATCTGGCGCCGACGCCGACATCGTCATCTTCGACCCCGCGCGGGTGCGCGACCGGGCCACGGTGGAGCGGCCCAACCAGTTCGCCGAGGGCATCGAGTACGTACTGATCAGCGGGAAGGTGGTCAAGGACCCCCGAGGGTTCCGCCGCGACGTGCGCGCGGGAGAAGCGATCCGCGCCGTCTTCCGGCACAACTATCCGGCCCGAAACGGATTCACGAGATGAGATTCACTCACGACCGTTCTTCGTGCAAGAAGGCGGGGCCACCTCACGCGGTCAGGCCTTGTGGGCCAGCAGGTCTCGCAGCGCCTCGCGTGACAGATAGGCCATGTCCATGACCTGCAGGCATGTCTCTTCCACGAACGCCAGGCGCCGGGCCTCGTCGCGTGAGTGAACCACGCGCCCGCGCACGACGGCCATGCGCAGGCCGAGCGGGGCTTCGTTGAGCAACACCGCGTCAACCGGCAAGCCCGCCGCCTCCTCGAGGCGACCCGCGAGATCGAGATGGAGGGACAGCAGGCTCGCGTCCGGACAGCGCTCCTGATCCAGGAAGACGGCCACGTCAACGTCCCCAAAGGCCCGGCCCTCGACGAA
Source organism: Candidatus Nitrosymbiomonas sp. (assembly GCA_020724185.1). GTDB lineage: Bacteria > Sysuimicrobiota > Sysuimicrobiia > Sysuimicrobiales > Humicultoraceae > VGFA01. The sequence continues at coordinate 7,694 of DYHL01000026.1, read as the reverse complement.
CGAACCGAACGCGTAAGCGAAGAGGACGGCGCCTTCCGCGGCCAGGCTCTCGGCGACGCGGCCCAGCACTCGCTCGCGGTCAGGAGCTGAAAGATCGTAGTGCTTCAGCGCACCGCTCTGCGGATCTTCCTTCATGGCGACTCACCGCCTGAAGCAAGTACGTGAATCCCCACGGCTGCCAGGAACGCCTCCAGGTCGTCCAGGTCCTGGCGGAGGACTTGATGCAGCCGCCTGTCATCCACGCGACCGTAGCCGTGCACGAGGAGGTTGCGAAGCCGCGCCATGGCTGCAAGGCGGGTGGCCAACGAAGCATCCACAATCCCCAGCTCTCCTAGTAACTGAAAGCAGCCTGGGTAGCTCTCCGAGACACGGCCCTGGCGGGTGACCAGGTGGTTGCAGATGGCCGCGGCGGCCTCGACCACCACGGTCAGGCTGTACCGCGCAGCCCTGACCTTTTCGGGGTCGGTGGAGAAATCCGCCTCAGGCAGGGCCGCATGCGCGCGCAGCATCTCGAGCTCGCGCCGGATGTCGGCGGAGCGGGTGCGGATCAGATCCAGGTTGATGGGCAGATAGGACATGGGACCTCCCGCGGAGATCTGCTGATGCCTATCCTAGCAGATGACTTCCACCCCGCGGAGGGGAGGCGCCGGGAAGGCGCCTGGCGTGTTCCGGCAGGATTCGCGGCACCGGGCGCCTAAAGCGCTTGCAGGCAGCCCAACCTGACCGACGACGTTGCTCTTTGGATCCGTCTATGCGCCATTGTACGCGACGCAGCCTGCTCGTCCTGGGCCTCTCGGTTGGCCTCCTGCTCGCGGGGCGCCTCCCACCTGCCGCCGCTGGCCATCCTGCCCGAATCCTCGCCCTCCGCTGGCATCGGGCCGGCGAGATCACGACGGTCACACTGCGGCTCTCCGCGCCGGTACGCCACCGCACCTCCGCTTCGGAGCGCGCCGTGGCCGTGGACCTGTGGACTGTGCAGCACGATGGCGACCGCACCGTGGCCGTTCGGGGAGGCGCAGTCTCCTCGATCCGGCTGGGCCGGCTCACCCCCGAGGTCACCCGTCTCGCGATTGGCCTGCAGCGGCCAGCACGGTTCAAGGTCTTTGCGCGCGACGACCGGCTTACCATCACGGTCTTTCCCCGCTGGCAAGGGGCTGTCGCGCTCCCGAAGGGCGTGGCGTACCGGTCACTCCGCGTTGCCACCGGCGCAGGCCGCGCGCGGGCGCACGTGGCGACGATAGACCCGCGCGCCCCCGGGATCGAGATCCGGTCGGCGCTAGGCGGTGGAGCGGTCGCCGCCACCGAGACCACCAGCATCGCGGCCACCCGGTTGGAAGCCGCGGCCGCCATCAACGGAAACTACTACTCGCGTGCGGGCCTGCCGCTGGGACTGGTCGTACTCGACGGACGCGTCCTGTCCGCGCCCCTGCCGCGGCGCACGGCGTTCGGCGTGGACGCCGCAGGGCGACCGTGGATTGGTCCGGTGGAGTTCAGCGGACGGCTCGTAACCGACACCGGGATGGAGATTCCGATCACGGCGATCAACCGGCCACCGCGCGCGGGCGGGATCGCCCTGTACACTCCGGAGTTCGGGCCTCAGACGCCGCCCCAGGCGCTGGTGACGGTGGTGCGCGGCGGTCGAATCGCCGCCTTCAGCAGCGGGCGCCCGGCCATCCCCCCTGATGGCTATGCGCTCGCTGCGGCGGCCTCCCAGCAGCACCTCCTGACCAACCTGGTACGGGAGCAGCGGGTCACGGTGCGTCTGGCGCTTGAGCCGGACGGCCTGCGCCACGCCCTACAGGGAGGCCCGCGCCTGGTGCGCGACGGGTTGATCGAGGTCCCATACGCGTGGGAAGGGTTCGGCGGGTGGTTTGCCAGGGCGCGGGCTGCGCGGGCAGCGATCGGCATCACCCGCACCGGCAGGGTTCTCTTCGTGACCGTGGACCGGACGGTGAGCAGGCGCGGCCGCCTGCAGAGCACGGGCATGGATCTCGCCGAGCTGGCGGCGCTCATGCGCTCGCTCGGCGCCCGCGACGCGATGAACCTGGACGGCGGCGGATCCGCGACGCTGGTCATCGGCGGCCGCGTCGTAAGCGCCCTGCCCCGGGGCGGCGAGCGCCAGGTCTCGGCGATGCTGGTAGCCCGGCACAGGCCGGCAGAGAGATAGCCTGGCCTACAGGCTCGCGATCCTCGGCGACGTCAGTGCCAGCACCCCTACAAGCACGATGACCACCGCCCCGCCCAGCGCCAGGGTCAGCGGCACGCCCACCACGCTGGCCAGGGCGCCCAACGGCAGCGTGCCCAACGAAAGCATCCCAAAGGTGACCATGCCGTAGAGCCCCATGATCCGCCCACGCTGATCAGGCTGCACGCTCGTTTGCAGCAGCGTGTTGGCCGCCGCCATAGCCACTGCCTGGCCGGTGCCAACCAGCACCAGCAGCCCGATCGAGGCGGTGAACCACGGTGACAGCGCGAACAGCACCACCATGGCGCCGGTCGCCATCGCCGCCCCAACCAGCAGCCTCCCCTTCTGCGCCGCCTCGCCAGTCGAGCCCAGCAGGAACACCGCCAGGATGGTGCCGACTCCGGGCGCGGCCTGCAGCAGACCCAGCCCAGAGGGGCCCACGCGCAGCACCTCGCGGGCCAGCGTGGGCATCAGGCGGATGTAGGGACGGCCGAAGAAGTTGATCGCCGCGACGATCCCCAGGATCGCCAGCACGTGCCGGTGCCGGAGGAGCAGCCCGATGCCCTGCCGGATGTCCTCCCCCACGGATTCCTTCTTCCCGGCGTTCGCCGGCGGGGTGTCCATCCTCCAGAGCGCGGTCAGCACGGCGATGTAGCTGGCGGCATTGGCGAAGAAGCACCCTGCAACGCCGACCGTGGCGATCAGCACCCCGCCCAGCGACGGGCCGAAGATACCGGAGCCGTTGAACGCCATCGTGTTCAAACTGACCGCCTGCATCAACTGGCGCTCGCCCACCAGGGACGGGACCAGCGACTGCCTGGCCGGCATGTCAAACGAGTTGGCGAGCGAGTTGAAGGCGCCGATTGCCAGGATCTGCCACACCTGGATGCGCCCTGAGGCCGCCAACATCCCCAGCAGGACCGCGGAGATCATCGTGGCGCCGTTGGTCCACAGCAGCGTGCGGCGGCGGTCGAGACGGTCGGCCGCGACCCCGCCTAGAAAGGCAAAGAGCAGCCGTGGCACGGCCTGGCTCAGGCCCAGGAGGCCCAGGTAGATGGGATCTTTCGTGATCTGGTCAACCAGATAGCCGAGCGCGGTGAACTGCATCCACGACCCGGTGTTGGAAACTAGCAGGCCGGTCCAGAGCAGCCGGAAGTTGCGCTGGCGAAGCGGCGCAAAGACCTGCGGCCTCACCACGGCTGAGAGTAGCGCTCCTCCTTCCAGGGATCGCCGTGCATGTGATACCCGTTACGCTCCCAGAACCCGGCACGGTCCTCGGCCATCAGTTCGATGCCGCGTACCCACTTGGCGCTCTTCCAGAAGTAGAGGCGCGGAATCACAAGGCGCAGGGGCCATCCGTGCTCCGGGGTCAGGTCTGCTCCGTCGGCGCGAGAGGCAAAGAGCGCATCGTCGGCGAGCAGGTACTCTAGGGGCAGGTTTGTCTCGAACCCTGCCTCGGCGTGGACCATGACGAATCGCGCCTCCGGACGGATCCTCACAAGATCCAGCACCGCCCGTGCGGGAACCCCCTCAAACGTCATCCCAAGGCGGCTCCATGTGGTCACGCAGTGGATGTCGCGGGTGATCGAGGTGGTGGGCAGAGCGCGGAACTCGTCGTACGAGAGCCGTACCGGCTCCTCGACCAATCCGAAGATCCGGAAATCCCAACTGGCAGGATCAAACCGCGGCACGCCGCCATAGTGGAGAACCGGCCATTTCTCTGTGACGCGCTGTCCGGGCGGGACACGATCCTCAGAACGGTGCGCCATCAGCCCTCACTCTCCTTCGCGGCAGCCTGACCAACGGCGCCCTGACCCACTCCATCTGCCGAGCGCCTCGGGTTGCAGCGGTTCATGGCCGCGGCCACGCCATCGGTCACCCAGAGCGCCACGCCCTCGGCGGCGCGGGCAACCGCCTCATCCAGCAGGACGCGCTCGTGGGCTGAAGGACGCTGGAGCACGTACTCTGCCGGATCCTCGTTAGACGGGGGCCGGCCAATGCCCACGCGCAAGCGGGCGAAAGCCGTCGTGCCCAAGGCCTCGACGATCGAGCGGAGGCCGTTGTGCCCGCCGTGGCTCCCCTTCTCCCGCACCCGCACCGCGCCGATCGGAAGGTCAAGGTCGTCCACGATCACCATCAGGTGCTCCACCGGCACGCGGTGGCGCCGCCGGAGATCGGCGACGGCCGTACCGCTGACATTCACGTAGGTCTCCGGCCGGGCGAGAATCACTCGCCGGCCGCCGATCGTACCCCGACCCACCTGCGCCCATCCATCCTCGGTCGCAATCGAAATGCCGTGGGCGCTGGCAAGCGCCTCCAGCACCTCCCACCCGGTGTTGTGCCGGGTGCGGCGGTACCGGCGTCCAGGATTGCCCAGGCCGACGATCAGTCGCATTTGGTCTCTCGCGTCCTGCATGCAAACAGGGGCGCCGCCCGGCGCCCCTGCTCAAACTCTGGGGCCAACTCGCCCTGGGCGGAACCGCCTACTCCTTCTCGGGAACCGCCTCAGGAACCGCTGCAACAGGCGCGCCCTCAACTGCAACCGCTGCCACCGGCGCCGCCTCCTCCTGCACGCGGGGTGCGACGACCGTCACGATGACCTCGTCAGGCAGGGTGAGCAGCGTCACCCCTCCCGGGACCACCAGGTCACTGGCGTGCAGCGAATGCCCCACACCTAGTTCGGTGATGTCCAGATCGAACTGCTCGGGGATGAGCGTCGGCATGCACTCAACGAGCACGTCCCGCAGGTGGTGCTCCACTATCCCGCCCTCGGCGACACCCTTTGAGGCGCCCCGCAGCACGACCCGCACGCGTGTCTCGATCGTCTCGGTCAGGGAGATCGCGTGGAAGTCGGCGTGAATGATGTGTTGCTTGAAGACGTCGCGCTGGATCTCCTTGACCATAACCGTCGCTGGCTCGGCCCCGCCGCCCCCTGTCACATCGAGATCAATGAGCACGTTGAGCCCGGCGTGGGTCTGCAGCGCCGACGAAAACGTCCTTCCATCCACGGCAACGGGCATCGGCTC
>DYHL01000026.1:2056-2473 GCA_020724185.1 Candidatus Nitrosymbiomonas sp. | reverse complement strand
CGCGGCCGTAGACCACCGCCGGGACGAACCCCTTGCGGCGCAGGCTCCTCGCCACGCCTTTCCCAACACCCTCGCGAACCTGTGCAGTCAGCGCCAACCGCTCCATACGGGAATCCCTCCAACACACAACAGGCCCCAACCGCCGGGGCCCGAACACCGCCCATTATAGCACGCGGGACCCCGGTCGCAAGCGTTGCCGCGAGCCGGGGTAGTGGGTCATTTTCAGGGGAGGACCCCCTTGACAGGCCGGGGCCTAGCCGATAGATGGGATAGACACCTGTGGTGGGCAGGCAGGAGGTGGTCCTGTTGTTCCCCCTGTTCGGGGATTGGCAAGGGCAGAAACCGCACGCTATAATCGGCTCGGAGCGTGGGGCGGCGGGAAGGGATCTTTCCGTCGCTCCGTCTATTCTTGCAGAA
>DYHL01000026.1:0-2046 GCA_020724185.1 Candidatus Nitrosymbiomonas sp. | reverse complement strand
GTGACGTGGAGGCCATGGCGACTGGAGGGCGGGGAGACTGGTTGGCCGAGAACGCCATCCACTGCGGGGATGCCCGCACACTCCTTCCCCAAATCAGGCCGAATAGCGTGGCCCTGAGCTTCTGGTCGCCCCCGTACTTTGTGGGGAAATCCTATGAGCGCAACCTCACATTCGACGACTGGGCGGCATTGCTCGGCGACGTGGTGCGGCTGCACTACAGCATCATCGCCCCGGGCGGCTTCCTCGCCATCAATATCGCCGACATTCTTGCGTTCGCCGACCCATCAATGCCGCGGATTCAGGCGAACAGCGTGACGAACAGGAAATCTCCCATCACGAGAGACGATGTGCTCCGAGCCCGCGCGAAGCACCCCGGGTACAATCGCTACCAGCTTGCGGAACTGCTCGGCTGCAGCGAGCAGACCGTGGATCGTCGCCTGAAACACAACAACATTCGTGGTGGGAAGTACAAGCCCCAAACAAGGGTTAAGCTTGTCGGTGGCCTCGTGGAGGAATGGGGCATCCGGGCGGGATTCTATCTCTACGACCGCCGCGTTTGGGCGAAAGACCCGTGTTGGGAAAACGGCCGTTGGCATAGTTTGTCGTACCGCTCCGTGGATGAATCCGAATACGTATTCGTCTTCTGGAAGCCTGGCATTACGACGATTGACCGCACTAGGTTGACGCCGGAGGAGTGGAAGGACTGGGGCTCTCGGGGCGTTTGGCATATCCCTTCAGTACGAGCGAACGATAGTCACGAGGCGATGTTCCCTCTGGAGTTGGCCCGCCGGGTGGTGCGGTTGTTCTCGGCGTCCGGCGATCTTGTGCTGGATTGCTTTGTGGGCAGCGGGACCACGGCCATCGCAGCAATGCACGAGGGGCGTCGCTACATCGGCATCGACATGGTCAGGGAGTATATTGAGCTAGCCCGCCGCAGGCTTCGCCAGGCCCAAGCACGCGAAGAAGCCCATGCCCGACAACTGTCTCTCGTGGGGGTGCCCATGAACGGGGCAGCACGTCGCAACGGGATAGTCCCAGGACACCTGACCGGCAGCCGGCGCGGTTCTCGGAGATGAGCCTTGGCCCCTGAGGGTCCAGTAGCACACCCCGAGGTAATCGAGGAGATCGAGAAGGCGACGGTTAGACTGGTCGCCCAGGCGTTGTACGATTTCCGCGCTGATGCGGTCGAGATTTTCGCGCGAGAGCCCGATTTTCCACAAGACATCAGTGAAGACATCACGCGCGAGGCGATGGACCGCATGGGGGCATCGCGTGTCGTAGGCCCCTCCACCCGGCTCTTTGGGAAGATCGATTACAAGCGCGCCATCTATGTGTTCCAGCCTGCGTATGCGGTGAGGCAGGCGCTATTTGTGGACTCGAAGGCCGAGGATGAGAGTGCGAGGTCCACTATTACACTGCAGACATCGCAGACCTCAATGCGGATCATGCTGAAGAGCCGCGGCAGGGTTTTTGATGAGCAGGGCGTGTTGCCCCAGACCATAGACAACCCAGAAGGGCCCCTCCTCACGACGACGGTCTTCGTGAAGTACAATTACCGGGAGCCTCGGCGTGGTCGTCACGAGCTTGTGAGTATATCTGTGGCGGGGCTTCCAAACGGGCTCCTGCAGTCTCGGTACAACCCTTCGGCCGACGACTCAATTTGGCGCGTCGGCCGGCATGCCCCAACCCGAGGAGAAGCGTTTCGTGTTCGCCTGGTATTTGACCGCCTGAAAGCCAAGGCCAACTGGAGAGTGCAGCACATCCGGCTTTCCCCGGTCCCATCCTACACCTGGGACGATTGAGTTGGCCTTGCCGAAAGGGGTTGCGTGTGGCATACTCAATGTATGCCAAAGCGGTCAAGCAAGCCCCGCAGACCTGCCGATCCGAACCGCCTTGCCGCGATGATCGTGCGGGAGGCCACCGCCTCCGAAGAAAAGCCAAAGGACCCCCTGGCTGTTGAACTCGGTCGGCGTGGGGGCCTCAAGGCTGGCAAGGCGAGAGCTGAACGCCTGACTCCCGCGCGTCGCAAAGCCATTGCCCGGAAAG
>DYHL01000025.1 GCA_020724185.1 Candidatus Nitrosymbiomonas sp. | reverse complement strand
CGAGCCCGATCGTCCCGCCTATAAACACGCCGCGGACGAAGCTCATGCGGGGCGCGAAGACGCTGCTCAGCACGTATCCGGGCGCGTACAGGTTGGCGGCGACATTGGTGCTCAACTGCGCCAGCAGGATGATCGCCAGGCCCACCAGCACCATGCCGCCACCCAGGGCAGCCCCGATCGCCTCGACCGGGTTGCCGTGCCCGGTGAAGACCTTACCCAGGTAGCCGACCGAGGCGAAGAGCATCATCCCAACTGTCAGTCCGGGGAGCTGGCCCAACAGACTGTGCCGGTTGCGGTGAAAGAACCCTCGCGCCCCCGGGGTCGTCCGCACGAACCGGGTGAAGTCTGGGATGTTGTCCGCCACCGTGATCCAGTAGGAGAGGTTGGCCGTTACCGCGGCCCAGAACGGAATCGGCGTTGTGATCGGAAAGGACCCCACGGCCCCCCAGCCCCGCTGCGATCCCAGCAGGTAGACGACCCAGGCCGAGAGCAGCAGCAGTGCAGGTGCAGCCAGGTTCTCCAGGGTTCGGATGCCGCGTATGCCGCGCGTGGTGATGAGAATCTGCAGCCCGCCGAACGACCAGTACCAGAGCGGCCAGTTGGAGTAGCCGGTCAGAAACCTGACAGAGAGATCTATCGCGGTCGCGCCGAAGTAGGTCTGGATCGCGAACCAGCAGACCGCGACGCCGGCGCGCAGGAGCGCCGGCAACCAGGCGCCGCGGATGCCGTAGGGCGCCCGTAGGTAGACCGCATAGGTGACCCCGTGCTCGATCCCGATGTCGCCGTTGAGAACTGAGACGACGCCCACGACCAGGTTGCCCAGCGCGATGGCCGCCAGCGCATCTGGCAGCGACAGCCGCCCGGCGAACGACGCGCCCAGCAGGAAGACGCCCATCTGGGCGACCATGCCGAACCAGAGCCAGATGAAGTCGGACCAGCCGATGACCCGCTGGGACGGTAGGGTGGGCAGGAGGTCACGGTGCGCCAGCATCCCCAGCCTTCTCCAGCGCCTGCAGCAGCGCCGCGGAACTGGAGACCCAGCCGAAGATGCCCCCCTGGGCCTTGATCATCTTGATTCCCGCTTCGTGGAACTCTGGGAAGTAGGACGCGACGCAGTCCTCCAACACAAGGCACTCGAAACCGCGGTCGTTGGCCTCGCGCACGGTGGTGTGCACGCACACCTCGGTGGTGACGCCCGCCACCAGGAGACTCTTGATGCCGCGGCAGCGCAGGATCGTCTCAAGATCGGTCGCGTAGAACGCCCCCTTCCCCGGCTTGTCCACCACCGGCTCACCCGGGACCGGCGCAAGCTCCGGCACGATGTCGTGTCCGCGCTCGCCGCGGACGAGCACGCGGCCCATCGGTCCCTGATCGCCGATGCCGGTCTTCAGGCGGCCTCTGGCCTTCTTGGCGGGCGGGAGGTCGCTGAGATCAGGCCGGTGCCCCTCGCGGGTGTGCACCACCATGATCCCAATCCTGCGCGCAGCGTCCAGCACGCGGCGCGTCGGTGCAATCGCGCGGCGCAACGGCGTGACGTCGTTTCCGAGCATCGCGCCGAAGCCGCCCGGCTCGACGAAGTCGCGCTGCATGTCTATGACCAGCAGGGCGGCCGTGGCAGGATAAAACTCAAAGGCGTATGGCTCCGCGGGAACGCTCACAAGATGCATTCTATCTTCCTGCTTCTCGCCGTAGATACACCGAGGCCAGCAGTTCTTTGGCCGCTTCGAAGACGTTGGCCTTGCTCTCCAGGATGTGTGAGCGCAAGGCGGCGACGGCTCCGGCGGCGTCCCCGCAGGTGATAAGCCCCAGGATCTTTGAGTGTTGCGCGTACGTGGCACGGATACGTTGGGGGCTGGTGAAGTCCTTGGCACGGATTGCCCGGATGCGCCCGCCTATTGAGCGCAGGTACTCCACGAGCGTGCCGTTGCCGCCGGCCGAAGCGATCGCGATGTGGAAGCCCTCGTCCATCTCCAGCATCGCTTCCGGGGGTGGAAGGGGATCAGGAACCCTCGACCACGTCTCGACCAGCGCGGCCCAGTCGGTGTCGCGTCCCCGCTCCACCGCCATGGAAACACCGAGGGCCTCCAGCGCGGTGCGTATCTCGTACAACTCCTCCATCCCCGTCAGGTCAATCTCCCGCACATAGTAGCCGCGGTACGGGACGGCGCGGACCAGGCCTGCCTGCACGAGCCGCTTGCAGGCTTCGCGTATCGGGGTCCGGCTGGCCCGCAGCTCTCGGGCTAGCTCCTCTTCGAGCAGCCTATCGCCCGGCCGCAGTTCCAGCCGCTGAATGCGGGCCTTGAGGTTCTCGAAGATCTGATCTGCGAGCAATGGGGCTGCAGCCATCGTCTGCATACACTCCTGCACTCGATTATGCAGATCGTACTGCATGACTCTTGGGCCGTCAACGGAACTCTAGCGATTGGACTGGGGCGTCGCGCGGTCAAAGGTGAAGAGCTTCTCCCTGAGGATCGCCATCCGTACCGGACCCCGGGGTAGCGACGTCCGGTGGTCGGCCATGACCACCTCATCGCCAATGCGCACATAGGCACGGTAGCCGGCCCCCAGGAACAGGACGTCCACCACCTCGCCATCAGCCCACGCGGAGCCTGGCGGTGGGATGTCCCCAGAGGGCATGAGCTGAATGTCCTCTGCCCTCACGATCAGGGTGCCGCCTGGTGAAGCGAGGATGCGGCCGTCAAGATCCACGACTGCCGCCAGCACGTTCGTGGAGCCCAGGAACTCTGCCACGAACGGGCTCTTCGGGTGCGCGTAAACCTCTTCGGGGCGGCCGGCCTGGGCAGTGCGCCCACCCTCCATGACCACGACCATGTCCGCGATGCTCATCGCCTCTTCCTGGTCGTGGGTGACATAGATGGCGGTGATGCCCGTCCGGCGCTGAAGCGCCCGGATCTCGACGCGCACGCGATGGCGGATCTTGGCGTCGAGGTTGCTGAGCGGTTCGTCCAGCAGCAGCACCTGGGGGCGCACCACGATGGCCCGGGCAAGCGCCACGCGCTGCTGCTGCCCGCCCGATAGCTGCCGGGGTCTTCGCCGCTCGATGTCAGGTACGCGGTCGAGCTCGACCAACTCCAGCGTCTCGCGCACCCTCCGCTCGATGTCGCGGCGGGGAACCTTGCGCAACCGCAGGGCGAAGGCCAGGTTCTCGAATACCGTCATGTGCGGCCAGAGGGCGTAGCTCTGGAACACCATGGCCGCGCCTCGCGACTGCGGCGGCAGGTGGGTGACATTGCGGTCGCCCATCCAGACCTGGCCGCGGTCCGGGGTCGCGAATCCGGCCAGACAGCGCAGGAGCGTGGTCTTCCCGCACCCGGACGGGCCGACAACCGCGGTCAGGGCCCCTGCCGGGAAGGTCTGGCTCACGCCATCCAGTGCGGTTACCTGTCCGTACCTCTTGATCAGGCCTTCGACACGAACGTCCATCGCTGCTCAATCACCTTCTGAGCGCGCTCACAGGCGCCCGAAAAACGCCAGGTACTCGGCCCGGAGGAACCGCTCCAGCAGCACGAGGAGGAGCACGCCCGGCACCATCAGGACAAGCGCGGTAACCGACGCGATCTGGAGCTCGTAGCCCAGACTCGCGGTGTACATGTAGACGGGTAGGGTCGTGACGTACGGAGCGCCCACGAGCAGGGTGCCGGTGAACTCATCCAGCGAGTATATGAAAACCAGAATCGCGCTGGCAACCACCCCAGGAAACGCCAGCGGCAGCGAGATCCGAAAGAAGGTCCGCGTCACCGAGGCGCCGAGGTTGATGGCCGCCTCCTCAACATCCTCCCCGATCGCGCGGAAGACCGCAGTCATGGTCCAGACCGTGTAGACCAGCCCGCCGACCATGTGGATGAGCACGACGCCGGCGAAAGTGCCCGCCAGGTTCCACCGGTAGAACAGCACCGTGGCGCTGGCGAACACCGGCAACTGCGGGAACGCCTGGGGCAACAGGAACAGCATGAGCAACACCGGGCCGAGCGGCAGGCGGGCCCGCGCGGCACCGTAGGAAACCGGAATTGCCGCGACCAGCGCCGCCACGGTGGTCACCGTCGCGATCGTAACGCTGCGGTTCAGGGCGGTCAGGAGATCTCCCTGGGTGATGCGGATCCAGTACTTGAGCCCGATCTGCTGGGGTAGCATCGCGGGCCAGTGCCAGCGCTCGGCCACCGACCACAGCACGAGCCCGGCCAGCGGCCCAACGATGGCTCCCAGGAGCACGGCCACAAGCGCTGCCCTAAACACCAGCGTCGAAAGCCCCCTGGGGCGGTCTCGCATGTTGGGCGTGGCGGACCCGGCCATACCCGCTACCGCGCGATGCCCTTCAGGTAGTAGTAAGCCGCGCCCGCGGCCAGCAGGTAGGACACGACGCCGATCGCGCTGGCCACGCCGATGTCGCCGTGCTGCCCGTAGCGGTAGTACAGGTCAATCATCAACATCTGCGGCCCGGACCCCTTGGTCATCATGAGGGGGATCGAAAACGAGGCCAGCATCGAGGTGAGCGACAGTACAACGGCCAGCCCGATTGACGGCGCTGCCATGGGCACCAGCACGGCCCAGATCTGCCGGAAGGTGCCGGCGCCGAATCCTCGCGCGGCCTCCAGATACTCCTCGCTCACGCCCCTGAACGCGCCCATCAGCAGCAGAACCACGAGGGCCAGGTGCTTCCACGCCAGCGCCATCGAAAGCCCCAGTGCTCCCTCGCTGATGGCCAGGGTGGTGTCGGGGGACGCCAGGCCCAACGCGTGCAGCCCGACCAGCAGCGTGCCGCGCGGGGCCAGGAAGATGCGCATCGCGTGCCCAACGACCACGAACGGCACAAAGAGCGGCACCTTAAGCAGAAACTCAGCGGTCTGCGAGTGGTGCAGCCGAAGGTAGCCGCTGAGGGGAATGCCGATCCCAAAGGTCAGGGCCAGCCCCGCAGCGGCCACCTGGACCGTGTAGACGACGTCCTGCCGGTACAACCGGTAGACCAGCTCGTAGTTCGCCAGCGTCAGGACGCCGTCGCGCGTGAACGACGCGACAACCGACTGGACCAGCGGAAGCCCGAATCCAACAAAGATCACCATGGTGGCCGGTATCGCAGCCAGCCACCACAGCGCCTGCTCCACTGGCCGTGCCGCGTTCACCTAGCGGACAATCTCCTCATATGCCAGCAGGATGGCGTCGTAGTAATCACCGATCGGCATCTGCTGGGAGTACCGGGCCAGGTCTTCTGGCGTCACGCCCTTGAACAGCAGCGCCTTTGCCGCGGCCGACACCAGCGGCATCACGCGGTTGGGATCAATGCCCGGGTACCATCCGAACTGCTCCACGATGACCTTGGCCTGGATCTGCGGGTTAGCCACGAAGTCCACGTACTTTCCGGCCCAATCGCGATTGGCGGCCTCGCGGGTGACCGTCAGGTAGATAGGGTAGATGGGCAACCCAGGCGCGATCAGCACGGGGGTGATCTCAGGGTTCATGCGGCCCTCGTTCTTCCAGGCCACAAGCTGATCTACCCAGACCGCGCCCATCCAGATCTCGCCGCGGTTGAGGGCATCCAGGGTGCCGGCGTTCCCCGAGGTGACAAACACGTTCCGGTTGAACTCGCGGAGCTGCTCGATGGCGCCCCGGATGAGCCCATCATTGGCCTTGTCGAACGGCCCCTGTGCGAATAGGTCGTACCGGCCGGTCTTGTAGTAGACCCATCCCATCACGAACCCGATGCCAGACACGCCGCCCTTGATCCCGTTGTAGCCGAACCGCCTGGGGTTGGCGCGCACCCACGCCTCCAGCTCCGCGAACGATCGCGGCGGCTTCGACACGAACTGCGGGTTGTAGGCGATGGCTATCTGGTTGCGGAACATGGGAACGACATAGCCCTTGATGTCCACCCCGAAGGCGCGCACGGTGTCCGGGCCCACGACGTACGGGGCAAACTGCATCTCGGAGACGAAACGGTGCAGGAGGTTCTCCTTGGCCATCTGGGAAGCGTAGCGCATGGACACGAGCGCCACGTCAACGTCCCAGTTGCGGCGGCCGGTATCCGCCTGAGCCTTGAGCTTCGTGTAGATGGCCCGGCTCGCCGCCTCGCCCGTCCCGGTGCCCACCGCGTTGACCGTAACGGCAGGGTTGTTCTTGTTGAAGGCCACGCCCAGGTAGTTGCGGTGAACCTCGACCACGTTCACGTCCGCGGCGATGGCCACCTGTAGCGTCACGCGAGACTGCCCGTATCCTGTCGGGCCAGAGGCCGCGACGGCCACCAGCACCACCAGGACTGCCACCAGTCTTCTCATGGTTCCTCCCTCCTCCCCTTTGGGGAACGTGCTTCGTGAGACACGATGTCTTCCAGCGCGCGCCGGCGCTTGACGGCCGCCTCCCAGGCAAGCGCCACCGCCTCCCTGGGTCCGTCCGCGCGACGGATGGGGTCTGCCTCCAGCCCGGCCCGCTGGAGCACCCATGTCTGATAACCCACCACCTGGACACCCATCTTAAGCGCGTAGGCGATCTCCGAAAGGGTCCCGTAGGCGCCGCCGATCGCAATCACCGCCTCCGCCGTGCGCGCGATCAGGACGTTGCGCCCCTCACCCATGCCCGTGACGATGGGGATGGTCACGTGGGGATTGCTTCCCTCGACCGTCGGCCCTGGTAGGATGCCCACGACGGTGCCGCCCTCGCGGGAGGCACCGCGGGCCGCGCCGGCCATCACGCCGCCCATCCCGCCGCAGACGACGACGCCGCCCCGGCGGGCGACTTCCCGGCCTACTTCCTCGGCCGCCGCAACAATCGCCGGAGAGGCGTCCTGCTCCCCTATCACACCAATCCGCATCGGCCTATTCACGGTAGACCTCGTAGCAGCAGTCAATTGGGATCTCCCTTTCAACGAACGTCGTGCCCTCCACAACCAGCACCGGGTCGCCCGGTGCGACCCCCAGCAGCGCCGCCTCCGCGCGGCTGGGCTTGGCGGCGCGGTAGGTCCGGTCGCCCCGCGTGAACCGATAGCCGTACCGGTTCTGGATGATGACGTAGAGCGAGTCCTCCTCGAGGTCGCAGCGGTCCAGGTCGGGACAGCGGGAAAGCGGCACATGGGACACGTTGTAGGCGATGGGCTGACCGTGCACCGCCCGAATGCGCCGGATCTGCAGCACGCGCTCCCCCGGTCCCAGGCGCAGCGCCTTCCGGATGGGGCCTGGCGGGACTACCCGTCGAACGCCGAGCAGCTTGTTCTGGACCTCCAGTCCACGGGAACGCATCTCCTCCGTGAAGGAGAGCACCGTCCAGAACCGCCGTAGGGCTCTGGGCCGTGTCACGAATGTACCCTTCCCGTGGTCGCGGCGGAGAAAGCCGTCGTTGACCAGTTCGGCAACGGCCTGCCGCACCGTCATCTTGCTGACCCCCAGCCGGGAAACCAGGTCCTGCTCCGACGGGAACCGCGCACCCTCAGTCCACCGCTCTTCCTGGATCTCGCGCATGAACTCCGCTTTGAGCTGCAGGTATTTGGGGACGCGGGAACTGGGGTTGATCGCCCGGCGTTCTAGACGACTAGACGACATCGCATCCAAAGAGTGGCCCGGACGGTGCGCCCCTGTCAATAGGGTGCATCCGGTGCGGCCGGCCCCGGATTCAGGCGCGCGCGGCGACCCCTGTCCCCTGCAACACTCCCAGCAGCATCTCCACCCCGGAGGCGGCCTGCTCGCGGGTAATTATCAGGGGAGGCCCAATCCGCAGCGTAGCCTCCCCGCACTTGGTGAGCACCACGCCAGCACGGGACGCGGCCTTCAGGATCTCCATGATCTGGGAGGAAGCCGGAAGCCCGGTGTTAGGGTCGAGCACGTCAAGGCCGAGCATCAGGCCGAGCCCGCGCACCTCACCCACTGATGGAATCCGAGTGCGTGCCGCCTCGAACGCGCGCCTGATCTCCGCGCCGACCTCGACCGCTCGTTCCATCAACCCCTCGGCCTCGATGACCTCAAGCGTGGCCAGACCAGCCCGGCAGGCTACGGGGTTGCCGCCAAAGGTCGAGCCGTGCGCTCCGGGATCCCACGCGTCGGCGATCTCCCTGCGCGCGATGACCGCGCTCAGCGGCATACCGCCTCCCACCGCCTTGCCCAGAACCAGCATGTCCGGCTCCAGGCCCCAGTGCTCAACCGCGAACCACCGGCCGGTGCGGCCGATCCCGGTTTGTACCTCGTCGGCGATCACCAGGAAGCCAAACCGCCGTGCCAGTGCCCAAAGACCCTCCAGGAATCCGGGCGGTGGCACCATGCAGCCACCCTCACCCAGGATCGGCTCCACGACAACCGCGGCGACATCCTCGGGGGGCAGCACCGTACGGAAGGCATCCTCCAGCAGGCTCAACGCCGCCCTTCCCCGCTCTTCTGGGGTGCGCCCGATCTCAAGGCGCGGCGCAGGGTACACCGCGTGGTAGACCCCGCCCAGCAGGCCTCCCAGGCGCCGGCGATACTTGGAGTTGCTGGCCGTCAACGCGAGCGCGCCCATCGGCCGGCCGTGAAACCCGTGGTGAAAGGCGATGACGATCGGTCGCCCGGTGGTATAGCGCGCCATCTTCACGGCCGCCTCGACCGCCTCTGCCCCGCCGTTGACGAGCAAGCCCTTGCCGAAGCGTAGGGCGCCCGGGGCCAGGCTGCGTAGCTTCTCCAGCAGCCGAACGTAGGGCTCCATCACGCCGATGTGCGCCGCGGCGTGCATGAGCGTGCGCGATTGCTCGGTGACGGCCTCTACCACCCGCGGGTGGCAGTGACCGACGGCCATGGTGGCGATCCCGGAGGCGAAGTCCAGGTACTTCCGGCCGTCGGCGTCGTAGAGATGGACGCCCTCACCCCGCACGAAGGTCAAATCTGTGCAGCGATCAATGACAGGGGCGACTGCTTCTTCAAACCGGTGCAGCAGGGCATCCGACTGGTGCAACGATCCTCACCTCCTGGTCCTATGCAGAGGGGTTCGGCCCGAACGAGCGCTCTCCTGTGGGGACGCGGTGAATAGATGAGGAACGGGCCAGATGAAGAACATGGTCTGGAGAGGGACGCGCTGTGCAGTACGTCATGCCATTGATGCTCAGGGCCGCCCGGTGCCGCATCTGCGGTGCCGAGTCCACACGCATCTCGCGCCAGATGCGCGTCTGCGCCGCGTGCCTGCGGGCCGACCCGGAGCGCGCCCTCCCCCTGGCCCAGGCGGCGCACCGGCGCGCGCGCCACCTGTTCGGGCTGCCTGAGGAACCGCCGCGGTCGGCTGAAGGGATTCCGTGCTCGCTGTGCGCCCACGCGTGCCGCATGGCGGAAGGGGAGCGCGGCTACTGCAACCTTCGCGAGAACCGGGGGGGCCGCACAGCAGTGCTGGCCGGAGGCCCCGAATCCGGAATCCTGCACTGGTACTACGATCCGCTGCCGACCAACTGCGTCGCCATGGAGGTCTGCGGCGAGCGCGGGAGTTGGGGCAGGGACAACCTGGCGGTGTTCTACGGGGCCTGCTCGTTCAACTGCCTGTTCTGCCAGAACTGGCACTACATGCAGGACGCGGCGGCATTGAGCCCGCGTGCCAGCGCGGCCGAGCTCGCGGATGCCGCAACCGGCCGTGTCGCGTGCATCTGCTACTTCGGGGGCGATCCGGCCCCGCAACTCCCGCACGCCCTGGCGGCATCGCGGCTCGCCCGGAGTAGGCGCCCGGTCCGGATCTGCTGGGAGACAAACGGCACGATGCATCCTGCCTTGCTGCGGCGCATCGTCGAGGTCTCGCTGGGGAGCGGTGGCACGATCAAGTTCGATCTAAAAGCTTCCAGCAAGCCGGTCCACATCGCCCTGACCGGGTTCTCCAACCGGCGCACCCTGGACAACTTCGCCGCGGCAGCCTTGCGTGCGCGCGAGCGACCCGACCCGCCGCTGGTGGTGGCCAGCACGCCGTTGGTACCCGGCTACGTGGACGAGGAGGAAGTGGGTGCCATCGCGGGATTGATCGCCTCGCTGAACCCCGAGATCCCGTACCGGCTACTGGCGTTCTGCCCGAACTTCCTGATGGAGAACCTGCCCACGACGTCGCGGGCCCACGCACAGCGCTGTCTGGACGCGGCGCGCTCCGCCGGCGTTCGTCACGTGGGGCTGGGCAACGTGGGCCTGCTCGGCGACCTCTACTGAGCGCCGGCGCCCCAGCGGGGCGGCGCGGCGCCGGCTTCGGATCGCCGCGGCGAGCGCAGCAGCCGTCCCGAGTTCAGCAGGATCAGGAAGTCAGGGATCACCTGCGCCGCCGCGGCCAGCACCGGCGGCAGGAGACCGACAGCGGCCAGTGTGATGCCTGTCAGGTTGTAGGCAACCGTACCGTACAGGTTCTGGCGAATGACGCCGAACGCCCCTCGGCTGATTCGCACCGCCTCCGGCACCAGGCGCCAGTCATCGCGCATGATGGCAACGTCGGCGGCCTCCAGCGCCGCCGCGGTGCCGGTGTCGCCCATGGCGATGCCGACGTCGGCCTGAGCCAGGGCCGGGGCATCGTTGATGCCGTCACCGACCATGGCGACCACCCGGCCTTCGGCCTGAAGAGCCCGCACGACCTCGATCTTGTCTTCCGGGAGCATCTCTGCCCGGCACTCCACCCCGAGAGCATCCGCGATGACCCCGGCGGCGCGCGCGTTATCGCCCGTGAGCACCATGATGCGCTTGGGGCCCAGCGCACGCAGCGCCCGGAGCGCTTCCGGCACCTCGGGCCTGGGCGTGTCGGCGATGGCAATGAGACCGACGGTGCACCCATCCAGAGCGACGAACAGCACCGTCTGGCCGACGGCCTCCAGCGCCTCCGCCTGGGCGGCCAGCCGCTCGGGCAGGGGAAGATCGCGCTCGGCGAACAGCCGCTGGCTCCCAACCACGACCTGCCGGCCGTGCTCGTGCACGATCACGCCGCGGCCCGGAGCCACCTCGATCTGCGCCGCGGCCTCGTCGCTGCTGGCTGACCATGAGGCTGCCTCGCCAACAGCGGCCATCACCGCGGCGGCCGCCGGGTGTTCGGAGTAGCGCTCAGCGATGGCGGCAATTGCCAGCACCTCGGCAGGAGTGCGGTCCCCATCAGGGTGGACGCTGGTCACCTGCGGCCTGCCCATGGTCAGGGTCCCGGTCTTATCCAGCAGCAAGATATCGGCCCGCGCCAGGGCCTCCAGTGCGGTCCCGCCCTTGATGAGGATGCCGCGACGGGCGGCGCTTCCGACCGCCGCTACCACCGCGACCGGGGTCGCCAGCGCTATCCCGCACGAGCACGAGACGACGAGCACCGCCACCGCGGCGCTCGCCGAGCCGCCGATCAACCACGCGGCCGCAGCCACCCCTGTCACCACCGGGATGTAGTACGCGGTGACACGGTCGGCCAGACGCTGCGCGCCGCTCTTGCGGGCTTCAGCTTCCTCCACCAGCCGCACGATGCGTCCAAAAGTGCTGTCCGCGCCCACGTGCTCGGCGCGCACCTGAAGGGCGCCGTCCAGGCTGATCGTGGCGGCGAGCACAGCCTGTCCCTCTGCCCTCAGGACGGGCATGGCCTCGCCTGTGATCGGGGCCTGGTTGATTGAGGCCCGACCGGAGATGATCGTGCCGTCAACCGGGATCCGCTCGCCCGGCTTCACCAGGACGGTCTCGCCGGCGCCCACCTCGGCCGCAGGCACGTCAATCTCAGCGCCGTCGCGGACGACCCTCGCCTCAAGGGGCTGCAGCGCCACGAGCTCCTGGATAGCCTGCCTGGCGCGGCCCGCTGTGTAGGCTTCGAGGAAATCGGCGAAGCGCATGAAGAAGACGATGACCGCGGCCGCACCGTACTCCCCAATGATCAGCGCGCCAGCGATGCCCAGCGTCATCAGGGCGTGGGGGGTGACGGTCCGGGCTCGAACTGTCAGGAAGACCTTGCGGAAGATCGGGAAGCCGCCGATCAGCACCGCGGCAAGCGCAACCGGCGCGGGAACCAAACGGGACGCCGCCTCGATCAGCCCCAGGCGCTCGGCAGCCAGTCCGATCAGGACGGCGCAGGCCACTGCCACCACGAAGAGCCCTGAGGCGATTCCGTAGAGCCGGGGAGCGGCTCCCACAGGCGCCTGGCCGGACAGCCGGGAACCCGTCACACGGTAGCCCAGCGCCTCCACGGTCTGAGCCAGCCTCGCCTCCGACGCACGCGAGGGATCGAAGACGACCGTGGCGCGACCGGCGCCCAGCGAGACGTGCGCGCTCTCGACCCCGGCGACCCGGCGCAGCGCGCGCTCGATCCGAGCCGCGCAGTCGGCGCAGTCCATGCCGGCAACCGGGAGTTCAACCTGCTCGTTCACGCTGCCCGTTCACGCACGCGCGAAAACCGCGACGATGTTCTGACCGCCGAAGCCGAACCCGTTGGCCATGGCGATGCCGACCTCCATGCGCCGGGCGATGTTCGGCACGCAGTCCAGGTCGCACTCCGGATCCTGCCGTTCGAGGTTTGTGGTGGGAGGAACAACGCCTTCGTGGATTGCCTTGACCGCCACAAGCGCGCTCAAGGCGCCAGATGCGCCCATGAGGTGCCCCACCATGGATTTCGGGGAGCTGACCGCGACGCGGTCCGCGCGGGGCCCCAGGGCTTGCCGGATCGCGCGGGCCTCGGCCACGTCGCCAACCGGTGTGGCCGTGGCATGGGCACAGACGTAGTCCACGTCATCTGAAGAGAGCCCAGCGTACTGCAGCGCGCGCGTCATCGCCCGTGCCGCCCCGCGGCCATCGGGGTCGGGCGCGGCCACGTGGTACGCGTCGGCGGTGACGGCGCCACCCATGGCTGCGGCATAGATGCGCGCCCCGCGGGCCTCGGCGTGGTCCCGGCGCTCCAGCACCAGCGCGACCGATCCCTCTCCGAAAACAAACCCGTCCCGGTCCAGATCGAAGGGCCGGCTGGCCCGTTCAGGCTCGTCGTTGCGCCTGGAGAGGGCCCGCATGTTCGACATCGCGGCAAACGAGAGGGGAGTCAGCGACGACTCGCACCCGCCGGCGACGATTATGTCCGCCTCACCGTCCCGGATCAGCCGGGCCGCGTCCACCACCGCGAGCACACCCGCCGCGCACGCCGCGGTCGAGGTGAGGGCCGGACCGCGAAGCCCCAGCGAGATCGAGATCTGGCAGGAGGCGATGTTGGACATCATCATCGGGACGAACAGCGGGCTCACGCGGCGGGGGCCGCGTTCGTCCATCACGGCCTTCTCCCGCTCCACCAGGCCGACCCCGCCGCCGCCGGTGTTCATCACCACGCCGATCCGGTCCGCCTCGGCCTCTGCCACGGCGATGTTCGCATCCGCGAGCGCTTCGGTGGCGGAGGCCAGCGCGAACTGCGCAAACCGTTCCAGACGGCCGGCCATCCTGCCGTCCAGGCACCGCGTGGGGTCGAACCCCTTCACCTCAGCGGCGATCTGGACCGGAAGCGCGGAAGCATCGAACTGCGTAATGCGACCGACGCCGGACCGGCCGGCACACAGGGCCTGCCATGTCTCGGACCAGGTCAAACCCACGGGGGTGACGGCCCCCAGGCCGGTGACTACTACTTCAGCGGGGCGCGGCTTCACACGGACATGGTAGCAGACCAGGGCTCCGGCGAGTATTCCTGAAGGCGGGCGCGCCATGGACGGAGAAGTAATGGGGCGTCTAGTACGGGCATGATTGGTCGGGACGAGGAGGCGCGGATGAACACCTCAGTGGGCATCGTGGGAATCGGGTGGACCGGCTTCCGACCGGTTACCCCGGAGGCCTCGTACAAGGAGTTGGTATACGAGGCAGCGGTCCGTGCCTACGCCGATGCCGGAGTGGATCCGCGGCGCGATGTGGACAGCTTCGTGACCGTGTCCGAGGACTTCCACGAGGGCACGAGCATCTTCGATGAGTACGTGCCCGACCAGCTCGGCGGGGCGCAGCGCCCCGTGCACACCATCACCGGGGACGGGCTGCACGGGCTGGCTGCCGCGGTGATGCAGATCCTGACCGGCCGGTTCCGGATCGTCGTCGTGGAAGGACACAGCAAAGCCAGCAACATCCTCACCCTTCCGCACATCACGGCCTACGCGCTGGATCCGATCCTCAACAGGCCGCTGCACGCAAACCCGCTCGCCGTGGCCGGGCTGGAAGCCTGCCGCTACATGCACGAGTCGGGGGCAACGCGCGAGCAGTGCGCGGCCGTGGTTGTGAAAAACCGGCGCAACGCCCTGCGCAACCCTGCCGCGGCGTACGGTGCCGACCTCCGCGCCGAGGACGTGCTTGTCTCCGAGGCGGTTGCCTCGCCGATTACGCGGCTGGAGATCAGCGACCACGCCGACGGCGCGATCGTCATGGTCCTGGCCGACGATGAGACCGCCCGGCGCCTTTCGCCCCATCCCGTGTGGATGCGCGGGATCGGTTGGGCCAACGACAGCCCCTCGCTGGAAAGCCGGTGCTGGGCCAGGGCAGCGTACGCTGAGCAGGCGGCAGCCATGGCGTATAGGATGGCCGGCATCGGTAACCCTGCCGAGGAGATCCAGTTCGCCGAGGTGGATGACACCTTTGCGTACAAAGAACTCCAGCACCTCGAGGCGCTGGGGCTCTGCGCCCAGGGGAGAGCCGGACCGCTGACCGTGGAAGGCGCGACCGCCCCGGACGGGTGCCTGCCGGTCAACGTGTCGGGCGGGAGCCTGGGGATCGGCCACCTGCTCGATGCCTCCGGGCTGGCGCGCGTGCTGGAGGTGGTGCTGCAACTCCGAGGGCAGGCGGGCTCCCGACAGCTCGGCGACGTCTATACCGGGCTCGCCCAGTCCTGGCGCGGGGTGCCCACGACCAGCGGCGCCGTGGCGGTGCTGAGCAGCCGGTTGAGTGGGAGGGAATCATGAGCATGCGACGCGTCGCCGTGGTGGGCGCCGGCATGACCCGGTTCGTGCGGCGGGCCATGGAGACTCCCAAAGAACTGGCCTGGCACGCGGCCCGGATGGCCCTGGACTCCTGCGGGCTCACGCTCAAGGATGTCGGCGGCGTGTGCATCGGCAGCGCGCCCGACGCCTTCGACGGCGTGCACATGAAGGGCGAGTACCTCTCCGACGGGAGCGGGGCGTGGGGCAAGCCAGTGATGCGCTCGTTCGTCGGGGGCGGGACCGGCGTGTTCCTCGGCCCGCACGGCTGGTACCACGCCGCCAGCGGCCTCTTCGACGTGGTGCTGGTAGTTGCCGAGGAGAAGATGTCAAGCTTCTACCCGCACGCCCAGGCAGCGTTCGTCACGATCTTCGACCACACCACCGAGCGCCCGCTGAAACCGAATCTATTGTGGATCTTCGCCCTGGAGATGAACCGCTACATGCAGACCTACGGCATCTCCAAGCGCGACATCGCGCAGGTCGCGGTGAAGAACAAGCGCAACGCCGCCGACCACCCGTGCGCGATGCTGGGTGAGGCCAACATCACGATCGAGGACGTGTTGAACTCCGAGGTGCTGGCCTGGCCGGTGCAGCGTCTGGACGTCAGCCCGGTCAGCGATGGCGCGGTGGCCATCGTCATGGCCGCCGAAGGGGTGGCAGAGCGGATCACCGACCGGCCGGTCTGGGTGCAGGGCGTGGGCTGGAACCTCGACACCGCTTACTGGACCAACCGCGACCTGGCCTACCCGGCGTATGTCGAGCGGGCCGCGCGCATGGCGTACGACATGGCCGGCGTGCGGGAGCCGCGCAAGGAGATCCACATCGTCGAGCCCTACGACCCGTTCGACTACAAGGAGCTGCACCACCTGGAAGGGCTGCTCCTGGCCGACCGCGGCAAAGCGCCGGAGCTGACCGCGCAGGGCGTGACCGCGCGGGAGGGTGCCATGCCGGTCTGCCCGTCAGGCGGCCTGCTCGGGGTCGGTAACCCGATCACCGCGGCCGGCCTGATGAAGGTCGCGGAGCTGTTCTGGCAGTTGCGCGGCGAGGCAGGGGCGCGCCAGGTGCCGGGGAAGCCGGAGCGCGGCCTGGCCCAGGCCTGGGGCGACCTGATGCAGGTGGGGACAGTCACGATTCTGGGCACGCAGCGGCCCGCGTGAGCGAGGGGTGAGGAGATGACCCAGCGGATTGCATCTTACCCGGGCACCGCCCTGAGCGAGGAAGATATCGAGCGGGGGCGCGTGCTTTCCATCCACGACCGGCTCCGGGCCGACTACGCCTGGGATGCGGGCCTCGCCATCGGCCGGTACCTCGATGGCCTGAAGGCGGGCCAAATCCTGGGGGTCCGGTGCGAGCGGTGCGACCGCACGGTCGTGCCGCCGCGCGCGTTCTGCGAGCAGTGCTTCGCCCCGATGGACGCCTTCGTGCCTCTGGCGGGTGTTGGAACCGTGAACACCTTCTCGCTGTGCTACGTCACCTGGGACGTGAAGCGGATCGCCGAACCACTAATCCCCTCGGTGATTGACCTGGACGGCACATCGCCGCCCGCGGGCATCATGCACCTGCTGGGCGGGGTAGCCACGGACCGGGTGCGCATCGGCATGCGCGTCCGGGCGGTGTGGAAGCCGGCGCGTGCACGCGAGGGCGCCATCACCGACATCCGGTACTTCAAGCCGCTGAGGAGAGGATAGCCATGCCGCTTGATCCCGCGCTGCACGCGAGAGACCTACGGACCTGGCACGGGAGCATGCCCGTTACCAGCCGCTACACCTACGGGCCGGCGAACGAGCGCTTCTTCCGCGCGATCAAGGAAGAAGCCCGCATTCTCGGCGCCCGCTGCGGCGGGTGCGGTGTGACCTATGTGCCGGGCCGGCTCTTCTGCGAGCGGTGCTTCGACGAGCTGGCGGATTGGATTGAGGTCGGACCGGCGGGCACCATCGAGGCGGTAACCGCGGTGCACCTGGACCTGGATGGCGCCCGCCTCGAACCTCCTGCGCTGATGGCGCTGGTGCGATTGGACGGCGCCGAATCTGTCCTCTACCACCGCCTGAGCGGCGTCACCGCCGCCGATGCGAAGATCGGCCTGCGCGTTGAGGCCTTCTTCAGACCCGCGGAGGACCGGACGGGCTCGATCCTGGACATCGCCGGCTTCCGACCGCTGGACGTAGACGGGACCTAGGAGCCTGTCCTGGAAATGGCATCAGTATTAGCGGCTGAGGGGCTCAACC
>DYHL01000024.1 GCA_020724185.1 Candidatus Nitrosymbiomonas sp. | reverse complement strand
ATCAAGACCGGCGCGCCTTCGCGCAGCGAGCGGGTGGCCAAGTACAACCAGCTCCTGCGGATCGAGGAGGCCCTGGGCACGCGGGCGCGGTACGCGGGCTGGGAGACGTTCCCGTTGGGTGCGAGACCGGAGGCGTAGCGGGGCGCCCGGCAGGCTGGAATCTGAGGCCCGCCAGCGAATCGCGGGATGGGGCAACCTGCCGGAGTCGTCCCTTCGTCTCAGCAACCGTCATGGCACACGCCGAAGCGCGCCGTCCGATCCTGCCCCCGGGCTCTCCCCGCCGCGTTATCCCGCGCTGGGCAGGACCGCTCGTGGCCACCGGCGTGCTGCTGGCGGTGGCGGTCGCGTTCGGAGGGGCCTATTGGGACGGGTTTAAGGTGCGGCGCGAGTTGGGGGTCATGGCCCAGGAGCGGAACACTCTAAGGAAGCAGATCGCGCAGCTCCGCGAGGAGATTCGGCTGCTGAACACGCCGGAGTACATAGAGCGGATGGCCAGGGAGCAGTTGGGGCTCATCCGGCCAGGGGAGATCGCCGTCATCCTGGTCCGCCCTACCCCGCGTCCCACGCCCGCGCCGCGTTGACACTCCCGGCGGGTCGCGGGTATAATCCGTCGCGCGCCAGAATCAGAGAAAGAAAGGAGCGTGTCTGTTAGAACATGGCGTTGGAAACAGGAAGCATCGTTGAGGGCACGGTGGTCAAGATCACCAACTACGGTGCCTTCATTGAACTCCCCGAAGGAAAGAGCGGTCTGGTGCACATCTCCGAGATCGCCGACACCTATGTCAAGGACGTCAAGGACTACCTGAAAGAACGGGACAAGGTCCGGGTCAAGATCCTCGGCCTCAATGACAAGGGCAAGCTCGACCTTTCGGTCAAGCAGGCGCTCTCGCCCGAGGAACGTCAAGTGCGGGGCCGGGCGCGCACCTCGTTTGAGGACAAGCTGAAGGCATTCGTGAAGGAAAGCGAGGAACGGCTACTCGACCTGAAGCGCAACACCGAGGCCAAGCGCGGCGGACGCCGAAGGAAGTAGCACGGCGGTACCGCTTGGATCACCGCCGCGGCACTCCGGCGGCGGTTCCTACTCAATCCCCAGAAGCCTGACCACCTCCTCAAACGCCCTCCAGACGATGTCGTCGCGCTCGAGCTGGCGCGATTGGTCCGAGATCTCCTCCCGCGCGCCCAGCTCGGCCAACTGCGCGTCCATCTGCTGCAGCCGGCTCAGGATGTTCTCGATATCCGGCAGGACCGAGGCTTCCGGCAGCGCGGACCGGATCTGTTCCAGGGCCTCCTGCTCGACCTTGCGGGCCAGCCGGTCCATCTCCTGGGCCTCCATCTTCGAGTAGGCCACAAGCCCGCGGCGCTCCTCCAGCGCCTCGATCGCCACCTCGCGCAATCTCTTCAACAGCGGTTTGACCTCAGGTGTCATGGCGCATCTCCTGGTCTCGATACTGCAACTGGTAGAGCTTGGTGTAGATGCCACCGCGCGCCAGCAGCTCGCGGTGCGTGCCCTCCTCGGCGATGCGGCCCTTGTGGATCACCAGGATGCGGTCCACGTGCTGGATCGTCGAGAGCCGGTGGGCGATGATGATCGAGGTCCGGTTCTGCATCACGCGGCCCAGCGCGTCCTGGATGAGGATCTCGGTGTCAGTATCCACGCTGCTGGTCGCCTCGTCCAGCACCAGCAGGACGTCCGGGTTGTGGACGATCGCCCGCGCAAACGCGATCAACTGCTTCTGCCCCACCGAGAGGGTGGCGCCCCTCTCCTGCACCTGAGCCTGATACCCGTCGGGGATCCGCTCGATGAACCGGGCGGCGTTGACGAACTCGGCCGCGCGCCGCACTTGCTCTGAAGTGATCGAGGAGGTCCCCAGCCGGATGTTGTCTTCTATCGTCCCCGCGAACAGGAAGACGTCCTGGAGGACCAGCCCGATGTGCCGGCGCAGCTCGCGTTGGTCCCACCTCCGCACGTCGTGGCCGTCCACCTGCACGCATCCCTGCTGGGGATCGTAGAACCGCGTGATCAGGTTGATGATCGAGGACTTGCCGGCCCCGGTGTGCCCCACGAACGCAACGCTCTCGCCCGCTCGGATGTGGAACGACACGTCCCGTAACACCCAGTCATGCTCCGGGGCGGACTCGTAGGCAAACCACACTCCGCGAAACTCGATCTCCCCCCGCACGCGATCCGCGCGCACCGGCGCGGGCGGATCCTCCACCTCGACCGGCTCGTCGAGCAAGCGGAACAGCCGTTCGGCCGAGGCCATGGCCGCCTGCAGGATATTGTACTTCTCGGCCAGGTCCTCGATCGGCTCGAAGAACCGCTGGGCGTACTGGACGAACGCCACCACCAGCCCCACGCTGATCGTTCCCGCCAGCGCCTGCGCGCCGCCGTAGGCGATTATGATCGCCACCGCCACCGCGCTCATCGCGCCCACCACCGGGTGGAAGATGGCGAACGACCGCAGCGATGCCATTCCGGCCGCCAGGTGCTCGCGGTTCAGCTCCTCGAACCGCGCCTGTTCCCGTGCCTCGCGGCCGAAGAGCTGAACGATCCCCATTCCCATGATGTGCTCGTTGAGGAAGGCGTTGATGCGGGCCAGGCGCACGCGGATCGCGCGGTAGGCCTCACGCGCCACCGCCCGGAACCGCGCGGTGAACAGGATGATGACCGGCAGCACGAGCATGGTGGCCAGCGCCAGGCGCCAGTCGAGGTACAGCAGGATGGCGACGATGCCCACCAGCGTCACCAGGTCGCCGAAGATGGCCACGACGCCCTGGGTGATCATCTCGTTGAGGGCCTCAATGTCATTGGTGACGCGCGTCACAAGCCGGCCGACCGGATGGCGCGTGTAGAAGCCGACCGAGAGCCGTTGGAGGTGGGTGAGCAACTCCATCCTCAGGTCGTACATCGCGTGCTGCCCCACGCGCGCCATCATGTAGGTCTGGGCATACCTGAGGATGAAGGCAGCGGCCAGCGCCCCCAGGTAGGCGAGGATGACCACCCCCAGCCCTTCCAGCCGTCCGGGCGTGATGTGCTCGTCAATGGCGATCCGAACTATGTAGGGCCCCACCAGGCTGGCCGCGGAGGTGAGCAGCAGCAGCACGACCGCCAGGGCGACCGCGGCGCGGTACGGGCGCACGTAGCCCATCAGCCGCCGCATCAGCCGCGCGTCGTAGGCCGCGCCGATGATCTCGTCTTCGTGGAACGCCGTGCTCATGGCGTCGAGGCCTCGTCGGCCTCCAGGGCCTCCTTCAGGAGCTGCTTCTGGTAGAGGTCGGCGTAGAGCCCGCCGGCTGCCAGCAGCGCGTCGTGCGTGCCCTGCTCGACGATCCGCCCGTCGCCCAGCACCACGATCAGATCGGCGCCGCGCACCGTCGAGATGCGGTGCGAGATGATCAGACTGGTGCGCGTCGCCATGAACCGGCGCAGCGCCTGGAGGATCTCCTCCTCGGTGCGCGTGTCCACGCTGCTGAGCGCGTCGTCCAGGATCAAAATCCCAGGGTCGCGCGCCAGCGCCCTGGCGATCGTCGCGCGCTGCTTCTGGCCGCCCGAGAGGGTGACGCCGCGCTCCCCGACCACGGTCTGGTACCCAAGCGGGAACCCGGCGATCTCCGGGGCCAGCCGCGCGGTCTCCGCCGCCTCCCGCGCGCGGCTGCCGTCGCCGCCTTCCAATCCGAAGGCCAGGTTGCCCTCGAGGGTGTCGGAGAACAGGAAGGACTCCTGAGGCACCAGCCCGATGCTGCCCCGGAGCACAGGGAGACTAAGGCGGCGCACGTCAATCCCGTCCACCAGCACCGCGCCGCCGGTCGGGTCGAACAGGCGGGGAATGAGGGAGACCAGCGTGGTCTTGCCTGATCCGGTCGGGCCGACGATCGCCACGGTGGCTCCCCCGGGGATGCGCAGGTTGATGCCGCGCAACACCGGCACCCCGTTGTAGGCGAATGAGACGTCGCGGAACTCGATCTCACCGCGCAGCCGCTCCGGTCGCACCGGATCCGGCGGCTCGGCAATGACCGGCCGGCTGTCGAGAATCGTCTCTATCCGCCGCATCGAGGCAAGCCCCTGCTGGACGATGGTGGCCACCCAACCCAGCGCAATCATCGGCCACGATAACATCATCAGGTATCCGAAGAACTGCACGAGCTGGCCCAGCGTGATGCGGCCGGCGACCACGGCCTGGCCCCCCTGCCACAGCACCGCGGCAGCCGCACCACCGAGGATGAGCGTCATCGCCGGCCAGAGCGCGCCGGAGGTGCGGGCCAGCCGCAGCGAGCGCGTCATGTACTCGCGGTTGATCGCGCCGAACGTGGCGATCTCGGCGGATTCCTGCGCGAACGCCTTCACGACGCGGATCCCAGAGAAGTTCTCCTGCGCGCGGGCCGAGAGCGTACTGAACTGCTCCTGGACCTGCTCGTACTGCCGGTGAATGCGCCGGCCCAGCAGCACGAAGACCAGACTGACCAATGGCAGGATACCCAGCACCACAAGGGCCAGCGGCCGGTCGATGGCGAACATGAGCGTGCCCGCCGCCGTGAACATGAAGATCGTATTGAACGAGTGCATGATACCCACGCCCACGAGGCGGCTGATGGTGTTGAGGTCGTTGATCGCCCGGGCCATCAGGTCGCCGGTGCGGGTGTGCTGGAAGAAGGCCTGGTGCATCCGCTGCAGGTGCGCGAAGTAGTCGTTGCGGATCTCGTACTCGATCCGCCGGCCGGCGCCCAGCATCTTCATGCGCCAGTGGTACCGTATGAACCCGCCGGTCAGCGCGATCCCCACGTATGCCGCGGCCAGCCCCACGAGCAGGCGCGGTGCGGCGCCGGAGCGGATGCCGTCCACGGCCAGCCGTAGCACCCAAGGGTTGGTTACGGACAGCCCGGTGCTGAGCAGGCTCAGCGCAAAACCGATCAGGTAGGCACGGCGGTGCCCCAGCACGTACGCGTGCAGGCGCCTGCTCACGCGCCCTCCTCTGCCGCTGTCGTGAAAAGGGTCACGGTACGCTCCACGGCGGGGCCACGCGCACCCCGGCTGCTCTCAGGGCGGCGCGGGCCGCGGCGGCAAGGGCGCCGGCGCCCGGGGTGTCGCTGTGGACGCACAGGGTCCGTGGCCGCAGCGAGATACTGGTGCCGTCGGATGCGGTGACCGTCCCATCGGTGACCAGCGTGACCGCGCGCGCGGCCACCTGGGCCGGGTCAGTCAGCAGTGCTCCGGGCTCGGTGCGCGGCACCAGCGTGCCGTCGCGGCGGTAGCCGCGGTCGAGGAACGCCTCGTACGCCACCATGATCCCGCGCGATTCCGCCGCCGCGGCCATGGCCGAATCGCGCGGAGCGTACAACCACAATCCATCAAAAGCAGACATGGCCTCGGCGATCGCTCCGGCCAGCGCCGCGTCTGCGACCGCCATGTTGTAGAGCGCGCCGTGCGCCTTCACGTGCCGCAGTCGCGTACCCTCGGAGGCGGCCAGCGCCGCCACCGCGCCGATCTGGTAGATCAGCATGGCGACCAGGTCGGTGGACGCGATCTGCATCGCCCGGCGGCCGAACCCCTGGAGGTCAGGGAAACCGGGATGCGCGCCGACCGCCACGCCCGCGGCCGCTGCCGCGCGGATCACCGCGCGGATGACCACGGGGTCGCCGGCGTGTGCGCCGCACGCCACGTTGAGCGAGGTCACCGAGCGCAGCAGCTCGGTGTCGGCGCCGATGGTGTAGGCGCCGAACCCCTCGCCGCCATCCGCGTTGAGATCAACCGTCGCGCGCATCTTCCGCCTCCAGAAACGTCCGCATCGCGCGGTTCACCTCACCGGGTTGCTCGAGCATGACCATGTGCCCGGCCCGCTCGATGACCACCAGTTCGGACCCGGCTATCCTCTCGTGAAGGTAGCGGCCGTACTTCACCGGGGTGAGCCGATCCTCGGCGCCGCAGATGACGAGCACCGGCAGCCGCAGCCGGTCCAGCTCGGCCATGACGTCGAACCCGTCTGCGGCCTCCAGGTCCGCTGCGAGCACGGCCGGCGGTGCGGCGTGCAGCAGCGCCAGCGATTTCTTGCGCAGGCGCGGCGGCGGGTTTGCCCCGAGCCACATCGCGCCGAACTGCTCGATCGCCGCGGGGTCCGCGGCACGGATCCCTTCAAGGATCTGCGGCGCGACCCTCAGCCGCGCCCCGGTGCACATGAGCACGAGCGCGCGGACTTCCCCAGGGTAGGACAGCGCCCACCGCAGCGCGATGGCGCCGCCGAGCGAGTGCCCGGCCAGGATATGCGGGGCGGGCGCTCCGCAGGCGCGGGCCGTCTGAGGAGCGGCGCCCGCCCCGCATGCAGCGCGCAACGCCCCGAGGAAGCCTTCCACGCTGGTTGGGGTCTCACCGGCGCGACCTGGGAGATCCTGGGCCCGCGCGCGCGGAAACGCCAGGAGCTGGTTCTGCCAGGCAAGCGCCCGGCCGCCGGCCCCGTGGAGCAGGAGCAGGCCGTCGCCCAGCGATGCCTTGCTCAAGATCAGCTCCCTGCCGGTGGAGCGAGACCGGCCAAGAATGGGTTGGTGCGGCGCTCGCGGCCGACCGTGGTCGCCGGGCCGTGCCCACTGTAGAGAACGGTCTCGTCGGGCAGCGTCAGGATGTGGCGTGCGATCGCCCGCATCAGGGTGTCGTAGTCCCCGCCCGGCAGGTCGGTGCGGCCGATGCTGCCAGGAAAGACCACGTCCCCCACGAATGCCACGCCATCGCCCAGCAGGCAGATGTGGCCGGGGCTGTGCCCAGGCGTGTGTGCGACCCGGAACCGGGCGCCTGCCAGCATTAGATCCTCTCCGTCGCGCAGCAGGCGATCCGGCGCCGGCGGCGGCGGTACGGCGATGCCGAAGAACAGCAGGGCCTGCTCGGCCGCGGTCTTCAGCACCGGGAGTTCGGCCTCGCCGGCCAGGAACGGCGCTCCCGTCGCAAGCACGAGGTCGCGCACCGCGCCGATGTGGTCGAAGTGGGCGTGGGTGGCGATGATCGCCTCCGCCGTGAGGTTGTGGCGAGCCAGCGCCGCGGTCACGCGTGGGGCATCGCCCCCGGGGTCAATGACCGCTGCGCGGCCGGTGGTCTCGTCGCGGACGATGTAGCAGTTGGTCGCTATGGGGCCGAGTTGCAGTGTCTCGACTATCACGCCGGGGGCCTCCCGCACAAAGATGCCCGACCACAGGGAAACGAAGCCGCGTCACGGAATACGTCCCCGGAGAGGCCTTACCGCGCCGGGCGCGGGAAACCGAGCAGGTAGCGGCGGGCGGCCTCGATGCGGCCGGGCAGGCGGTCGCCCCAGTCCTGTCCGGCGATATCGTCGCCGGACACAAACATGAGGGCGTGCGCCGCGCCGAGGGCCAGGCCGAACAGCACCCCTGGTACCGGGGTGTCACGCCACCGCACCGAGCCGCGGTCAACCGCGAGCGCCCGATCAACGCTGCCCGCGGCATCGCGCAGGCGCTTGTAGGCCTCGCGTTCGGTCAGGGTAATCACCTTCTTATTGTAGCGCATCAGGAGGAGTCGCGCATGGACGGAGCCGCGGCGCACCGTTCACTCACAGTCCACCCAACGCTGGCGGCGCTGCGCAGGGGGCTGATCGTGTCGTGTCAGGCGCGGCCGGATAACCCCCTACATGGCCCGGCGTTCATGGCCGCGATGGCTCGGGCCGCGTCCGATGCCGGTGCGCTGGGGCTGCGTATGAACGGGCCCGCGGACATCCGCGCCGCGCGCGCGGTCACCGGGCTCCCCATCATAGGGCTGTACAAGCGCGCCTACGACGGGAGCCCGGTGAGCATCACGCCCACCTTCGCCGAGGCCGAAGCGGTGGCCGCTGCCGGCGCAGCGGTCATCGCGCTGGACGCCACCGGCCGCCCGCGGCCAGGTGGTGTGACGCTGGAAGAGTTGGTCGCCAGTATCCACGGTGAGCTCGGACTGCCGGTCCTGGCTGATGCCTCCGGCATCGAGGACGGCCTGGCCGCCGAGGGAGCGGGCGCGGACGCGGTGGCGACCACGCTGTCGGGCTATGTGGACCCAGGGGCGCCGCCGCCCGAGGATCCTGACATGGAGTTGGTGGCGGCGCTGGCCGCGCGGGTGCGCGTGCCGGTCATCGCCGAAGGCCGGATCAAGACGCCTGCGCAGGCCCGCGAAGCCCTGGACCGCGGGGCGTTCGCCGTGGTGGTGGGCACCGCGATCACGAATCCCAGGGAGATCGCGCGGGGGTTCGTCCGCGCGCTGGCCGGGGGACCCGGCGAGCGCGCGCCGCAGGTATACTAGCCCCGGGGCGGTAGTATTCCAGTGTTGCAGGACCATAGGAGGTGTAAGAAGTGATGCGACGGTTGTGCACGGCACTAATCGCGGTGGCCCTGTTCGCCACCTTCTTCCCGGCAAGCGTCCTTGGACAGGAACCCGTGAAGCTCACCTTCTGGAGCTGGCGGACCGAGGACAAGTGGGTCTACGATCGGATGATCCGGTTGTTCCAGACGCGCAACCCCGGGATCAAGATCGAGTTCATCCCGTTCCGGGCGCCCGAGTACGCGACCATTCTCTCGACGGGCCTGACCGCGGGACGCGGTCCCGACATCATCCACCTGAGGGCGTACGGCGGACTCGAGACGTTCGCGGCGCCCGGGTTCATCGCGCCTCTGGACTTCGAGCAGGTTCCCGAGCTCAAGCGGTTCCCGCTGCAGACCATCGCGGGCGCGCGCAGCCGCAAGGACGGCCGCATCTACGGCGTGCCGTTCGCCACGCAGACGCTGGTGATCTTCTACAACAAGAAGATCTTCGCCCAGCACAACCTGACCGTGCCCAAGACCTGGGACCAGTTCCTCACCGTCATGCGCACCCTCAAAGACAAGGGCGTCGTCCCGCTGGCCAACGGCGGCAAGGAGGGCTGGACACTCGAGGTTCTCTCGGGAGTGATCGCGCCCAACTTCTACGGCGGGACCACCTTCTTCGAGGCGGTCACGCGCGGGCAAACCACCTTCCGCGAACCTGCCTACACCAACGCCCTGGCGAAGATGCTGGAGCTGCGGCCGTACATGCCCACCGGATTCATGGGCGTGGACTACGCCACGATGCAGCAGATGTTCATCAACGAACAGGCGGCAATGTTCATCGGCGGGTCGTGGGAGATCGGGTTCTTCAAGGCGCAGAACAAGAATCTGGAGTTCGGCGTCTTCGCTGCGCCGCCGGAGCGGGCCGACCAGATCCCGTGGGTCTCGTCGTACGCCGACGGCAACTACGGCATCAACGCCAAGACGCCGCACATGGAGGCGGCCCTCAAGTTCATCCGCTTCACCGCCACCCTGGAGTTTGGGCAGATGTTCACCGACCTGCTGGCGCAGATGTCGGCCGTGCCCGGCGTCGTGGTAAGGAACCCCCAGTTGCAGCAGGTGCAGGCGATGAACCGGAAGGCGACACCCTACATCATGCTGGTGGGATTCCGCTGGCAGGCCCCGACCGGATCCACGCTGCTGCAGAGCGCTCTGCAGGGGATGATGGCCGGCACGCTGACGCCGGCGCAGGTGGGCGAAGAGGTGACGCGCGGGCTGAGCTCCTGGATTGACGCTTTCCGCGGACGGTAGCCGGGCGGGGCGCAGTCCCCGCCGCGGCCTGAGCATGCGCGCCGGCCGGCGCCTGTGGTTGGCAATCTTCCTGGCGCCGGCCGTAGTGCTGTTTGCCGCGTTTGTCACCTATCCCATCCTCTCGGCGCTGGCCTACAGTCTGTACTCCTGGGAGGGCATCGGCCGGCGCGGCTTCGCCGGCCTGGCCAACTTCATCCGGCTGTTCACCACGTTCCCCTATCCCCGCCTGCTGGTGGGCGCGTTCTGGCACAACGTGGTGGTCTTCGGCCTGACCATGCTGATCCAGAACATCACGGGCCTGGCTCTGGCGCTGATCCTGGCCCGCAACCCGTGGGGCGCGCGGGCGTACCGGGCGATATTCTTCCTACCTGTGACGCTCTCGCTCGTAATCGTGGGGTTCCTCTGGGGGCTCTTCCTCAACCCGGTCTTCGGCGTGATCAACAAGACGCTGGGAATGGTCGGGCTGGGTGCGCTCGCGAGGGCGTGGCTGGGAGAACCCGAAACCGCGCTGATAACCCTGACGCTCATCAACGCCTGGCGCTGGGTGGGTTTCCCTACGATCGTGTTCCTGGCAGGCATCAACGCGGTCCCCGAGGACTACCTCGAGGCGGCGCGCCTTGACGGCGCCAGCGAGTGGGACGTGACCCGACGGATCATCTTCCCGCTGCTCGCGCCCGCGGTGACAATCATCGTGATCCTCACATTCATCGGGTCGTTCAACTGGTTCGAGCTGCCCTATGTCGTACAGGGCGTTTCGGGCGCGCCCAATAGGGCCACCGACGTGCTCGGGTTGCTCTTCTACCGCACCGCGTTCGGCGAGGTGGACACCGGGCTCCAGGACATCGGCGTGGGCTCGGCAATCGCGGTCCTCATGTTCCTCATGCTGGTGACCGTCTCGACCGTGGGCGCGGTTTTCCTGCGCAGGCGCGAGGTCGAAATGGGATGAGCGGGCGCTCGCGGTGGACGCCGCTATTGCAGGCGATTCTGATCGCCAACGCCTTCCTCGTGCTCGCGCCAATGGTCTTCATGGGCCTCTCGGCGTTCAAGACCACGCGCGAGATCTTCCAGCATCCCCTGGGGCTTCCGACGGTCTGGAGTCTCGACAACTTCAGCCGGGTCTGGGTGGACGCGCGCTTCGCCCTCTACATCCAGAACAGCGTGATCGTGACCGCGGCCTCGGTGGCGATCATCCTGTTCTGTGGGGCAATGGCGGGGTACGCGCTGGGGCGGTTCCGGTTCCGAGGAAACGACTTCCTGTACCTGTACTTCCTCAGCGGGTTGATGCTGCCGATCCGGCTGGCCATCATCCCACTGTTCATCCTCATGCGCAACCTGAACCTGCTGGACACCCTTTGGTCGCTGATACTGATATACGCGGCCTCCGGCCTGCCCAGCGCGATCTTCATCCTGACCGGGTTCTTCCGCACGCTGCCGGCCGACCTCGACAGCGCCGCCCGCATTGACGGCGCCAGTGAATGGACGATCTTCACGCGGGTGATGCTCCCGCTGGTGCGCCCGGCGCTGGTCATCGTGACCGTGTACAACCTGATCCCGATATGGAACGACTTCTTCTTCCCGCTGGTTTTCATTCAATCGGACCACCTGAAGACGCTGCCGCTGGGCATGACCGCCTTCTTCGGGCAGTACTACACCGACTGGGCAACGCTGTTTGCCGGCCTCACGCTGGCCGCGGTTCCGGTCGTGGCGCTGTACGTGGTGCTGTCGCAGCACTTCATCCGCGGCCTGACCGCCGGGGCGGTGAAAGGGTGATGAGGATGAAGTTTGGGGTCTGCGCGTGGATCTACGGGGACGCGCCCCTCGAGGGCACGCTCGAGAGAATCGCATCCGCGGGCTACGATGGTGTCGAGCTGCCGGGCGAGCCCGACCGGTGGACGCCGGAGGAGACGCGGCTGGCGCTCTCCCGCCACAACCTGGTCCCGCTGGCGCTGACCGCGTCCTGCATGTTCCCGCAGACGCCGCGCGATCTCGCCAACCCTGATCCCAAGATCCGGGAGCAGGCCGTGCAGTACATCATGGACTGCCTGCATTTCGCCGCTGCTGTGGGCGCGCCGCTCGTTCAGATGCTGCCGTCAGGTGAGACGCGCCTGCGCCCGGTGACCTCGCGCGAGAGCGAGTGGCGGTGGTCGGTCGAGGCGATGGGGATCGCCGCGCTCGAAGCCGAACGGACGGGTGTACGGATCGCCATCGAGCCGCTCAACCGGTACGAGGCGTACCTGGTCACGAATGTGAGTGACGCGCTCGCGTACCTGGCCGAGGTCGGATCGCCGTGGGTGGGGCTCACGCTTGACACCTTCCACGCCAGCATCGAAGAACCCGATGTGGCAGGGGCGATCAGGGCGGCGGGCAAGCATCTCATTCACTTCCATCTGGGCGACACGAACCGCCAGGCCCTGGGGCGCGGGCATCTCGACCTGCCCGCGATCATGGAGACGCTTCGCGCGACCGGCTACGGCGGGGCGGCCGTTCTGGAGGTCATGCCCCCGGGCCCCGATCCCTTCCAGTCAATGAAGGACGCCCAGTCACCGCAGGTGCTGGACAGGTATCTGGCCGAGTCGCTGGCGCGGCTGCGGGCGTGCGCCTGAACGACCCTGCACACGTACCACACAAGGAGGAACTGCCGTGCGCATCTACATCTCCGTGGACATGGAAGGCATCACCGGCGTCGCCGCCGGCAAACACGTGCAGCAGGGCGAGAAGGACTACGACCGCTTCCGCCGCCTGATGACCCAGGACACCAACGCCGCGATCGAAGGGGCGCTGGAAGCCGGCGCGACCGAGGTCGTGGTCAGCGACGGGCACGGCCCGATGACCAACATTCTCGTGGAGGAACTCCATCCGGAAGCGCGGCTGATAAGCGGCAGCAACAAGCTGCTCTGCCAGATGGAGGGCGTAGACGGCGGGTTCGACGCGGCGTTCTTCGTCGGGTATCACCAGCGCGAGGGCGGCGGTGACGGGATTCTGAACCACACGCTCGTCGGCAAGATCGTCTACGAGGTGCGGCTGAACGGCGAGCCCGCAGACGAGGCCGCGATCAACGCCGCAACCGCCGGCGCGTTCGGCGTGCCGGTCGCCCTGGTGACCGGCGACAGCTCGGTATGCGCCGACGCGCTGCGCCGCCTGCCCGGCGTGGTGGTTGCGCCGGTGAAGGAGGCGGTGGACCGCACGGTCGGGCTGAGCCTGACCCCGCCCCGCGCGCACGCGCTGATCCGCGAGCGCGCCGCGGAGGCGGTGCGCGTGGTTCGGGACGGCGGCGTGAGGCCGTATCGGCCCGCGCTACCGGTGACCTTCGAGGTAGACTTCAAGCGCACCGCCCCGGCGCACATGGCCACACTGTTCCCGGGAGTGGAGCGCCGCGGCCCGCGGACGATAGCCATCACCGGTCCCGACTACGTGCGGGCGTTCAAGCTGTTCTGGGGATGCCTGATCGTGGGGATGGCGGCCTCGGAGGGACTCTTCTAGGGAGGCGCCACCTGGTGGACGACGTCGCATGAACCGCTACCGGATTGCCATAATCCCCGGCGATGGCATCGGGACCGAGGTGGTCCCGGAAGGACTCAAAGTGCTCGAGGCGGCGGCCGGCCGCTTCGGTTTCCAGATCGAGCCCGTGGCATTCCCGTGGGGCTGCGAGCACTACTTGCAACGCGGCGTGATGATGCCCGACGACGCCCTGGAGACGCTGCGGGGATTCGACGCGATCCTGCTGGGCGCCATCGGCGACCCGCGCGTGCCCGACCACGTCTCGCTGTGGGGGCTGCTGCTACGGATCCGCAAGGCGTTTGAC
This sequence comes from Candidatus Nitrosymbiomonas sp., assembly GCA_020724185.1. Lineage (GTDB taxonomy): Bacteria > Sysuimicrobiota > Sysuimicrobiia > Sysuimicrobiales > Humicultoraceae > VGFA01. The sequence goes on along the minus strand of DYHL01000024.1, from coordinate 3,729 downwards.
CTCTACGCCAACGTCCGGCCGATCCGGCTGCTCGAGGGCATCACCTCCCCGCTGGCAGGGCGGCGGCCCGAGGAAGTGGACATCCTGTTCGTGCGCGAGAACACCGAGGGCGAGTACTCCGGGATCGGAGGCCGCGTCTCCGTTGGCACGCCCGACGAGTTGGCGGTGCAGACCACGGTTTTCACGCACCGGGCTACCGACCGAATCCTCCGCTACGCATTTGACCTGGCTCGGAGGCGTCGCAGGAAGCTGGCGCACGTCACCAAGTCCAACGCGATGCAGTACACCGCGGTCATGTGGGATGAGGTGGCCGAGCGAGTGGCGCGCGACTATCCCGACGTCCAAGTGTGGAAGCTCCACGTGGACGCCGCCGCCTACCAGATGGTGCTGCACCCTGACCGGTTCGACGTAATGGTCGGCTCGAATCTGTTCGCCGACATCCTCACCGACCTCGGTGCCGCGCTGCAGGGCAGCCTGGGCCTGGCCGCCAGCGCCAACCTGGATCCCAGCCGCACTTCACCCTCGATGTTCGAGCCGGTCCACGGCTCGGCGCCCGACATCGCCGGGATGGGCATCGCCAATCCCATGGCCACGATCTGGACCACCTCGCTGCTGCTCGAGCACCTCGGCAAGGTCGAGGCCTCGCGCGCGGTGTTCGATGCGCTGTGCACGGTAGTCCGCCGAGGCGAGGTGCGCACCCCTGACCTGGGCGGGGGCAGCAATACCGAGCAGGTAGGCGACGCGGTGGCCGCGGTGATTCTCGGGCGCCGCGGGCCGGCGGGCTGCGGCTAGCCGTGGTGCCAGAACGCGTCCCATGCCTGCCAGAAGCTCTCGCCCGTGGCGCGCACCGTGCGCGGACCGATCACCTCGACCCCGGCACGGCCACGGAGCGTCTCCGCCCGGTCCGGGGTGGTCAGTTCGACTTGAAACGTCACGGGTGCGGTGAACCTAAGCGGAGCGGGCCATCCGGACCTGTTGGCCAGCGCGTCGCGTGACCTCGCCTCAATAAGCGCGCGGGCCTCGGAAGGCGGCAGGTGCCGCGCGGAGAACCGGCCCAGCCCCTTCTTCACCGGCGCTGTCACGACCTCGGAACCAAGCAGTGCGCGGGCCTCGCGGCACACCGCCTCGTCTCCGGAGAGGAAGACAACCGGGGTGTTCCAGCAGCCCGCGATCGCGGCCATTATCCCTGCCTCGCCGACCACGGTGCCGTTGATCGTGGCGGCGTACCAGGACTCGGAAGATACGGTGTGGCAAAGAACGCCGCCGGGCGTGCCGGACATGGCGTGCGCGGCCACCAGCAGGACGGCGTCGCACCCCTGCTCAAACGGAGCGATGTGGCGCGTCCAGGGATGGCCGAGCACGTACCAGGCGCCGGGCTCGAGACGCTCGGGGATCAGGCTCAGGAAGCCGCGTGCTCCTGGATGGCTTCCCCCGTGCCCGTCAATCACCACGATCTCGGTTGCCCCTGCCGCCTTGCACCCTCGGACCGCGGCGTTCACCTCTTCGGTGTAGAGGCGGCGCCCCTCCTCGTAGAGCGGAAGCCCACCGCCCACCTGCTCCCAGGTGGAGATGCCGGCCACGCCTTCCATGTCGGCCCAGATCACAACGCGCATGAGGTCTCACCTCGTCGGGTATCTGAGAACGTTTCTCAATTCGGGCGGCTGGGGGAGCATTCCTGGTGGCCCCAGGGGGATCTGGCGGGCAGGCGCACCGCCGGGCCGGGGCAGTGGAGCGTCTTGCGAGTAACGTGGGTTCCGGCCTCCTAGGCGCGCCAAAGAAAGAGTGGGGGATTGTTGTTCCCTCAAGAATGTAGTATCTTTACCCTGTAGAGGGAACAATATGCGTAGAGGAAAGACCGGTAGACCTACAACTCAGACTACGCCCGACCACCGAGCTCTGTTTCAGATCGCTGTGGATCAGGGCGGTCACTTCACAAGCGCTCAGGCGCACGAGGTGGGATTCGGCACCCGCTTGATCGCCCATCATGTGGGCACCGGGCGGTTCATCGCTCTGCGGCCGTGGGGCGGAGTGTACCGACTACGGGACTTTCCAGAAGGCGTGCACGATGTTGGGTGGGCCGTTCTGGTAACGCTTGGGCCTGACGCCGTATTGAGTCACGAGACCGCTCTCCGTCTACACGATCTGAGCGACGTCGAGCCACGGCTGGTGCACGTTTGGGTTCCCTACGAACGCCGACCTCGCATGCGGCGTTCTGTCCCCCGCGGCGTGCGCGTGCACGTCGCACGTGCCCGACTCGGGCAGACCGATGTGACCCTGGTCAACGGCCTTCGGGTGACAACGCCTTTGCGCACGTTGATCGATACGGCAATAGGAGGAACACACCCTGAGCAGGTCGCGATCGCTCTCGCGCAAGCGCTCGACCGCGGGTGGGTCACGCGCACCGAAGTCGAACGCGCCGCGCGCGCGCGCGGTCCGAAGGCGGCTGAGCGTATCCGCGCGCTACTCCTCGAGGCGGGCCGATGACCTACAAGACGGCCCAGGCCTTACGTCAGGCTCTGAAGGCCCGCCTGGACCGGATTGCACACCGGACCGGGTTGGACATGCCGACGCTGCAACGCCGCCTGGTGATCCAGCAATTCCTCGCGCGGCTGCTGAGAGTCGTCGACCACGGATGGGCACTCACGGGTGGAGCGGCACTCGACTGGCGTCTCGCGCAGCGCCAGGACTTCCAACGGCGGGTTACCGTGGACCTGGACATCCTCTACCGCGCGACTGAGGAGACGATCCGTGCTGCTCTCCCCGCCGCGGCCCAGGCGGACCTCGGTGATGGTCTGCGCTACATCGTTGTTCCCGCGCGAGGGACCGATGGCGAGCAGGCGTCGTACCGGTTCCACCTCACGGCGTACATCGGCGCGGTGCCGTATCTGAAGGCGAAAGTCGACGTGGGCGTGGTCGACCCTCTCGAATGGGAGCCCGAGTTGTTGCCAGCCCCCTTATCGATCCCGGAACTGGGCATCGGCGGTTTCTCGATCCCCGGTCTCCCGATTCCACACGCGATTGCCGAGAAGGTGCACGCGATCACGAGGACAGTGGACGGGTTGGAGCGATCGCGAATGGCCAAGGACATGGCCGATCTGGCGCTGATCGCACGAGCCGAGCGGTTTGCCGCGCTGGCGGTGCGCGCCGCATTGGACGCGGTCTTCAAGGCCTACGCGACTCACGCTATGCCGGCTGCGATGCCGCTTATCCCCGATCGTTGGGCTGGTGACTACGCAGTGATCGCCACGGAATCAGGGCTCCCGCCAGATTCGGCTGTCGGACATTCATTGGTGAGTGCCTGTCTAGACCCCGTGCTGACCGGGCAGGCGCGAGGGATGTGGGATCCGGACTCGCAAAGGTGGCAGGAGTAGAGTAGGCAGGGGAGGGCCTGAAAAGGACGCGCGAAGAGTTGGTGGCCCCAGGGGGATTCGAACCCCCGTTTCGGCCTTGAGAGGGCCGCGTCCTGGTCCCCTAGACGATGGGGCCACGCTTGCGATGATGCGCCGGGGGACCAACCGGCCGGTTCATTATACGGGCGGGGTGAGCGGACGGCAAGGCGGCTCGCGGGCGCGCGCTTACCGGTGCTGCCGGCCGGCCTCCTATGTCGTCTCGCCGTCTACCACTGTCTGGACGACCTCGAAGCAGCCCTCTTGGTCTTGCCGCAGCACGACGAGATCGGCGCGCGTGCCCTCGGCCAGCGCACCGGCCTCGATCCCGAGCAGGCGCGCG
>DYHL01000023.1 GCA_020724185.1 Candidatus Nitrosymbiomonas sp. | reverse complement strand
CGCAGCCAGGACCTCCGGAATCCCTAACCGCATCGTCTGGACCCCTGACCCCACGCTAGTGCAAGCCAGCCGTCTGCAACGGTTCATCGAGCGCCACGGGATGGGTAACTACGACGCCCTCTACCGCCGCTCCATCGAGGATCCGGCCTGGTTCTGGGGCGCGGTGGTCGAGGACCTGGGGCTCCGGTGGCTGCGGCCATACGACCGCGTGATGGATACGTCGCGTGGGATCGAATGGGCGCGCTGGTTCACGGGCGGTACCACCAACCTCGTGGACAACGCGTCCGACCGGCATCTGGACGCCGGGGAAGGCGGCAGGACAGCCGTGATCTGGGAGGGTGAGAACGGTAGCTTGCGCACGCTCACGTACGCGGAGCTACACGCCGAGGTGTGCCGCTTCGCATCGGCGCTGCGGGAACTGGGAATCGGCCGGGGCGACGTGGCCGGCGTGTTCATGCCGCTTGTGCCTGAAGTGGTCATCGCGACGCTGGCGCTGTCGCGGATCGGCGCAATCTACGTGCCGATCTTCTCGGGTTTCGCGGCCCCCTCCGTCGCCACGCGGCTGGCCGACTGCGGGGCGAAGCTGCTGATCACCGCCGACGGCTTCCAGCGGCGCGGACAGACGGTCGAGATGAAGCGCACGGCTGACGCGGCCGCGGCCCGATCGCCGGAAGTGAGACACGTGATCGTGGTCCAGCGCCTGGGCATTCAAGTGCCCTGGACCGAGGGCCGCGACCTCTGGTGGCACGACCTGGTGCGCGATCAACCGGACGACGCGCCGGCCGAGGCCATGGACCCCGAAGATCCCTACATGATCATCTACACCTCGGGCACTACCGGGCGGCCCAAGGGCACGGTGCACGTCCACATGGGTTTCCCGCTCAAGACCGCCATGGACATGGCGTACTGCTTCGACGTCGGTCCAGGTGACCGCGTCTTCTGGTACACCGACATCGGCTGGATGATGGGACCCTGGCTGATCCTGGGCACCCTCTGGCTGGGCGGGGCCATGTTCCTCTACGATGGGACGCCCGACCACCCTGGCCCGGACCGCCTCTGGGAGATGGTCGCGCGGCACCGCATTACCGTGCTCGGCATCTCGCCCACGGCAATCCGGGCGCTGATGCGCCACGGACCTGAGCCGCCGCGCCGCCACGACCTCGCAAGCCTGCGCATCCTGGGCAGCACCGGCGAGCCCTGGAACCCCGAGCCATGGAAGTGGTACTTCGAGCACGTCGGTGGAGGCCGGTGTCCGATCATGAACTACTCGGGCGGCACCGAGATATCAGGGGGGATCCTGTGCTGCGACCCGCTGCACCCGCAGGCGCCCACGGCGTTCACCGGCCCCATCCCAGGCATGGCCGCTGATGTCTACGATGAGCACGGCCGCCCGGTGCGGGGAGCGGTGGGCGAGCTGGTGCTCACACAGCCGTGGCCCGGGATGACGCGGGGATTCTGGCGCGACCCGGAGCGCTACCTCGAAACCTACTGGTCCAGGTGGCCCGGGGTCTGGGTGCACGGCGACTGGGTACGCGCGGACGAGGATGGCTTCTGGTACATCCTGGGTCGGAGCGACGACACCCTCAACATCGCCGGCAAGCGGATCGGCCCGGCAGAGGTCGAGTCGGCGCTGACCGCGCACGCGGCGGTGGCCGAGTCCGCGGCGATCGGCGTGCCTCACGATATAAAGGGCGAGGTGGTCGTGTGCTTCGCGGTGCTCCGGCCCGGGCACGAACCCGGCGATGAACTGCGCCGGGACCTCAAGCAGGTTGTCGCGGCGCACCTGGGCAAGGCCCTTGCCCCAGATGACATACGGTTCGTCCGCGACCTTCCCAAGACGCGCAACGCCAAGATCATGCGGCGGGTCATCCGGGCCCGCTACCTGGGCATGGACCCGGGCGACATCTCATCGTTGGAGAACCCCCAGGCGGTTGAAGAGATCCCGACCCTGCGCTAGCGCTGCATGAAGGGCATCTCGAGCTCCCTCTGGTCTCCCGCGGTCGCAATCCCCGGGATGTAGATCACAATCCGCCCCGACTCCCAAACGATCCGCACATTGACGAAGCGCATGGAGCCAACCGCGATGGTTGTAATCGGCCTCGGCAACGGTACCGTGTAGAACAACCGGCCCTTCAACTTGGCTCCGGCCGGGGTGCCGAGCCGGACGATCTGTCCCGGAGGGATCATGGGAGGCCCTGGAGGGCCGAACGCCAGGAAGCTGCCATCGAGGGTGCGCACGAGATAGAAGGTGTAGCATCGGCCGCCCGCGACGACGACATTGCCGAATGACATGGCGCGATCGAAGCAGAAGACGTCTCCCTGGCGCACCACAGCATTGGCCTTCGGCTTGTACTTTGCCTCTGGGGCCTCCGACCTGGCCTGGGGCTCGGCCAAAGCAAAGGCAGCGGGAACTAGCAGCAACGAGGCCACCATCGCGCCGGCAAGCCAGCGTTGAGCGCTCATGGCGATCACTCCTTCTCTCTCTTTCCGGTCTCACCAGGGTCTACGCGCGGGCCGCGCAGAATGTTCCCCCGCGAGCGGCGGGTCACGCGCAGAACCAGGCGATCCACAACCGACGGCAGCAGGGTGTTGAGCGCGATCATGGCCCCGTAGGGCCAGGGCAGCACGCGCCTCGGCCGCGGCCGGTCGGCAAGGCCCACGATCGCCTCGGCCACCCGGCCTGTGTTGGTGCGCAGCCACCTGGGCCCGGTCACCCGCAGGGGCGTGGGCTTCCTCCGCACGCTGAACTCGGTGCCGGCGACCGGCCCCGGGGTGACCAGGCAGACATGAATCCCCTGCGGCTGTACCTCGCGGCGCAGCGCTTCGCTGAACCCCTCCAGGCCGAACTTCGAAGCGTTGTAGATCGTCATCGTCGGGGTCGCGATCTTCCCGGCCACCGAGCCGACGTTGATGATGACCCCGCGCCCCTGCGCCTGCATGACCGGCAACACCGCGCGCGTCAGGAGGATGGGTGCGACCAGGTTCACCTCGACCTGCGCGCGGATTTCCTCCTCGGGCAGACGCTCGAGCCAGTCGTAGCGCCCCAGTCCGGCGTTGTTGACCAGCACGTCAATCGTGCCGTAGCGCGCCATCGCCGCTTCAACGATGCGGGCGATATCGTCGCGCCGGGTGAGATCTGCGGGCACGACCAGGCAATCGGGCAGCTCGGCGGCGAGTTGCTGCAGTCGCTCGGCCCGACGCGCCACCAACACTACGCGATCGCCGGCTCGACCGAACGCCCTGGCCGTTGCCTCGCCGATCCCGCTCGACGCGCCGGTTACGAGGACGGTCCGGCCGCTCACGAGCGGTGCGCCTCCTCGTCGGACGAAGGCGGCTCAAGGTCCGAGCCGCCGCACCACCCAACGGTCTGAACCGGAGGCATCGGCTGCTCGTTCACCAAAAGGCGGAAGACGTCAGGCCGTGCGTAGTGCCCGGCCACGTCGAAATCGAACTTCCCCTGGATGACCTGCCCCAGGTCGAGATCGGCCGTCAGGATGCCCTCCTGACCAAGCAGCGGGCCTGCCAGGTAGTCTCCCAGGGGACCAACGATCGCGCTGCCACCGCGCGAGAGTACCTCCGGTGCTTCGGACAGCTCGTCCAGCACTTCGAGATCGACCGGGTACATCTCCCTGGTCACGAACTGGCAGCAGGACAGCACGAAGCACCGCCCCTCGCACGCGATGTGCCGGATCGTGGCCTGCCAGGTGTCGCGCGAGTCGGCGGTGGGCGCCAGGTAAAGTTCCACGCCCTTGGCGTACATGCTCATCCGCGCCAGCGGCATGTAGTTCTCCCAGCAGATGAGTCCTCCCAGCCGACCGTGGGGAGTATCCAGAACCGGCAGTGTGCTGCCGTCGCCGCCGCCCCAGATGTACCGCTCCGCGGCCGTGGGCATGAGCTTCCGGTGCTTGGCCAGCAGCCGGCCGTCCGGACCGAAGTAGAGCAGGGTACAGTAGACCGTCCCGCGGCTGTAGGTCTGGTCGCGCTCGATCACGCCGATGGCCACATATGCCTGCGCCCGGCGTGCCGCCTGACCGATCGCCTCGGTAGCCGGACCCGGCACCTCCACGGCGTTGGCCCAGTAGCGCGCCCACGCCTTCCTGCCCTCAACGGTTCGCCCGCCTACACGCGTCCCGAACCGGAGGCCCCACGGGTATGCCGGGATGAACGCCTCCGGAAATAGGATCAGCAGCGCCCCCTCTGCCGCGGCCGCGCCAATCAGGCCGACGGTCTTCTCCAGCGTGGCCTCCCGATCCATGATCACCGGGGCCGCCTGCACCACCGCAGCACGAACCTGAGCAAACCCGTCACCCATCGTAGGCCTCCTTAGCTGAACAGTCTCAATCTTCGGACCATAAAGAAACCGAACACCATCGGCAGCCAGAACGTCAGACCTCGGAAGGCCAGCGCGACGATCGTGGCCTGCGCCGCCGGCACGCCCAGCGAGACGAAAACCAGGATCATCACGCCTTCCACGACCCCGACCCCTTCGGGGATCGGCGACATCTTCCAGAACAGGATGCCCATCGCGTAACCCGCCACCAGCGCGCCGGGTGCGATGGGCTGGCGGAATGCCAGAAACAGTGCATAGAGACTCGCCAGATCCACCAGGTGCGCGGCCAGCGCGATGACGAGCGGGCGCACCAACCGATGCGGGCGCGCGCCGATCGCTACCCCGGCCTGGGTGAACTCATCCGCGTTCCGCTCGGCCCAACCATGGCTCAGGGGTGCGGGACGACGGAACCAAGCGGCGAGCCGCGCCGCGGCGCGCTCGATCCCTCCCAAACCCCGGCGCAACTGTGCCGGCCGCCACAGCCCCAGCAGCAGCACGGCCGCAAGCCCGGCGGTACCCAGCAGCAGCAGGACGGCGCCGGTGATCTCGTACGCCTTGAGATCGTGCCGCAGGAACAGGTGCGCCAATCCTGCGACAAGGACCGCCGCGAAGGCGCACGCATCCGCCACCCGTACCAGAAGGGTACCGGCGAGGGCACGGGCCGGAGACTGCCCGCGGCGAGCAGCGTCGTCCACGAACAGCGCCGTGCCGGCCGTACCCCCGCTGGGCGCCAGGGTGTTGATCAGCAGCGAGGCGAGCAGAACCGGCAGCAGGTCGCGCGAGCGGCCGTCTACCCCTACTACCTGGAACGCGGCATGGAAGAGCGCGGCGTACGCGGCGTAGTACATCCCCTGCAGGAACGCCGCCACCAGCACCCAGGGCCACAGCCCCTGCCGGAGCGTCGCCACCAGGTGCTCGATCTCGGTGAGGCGTCCGACCACCACCGCCACGAACGCGATCACTAGTAGTACGAGCAGCAGCCTACGCGCCATCAACGCCCCCTCCGTGCGATGTAGGACAGTTTACGGCGCAGGCGCGCGATCCCTGCCGGCGCGTGCAGGGACCACCGGGCGGCCGGACGAAAGGCTCTTAGCACAGGTGCGGAGGTGCATTGTGAGCGAGGTAATCCATCTCTCGAAGATCCGGATCGTCCAGGAGAAACGCCCCAGGCGGCGGGCCTACATCGCAGAGTTCCCGGACCCGGTGTACTTCGGCGTGCACGCTGGGGTCGCGGCGTTCTACAAGATGACGCCGGAGGAGCCGCTGCCGTCCACCCTCGACTACCTGGTGGCCGCGGCCGCTGGCTGACTCACCGGCACCCTCGCCGGCGCGCTGGAGGCGCGCGGAATCCCCAGTCATCCCGACAGGTTGTGGACGGAGGCCGAGGGCACCATCACCGCCCCGGAAGGCGTAATGAGAGTCTCGCACATCCGTGTCACGTTCCACCTGAAGATCCCCCGGGGCCGGCGTGCCGAGGCCGAGCGCGCGCTCGCGGTGGTCGAGCGCGGGTGTCCGGTGGCGCAGACGCTCAAGGGGTGCGTGGCATTGGAGTCCAGCGCGGTGATAGACGAAGCAGACGAGGCGTAGACCGTCCCAGGGCCGAGGAGCTACTGGGACAGCCAGCCGACGAGCTGCACGCTCATCGCCGCTACGGACATCGCAGGATGCCCTGCGCCCACAGGCAGTCGGCACAGGAGGGCGCGTTGCCCCAGCAGTCTTCGTTGCTCGCGGCGAACGCACAGGCCATGCCACAGTCCACGCATGAAGGAAAGCGGAACTCCCGCACTTTCGCTCGGAAGGTCAGGTACTCTTCGCAGGTCCAGATCTCAGCCAGCGGCCGCTCGGCCACGCGGCCCAGGACGTAGCGGTTCACGTCTTTGGGCCGCCCGTAGACGTAGCACGGGTAGGAGTGCATCAGGGCGTAGCAGGGGCTCACCCCGCCGTCCGTCCCGATCACCATCGTCCGATCCTCGACGAAGCCACAGCGCCGCACGGCACCCCACTTCATGCGCGGGAGCCGGGCGATTCCCCACACCAGCCAGTCGGCCGACGGCACCGGCCAGCCCGCGGGCACCGGCAAAGGCTCTGCCCGGTCATAGAGGGTCTCGCCGGCCATCTCCGGTGTGTGGGGCAGGAGGTTGGTAACCAGGGCAGAGGAAGCGCCCAGGGCCTTCGCCAGTTCGGGCAGCCGGCTAAGTTCCCCGACGTTGCTGCGCGTTGCCACGAACTCCAGGCCGATCCGCGGCGCCATGAAGCCGCGCTCCTGCGCCAGGTCTCGCATCCCGCGCACGTTGTCCAGTACCCTGTCCAGGCCGTTTGCCAACCCTGCCCTCATGTACGCCTGGATGTGCGCAGTGTCCACTGAGACCATCAGGGTGTCCAGTCGGGCCGCCAGCAGCGCCTCGGCAGTGCGTCGGTCGAGGAGCAACCCGTTGGTGACCAGCGTCACCCCTGCGCCCGTGGCAGCGGCCCGGGCCACCATCTCCACGATCCGGGGGTGCAGCAGCGGCTCCCCGAAACCTCCGAAGGTAATGCGCCGCAGATCAGGGAAGGCGCGCAGTTGCTCAATGATTAGGGCAAAAACCTCCGGGCTCATCTCCCCGGCCTGATCGCGCCAGGCCCTGTGAACGCAGATCGCGCAGTCCAGGTTGCAGCGGCTTGTGATCTCGATGTGAACCCGCCGCGCGTCTGGCCTGGCCAGCCACAGGGAGAGGCCCTCCTCGCGGGGTTCCAGAACGACCTCGGTCCCGCCGTACTCGGCGGGAAGCGTAATGCGTCCGTCCTGACCCACGACGATCCTGCCCACCGACCGTACCTCCAGACCACTTCCAGGTCAGTGTTCTACGATCGCCCCCGGCTCCCTTGCTCTGGTATCATCATGGCGGATGATGGGGGTTCGGATTCTTGCCTTTGCAGACATCCACGGACGGCCGGAACGCGTGGCCCGCGTTCGCGCGCTGGTGGCCGAGCATGCCCCGGACATAGTCCTGCTGTCGGGCGACCTGACGCACGTGGACAAGGGGGCTGAGGCGCTTGCCCTGCTGCGCACCCTGCCGGTCCCGGTGCTGGCCGCGCCCGGCAACATGGACGGCCCTGATGCGGTGGACGAGATCACGCGCCACGGCGGACTCGCCGGCAGGCAGCCGGTGACAATCCAGGGGGTCTCCTTCGGTGGGCCGGACGTGCAGGCCGCCTGCGACGTGCTGGTGACGCACGAACCGCCGCTCGGCACCCTTGACCTGACCTTCGCGCGCACGCACGCCGGATCGCGCAGGGTTCTGGAGCTGCTGACGCGCTACCGTGCCCGCCTGCTGGTCTGCGGGCACATCCATGAGTCACCCGGGATCGCGCGCGTAGGAGAGACGCTAGTCGTCAACTGCTCGATGGGCAACGGCAGGACCGCGGGCGCGTTGATCGAGCTCGCCGAAGAAGGCGCAGACGCCAGGCTTCTATAGGACTGGGGCTCCCGGGCGCCCGCTACTGTGCCTTGGTGCCGCAATCGGCACAGAACTTCGCACCCGGGGCGAGCGTGGCCCCACACTCCGTGCAGTGGACCTCGGCCTGGATCTTGGCGCCGCACTCCGGGCAGAACTTGGCCTTCTTGGCCAACGCGACCCCGCAGCTGGGGCAGGTCGCGCGGGCGCCTTCCCGCCAGCTTTGCTCCTTGAGCATCGCGCGGTCCTCTTCGGCCATCTTCGAGTGCGCCCAGATCTCCTCAACGGTGCGGCTGGACTGCGCCGCGGCCATCTCCACTCCCAGGTCCGGCGCGCATTCCTTACAGAGGCCTTTCTGGACGCTCCAGCAGTTCTTGCGGCACACCCAGGTGGAACAACGGGGGCACTGGATGAACTCCGGCCGCAGTTCCGCCATGGCCTCCGTGAAGGCCGCGTCATGGGCCTTCTCCCAACTCGCCGACCGGACGCGCTCGGAGAGGTCCGCCGCCCTGCCGAAAATCCCCCCGAACATACTGCTGGCGGCGTCCATCGCGCCGGTGACCGTGCCGGTGATGGAGGGCCGGAACGGGGTGCGAAAGCCAGTTCCGCACCGGTTGCAGGCGACCTCGAACTGGAAGCCACGAGTGGTGCTGAGATCGGAGTAGTTGTTGGTGAACTCGATCTTCTCTGTCATGCCATCACCCCTCCATCAAGGGGCGTCGCCGGGGCTGCCGCGGACAGCTCCTCGGCCGCCCATCCGATACCCAGGTCCACCAGCTTGCCATGCGTGGGCACACCCGTCTCCTCGTCCCAACCCATGATCCCGTAGAAGGTGCGGACGGCATGGCGGAACTTCTCGGGGTCTATGCCGCCGTTCTTCAGGGCGCCCGCGCGGGTGGGACCAAACATCCGCTTGGGCAGGCTGTCCTGGGCTGAAGTGATCCCTTCGCGGATGTTGAAAACACGCCCCAGCGTGGCGATCCGCTCCCCCAGCTTCAGTGCCTCGTGCGTGGTGTAGGACCAGCCCGTGACTGCGCGCACGATCTCGACCAGCTGGTCAATGCTCCAGGGCACGAACTGGCAGCAGACCACCGAGTCCAGGAAGAGGTTCCAAAGATGGGCGGCCTTCTGAGAGGCGATCTTCTCGTCGGACAGGTCGTTGGCAGGCAGAGGCCGGGTAGCGCCCATGCCGCGCAGGTGCTCGAAGGCAGGTGAGTCCTGCATGTAGGCCGTGTCGTGCATGCCGGCGCAGTGGTCTGCGCCCTGGGCCTCGACGGCATAGATGACGCCCAGGCCCTGCTTGACGCGGGGCTCGTGCATGGGGATCTCAAGGCCTTTGACGTGCATGGCCAACGCCTCGGCTCCGCGACCCAGCTTCTCCGCCGCCCGCATTGTCCCCTCGGCCAGCAGATCACCGATGCCCTGGCGATGGGCGATCAGCTCCACCATTTGCAGCATGGCCTCCGCACTGCCGAACTTGAGTTCGATGCCGGCGGTGTCGCGTGTCGTGAGGATCCCGTTCTCGAAGCACTCCATGGCGAAACCTATGGAGACGCCGAGCGAGATGGTGTCCAGGCCGTAGAGATTGGCCAGCTCGTTGGCCTTGGTAATGTGTGCTAAGTCGTCCACGCCACAGGTCGGGCCCAGGGAGGCAAGGGACTCGTACTCGGGGCCGCCGTTGCGCTTGCTGACGTTCCAGGGCTCGCCGATCTCCACGACCTTCTTGCAGCGGACCGCGCAGGCAGCGCAGCCGTCCATGCCCGTGCCGTAGGTATCCAGCACCGCGTCGGCGGTCACCTTGGCGGTACCATCGAAGAAGTTGACGCCAAAGTTGTAGGAAGGCAGATTGCCGATCTCGTTGCCCGCCAGCATCATGGCGGAACCGCCGGTGCCCCGTTCGTGGAGCTTGTTGGCGAATCCGATGGGGTTGTCGTTGAACCCCTTGTTCATAATCTGGGTCAACGCGCGGATCCTGGCCGGGTCTGCCACGTCGGGGTTCCAGCGACCGCTTGCAGCGATGGCCTTTAGGTTCTTGGAGCCCATGACTGCGCCCAGGCCGCCGCGTCCAACGGCTTCCCTCAGATCGTTCATGATGCAGGCGAAACGGACCAGGCGCTCGCCCGGAGGGCCTATGGCGGCCGTACGGATGGCCTTGTCGCCCGTCTCGGCGGCGATGGCGTCCTGGGTTTCCAGGACCGTCTTGCCCCACAGGTGGGCTGCATCGCGGATCTCCACTTCCTGGTCTGTCACCCGAAGGTAGACGGGTCGGTCTGCCTTCCCCTCCACGATGATGGCATCGTAGCCCGCCTTCTTGAGGGCCATGGGGAAGAAGCCCCCGGCCTCGCTCTTGGAGTAGCCGCCTGTGAGTGGAGACTTGGCGCCCACGCAGTCACGCGTGGCGCCGGGCATTGCCAGGCCGGTCATGGGCCCAAGGGCCAAGATCAGTTTGTTCCGGGGGTCGAGAGCATCAATGCCCCTGGGCACCTCCTTGAGCAGGAAGTAGGAAACGAAGCCGGCCCCGCCCAGGTAGGTGCGGTAGAAGCTTTCGGCGGGTTGGTCCACGGTGATCTTCCGAGAGGTGAGATCCACCCTGAGGATCTTGCCTGCAAACCCGCGCATTGTAAGAGCCTCCTTCAAATGACTAGCCGGAACCCCCTGCGATCGGAGGGAAGACCAACAGGAAATCCCCTTCCTTTAGAGGATGCGTGGCAGCTACAAGTTGACCGGCGATGCTGGCGTTCCACGGCTCGCCTTCCGGCACGCCCACCGCACGGAGAGCATCGGCCACGGTCCCGCCCGGGTGCAGTTCAAGGGTTGTGATGCGCCCGCCCTGAGGCAGGCGATTGCGGAGCGGGATCATCACCTCGATCGTGATTCGCATGGCCTGGTGCTCTAGTCTATCTCTTCGACGGTGAAGGTCACGATCCCCCCAGTGTCGCAGTCCCTGTTGGCAAGCGCATGCTTTCAGCCCTTCAGCCCTGCCCTGGCGATCCCCTGGACGAAGTAGCGCTGCGCCGCCAGGAAGAGCAGTACGATCGGCAGCGCGGTGAAGATGCCCGCGGCCATGAGCAGGTTCCAGGAAGTCCCCTGCTCGGAGTGCGTGAAGACCACAAGCGCGAGCGGCAACGTCCGCATCTCCACCGAGCTGGTCACGATCAGCGGCCAGAAGAAGTCGTTCCAGTGCCACATGGTCGTAAGCAGACCGAAGGTGGCGAACGCCGGCTTCGCCAGCGGCAGGCAGATCTCGCGCAGGATGCGCAGGTGGCCGGCGCCATCGATATGGGCGGCGTCGAACAACTCCTGCGGGATCGAGAGGAACTGCTGCCGGATCAGGAACGTCCCAAATCCAGTGGCGGCAAACGGGAGGATCAACGCTCCGTACGTGTTCAGCAGCCCGAGATTCTTAAGGGTGATGAAGTTGGGGATCAGCGTCACCTGGCTGGGGATCATCATGATTGACAGGTACGCCAGGAAGAGCAGACCCTTGCCCGGAAAGCGCAACCGCGCGAACGCGTAGGAGGCCAGCGCAGCGGTGGCCAGCTGGATCGCCGTGATGGAAGCGGTTACCACCACGCTGTTGAAGAAGAACCGCGCGAACGGCGCCTTGACCCAGGCCGCCGCGAAGTTGCCCCATTGCCAGACAGATGGAATCCATCGAGGCGGGTAGACGAAGATCTCGTTCTCGGGCTTCACCGCCGTACCCACCATCCAGACGAAGGGCAGAAAGAAGAGAACCGCCAGAGATATTACGGCGCCGTGGGCCGCGAGGCCGGCGACCCACCGCCTACTCATACGTCACCCACCGCTTGCTCATCCACAACTGTACGGCCGTGAAGAGCAGGGCAATACCCACGACCAGATAGGCGATCGCCGACGCGTACCCCGCCTCAAAGAACATGAAGGCCTGGCGGTAGAGGAAGAATACCAGCGTGGCCGTGCTGTTGGCCGGGCCGCCGGTGCCCAGGCTCATCACCCATACCGGATCAAAAACGCGGAAGGCTTGGATGGACGCCACAATGACGATAAACAGTAGCGTCGGCGACAGCAGCGGCAGCGTGATGCGCGTCAGTACGGTGTAAGACCCGGCCCCGTCAATCCGGGCGGCCTCATAGAGCTCTTCGGGAACGTTCTGCAGCCCGGCCAGGAGGATCACCATGTTGTAGCCCGTGGTATGCCAGACCATCATTACGATGATGGCCCAGAGCGCTGAGCCCGGGCTGTGCAGCCACTGGCTGGTCGGGAGCCCTGCGGTCCGCAGCAGATAGTTCATGAGCCCGAACCCCGGATCGTAGATCCAGAGCCACAGTCCGGACAACACCACGAGCGGCACCACCGTCGGCAGGAAGAACACCCCGCGCCAGAGCGGCCGCAGTACCAGGGGGCGATTGAGCAGCAGGGCAAGGCCCAAACCGACTGCCACGCCGATTGAAACCACGGCCGCGGTGTAGAGCGCCGTGTTGCCGAGCACGCTCAGCAGTGCCGGGTCCGATGCCATGCGCGTGTAGTTGTAAAGACCGACGAATGGCTTGGCGGGCGAGAGCAGGTTCCAGCCGGTCAGGGAAAGGTAGCCCGAGCTGACCAACGGGTACAGCGTGAAGACCACCAGCGGGACCAGCGATGGAAACAGAAAAGCGTAGGCGACGAGAGATTCCCTCGCCCGAGAGAACCGCATCAGCACGCACCATGGGGGAGGGACAAGGCGTCCCTCCCCGCACGGGTCTACCGGGCTCCCAGAGCCGCGTTGGCCTTGGCCGCCGCCTCGTCAAGAGCCTGCTTCGGATCAGCCGTCCCAAGCAGCACGGCCTCCAGCGCCGGCACCAGGAACTGACGGACATTCCTCTCAACGTTGAGGACGACCATGCGGCCTCTGCCGTGCTCAAGAGACAGCTCAGTGGACTTCCTCGCCATCGGGAACTGCCGGAAATAGCTCCTAAGCTGCGGGTCCTCCATTGCGCTGGTGCGAACCGGGATGTAACCGCTCCTCATGGTATAGAACGCGGTGTTTGCCGGCGAGGTCATCCACTTGATGAACTCCCAGGCCGCGCGCTGCCGTTCGGGGCTCGTCTTCGCGAACAGCACGAAGTTGCCGCCTCCGGCATTCAGCACCGGACCGGCAGGTCCGGCCGGAATCGGCGCCACGCTCCAGCGGAACCGCGCCCGATTGGTGATAAGAGCCAGGGCGAAGCTGGAGTGGGCAATCATGGCGGTGCGGCCCGCAATGAAGTTCTCCACTATGCCCGGGAAGTTGGGGTTGACGTTGAGCACGCGGTCGCGCTTGGTCAGGTCGCGCAGCAAAGTCAGCGCGTTGACCGCCGGTGTCTGGTTAAACATGGCGGTACGCCCGTCCTGGCTGACGATCCGGCCGCCGTAGGAGTACACCAGTCCCTCATAGAGCCAGTCGTGATTGAAGCTGCCCTCGAGCGCGAACCGCATGATCTGGTCCCCCTGCCTGACGACCAGTCGCGGCGCGATCCTTCGGAACTCCTCCCAGGTTGGAGGCGGTGAGAACTCGGGAAGCCCGGCGTCTCTGAACGCGTCCACGTTGTAGTAGAGCAGGGTAGTGGATCGCTGCCACGGAATCGCGTAGAGATTGCCCTTCCAGTAGGAGTTGCCCAGCAGGGCCTGGGCCATGTCGGCCATGTTGAAGTCGCGCTGCTTGGCAAACTCGTCCAGCGGCACCAGGATGGCGGCGTCGGCGAACTCAGGAATCTGCATCAACTCGATCATGGCCCCGTCGGGAGGGCTCCCGGCCACGATTGCGGTCTGCAGCTTCTGATAGTTCTGCCAGTAGTCGCCCGTCATTTCCAACGAAACGCGCATGTCGGTCCTGCCGGCGTTGAACCTCCCAACCAGATCATCCATCGCTTCCTTGAGTGGGCCGCCCGTCGGCAGCGGGAACCAGACGGTAATGGTCATCGCGCGCTGTGCGGACGCCGGCGGGGCCCACGAGGGAAGAAGCAGCGCAACGGCCAGTAGAACGGCCACGAATGTTCTCCTGAGATGCGACATAGCCATCCTCCGTGGTGGTGCATCGATAGGGTGTCCCGTGTCTGGTGAAGACCCGGTATCAACCCTAATCCCTATTACGGTGCCAGCAGACCCTTTCCCTGCGTGAGCCTCTCCCTCAAGGCCACCCAGCACTCAAGGCAGGGAGCTATCGCTGAGGTCAAAACGAAATTGGGAAGGGTTCGTTTGGATGCAGTTCAAACTGGGCGACGTGCTGCTTGACCTTCTTGTAGTAATCAACCGTCGCGTCTACCGTCTTGTCGGCCATTCTCCTGGCCGTTTCCGTGAAGAAGAGCGAGCCCCGTGCGGCAACGCACCTATCAACAATGGACAGGAACAGATCTATCGAGGCAACCAGTTCCTTGGTTGTCGGAGGAAAGGCCCCGATCCAACGCAGGACGCCGAAGACCCCAACGATGTCCAGGAGGTCCGCATCGTACAGCGCCTTTTCTTCCAGCGAGTTCAGCATCTCCCCGGGTTGCGGGTGATGCGATGCAACCACCCCCACTATTCTTTGGGCTTCTGCTTCGCCGTAACCCAAGCCCCGCAGCATGAACCCGCCGAGCAGCTCGGACTTCTCAACATGGCTTGGGAAGCCGGCATCAACGGTCATGCCGATGTCATGAAGTAAAACGGCCGGCAACAAGACGTCGAGATCCGCGCCTTCGGCCTTTCCAATGCTTTGGGCGTAGGCGGAAACCCGCTTCGTGTGCTCCCAGTACTTCTTCTGGGTAGAGTTGGCGAATACGCCGGCCACCAGTTCTTCAAGGAGGGTCAGCTCTTCTCTCATCGCGCAAGCCCCTTTGATGGTGCCCCTCCGCTGGCGAAAACATAGGAGCAGCCACAGAATACCCCTCAGCCGTCAGAGCGAATGCCGGGTGTAGTCGGATTCACACGGCCGGCCGCTGCAGAACAGCAGGCTCCCCTCCGCCGGGAAGAAGACAACAGTGGAGATGGTGCCGCTGTTCCCTTCCAGCGCATGCCGGCAGATCGCAGCATCGCCGTCCGCGTGGCTGGCCATGATCCGCCTGGCCTGGTCCGCGTTGAGGCGGCCCCGGCAATCGCGCAGCCGTCTGCGGATGGAACGGAGGCGGGATTCGCTCTCGCCGTCCGGGGCGCCGCCGTCGTGTCCGAGGCGATGGCCGCGCAGCGCCGGAGTGACAAAATGGTTGGTGGCTGCCACAAAGTGGCCTCTCGCGTAGACGGCCCCCGAGTGCCGGTGTCCTGATTCGAACACGGCCATCTTGCCCTGCGCATCGGCTAGGATCAGCTTGCCGCCGCCCATTTGCGGCACCCGCCGCAGATAGCATAGCGCCGAGGCCACCGAATCGTGGTGCTCGAGCAACTCCATCATCAGGGTGTACCTGGCCAGACCGGGCCCAACGTCGGAGGAAGCGACACGGGTGTCGGCGACGGCAAGACCTTTTTCGTTCATCCCCGAGCTGGAGACGCCCGTGCTGCCGGCGCTGGTCACATAGAGGTACCGGTAGCCGTGTTGCGGTGTAGCATGGGCCAGGGTCTGGAGGGCCAGGTGCGCGAGATTGTAGTCGCGGTTCTTGGTCAGAATGGGCGAACGGTCGGCCGTCGCCGGACCCGAGGCCGCCCACACAGTGCACCCTTCCAGCGGCGGGCCCTCCCCCACATTGCGCTCCTCGACCGGTAGTCCAGCCCTCACGCTGTCTTCCAGATAGGAAGCCGCCGCGTAGCAGAGGAGGCGCGCGACATCCAACTCGAGCGCCCTGGCGATGCCTGCCAGCATGTCGAGTGTGGAATGCGCCTGCCCGGCCCACACCCGCTCCACTTCCGGGAGAAGCCCGGTGACGGGAGTGCCCTCCAGGCCCGCGATGCGCCGGTCAATGACCTCGAGCAGCCGCGGCCGCAGATCGAGGATCTGCCGGCCGTGCTGGAACCCCATCTGATAGTGATCGCCCTCCAGGGTGATGAGCTTCATCGGCCGTTCCGGATGAACTCCCTGGCCTCGGCGACGGTGAGACCGGCAATCCCCAGCCGCTGGAGATTGCGGCCGTCCGCCCAGAAGTCACGCCTGCAGAGGGCACAGCACACGTCGGCCAGACCGGCAATCGCCCGCATCTCCAGCCCGGCCAGGCGGCCGAGCGAGGCGATGGGCACGAGACCCGTGGGCACGTCTTCCAGCACATAGCGAGTTTCAATCGAGCTCGGGGCGGCGATGCCCGCGTAGGCCGGATTGCCGCGGATCCGCTCGTAGAGCGTGGCGCCCTCCACGCCCTCGTAACTCCGCTCCAGCCACTCCGCGGCAGAAGTGGCCCCTACCCCGAAGGCCCGCGCCACGGCGAGCCGCTCCTCGTCAATCGCCTCCAGGAACCGCGCAACGCTAGGCGTAATGTCGCGATAGAACTCGAACGGTACGCCCGACTCTATGCGCGCGGCACTCAGCACGACCGGACCAGGGTGGAAGACGGCCCCAATGTTGTCCAGGCCGGTCTCCAGCACGTCTCGGGCTGCGACAAACTGCGGGTACAGGGGACGCAGGGCTTCGAGGACCCGCGGTGTATCGCGCGCGGGCAGCGCGGCCAGCGACACCTGGCGCTTGATGCTGTTCACCCGGACGCGGGCCGGACCCGAGATCCGGCAGGCGAACAGGAGGGTCTGGGCTTCCGCCACCAGCACCTGGCGCTCCACGCCGCAACTCCCGAGCACATGGCGGAACTCCAGCGCGCCCCCGGTTCGTCCCGGATTGAGGACGATAACCTGTCCGTCGCGAAGGTGCGGGGCGCACGCTTCGGCCATGGCGGCGTGGGCCGTGGCCGGGACCACCACGAGGATGACGTCGGCCTCGGGCACAACCGCGGCAATGTCGGTCGTCACCAGCTCCAGCCGTCCCAACCCTTCAATGGCGCCCTCAAGCGACACCCCGCCCGCCTTCTTCAGATCAGTGATCTCATGGGCGAACTTGTTGTAGACCCGAACGGGAAAGCCACGCCGGGCCAGATCGCCGGCAAAGGTTTGCCCACCGTTGCCCGCCCCCAGAACGGCAACTCGAGTCTTCATGACGTCCCCCTCCCCAGCGTGTGCTTCCGGACATCAAGCGGGATAAGCTCTCGCTTCATGACCCGCAGGGCCTGCTCGGGGTTCACCCTCCCGTACAGCCCACCGAGGACGCTGACCAGGTACTGGGCATCCAGCAAGACCGGGCCACGGGGCCGCAGTACGTGGGGTTCGTCAGGGTTGTAGAGCACGCCGCCCGCGATCAGGGCCAGGTCGTCCAGGTAGCCGGGCGCCCTCTCCTGGCACTTGTGATACACGGTGCCCCCAATCAGGATGACCGTCACCGGCTGGTTGAGCAGATTGACGCCATACTGCAGAAAGTAGGTCTCTGTCTCCTCGACGTATCCTGCGTGCTTGCGGGTAGCGGTGG
>DYHL01000022.1 GCA_020724185.1 Candidatus Nitrosymbiomonas sp. | reverse complement strand
CGCCTGTCGCCTTGCCGTCTACTCCTGGTCGGACCGTCGGTCTACTTGAGTGCGTCCAGCGAGTTCAGCACCACCTGCCGCACAAAGCGAGGGTTATGCACGCCCCAACTCCCGTCGCCCTCGACCAGCCAGAAGTTCCAGCCGGCCCTGATGATGGGGTCGCCGGTGGCGAACGACGGCCGGCCCGCCGCGTCCCGGAGCTCGCCGATCTGCGTTGTGATCTTCCGGCGGTCGGTGAAATGGATGGTGATCCCCTGCTGGCCAGCCACCTCAATGAGTTCCACCTTGGTGATGGTCGCGGGATCAACGGTGACGGTGTCCACGTAGGCGTAGGCCATATCATTCCACACACGGACGTTTCGGATCCGATCCTTGGCGACCATGATCTTGCTCTCGATCGCCGCTTCTAGTTCGTGAATGAGGGTCTTCGTGCCGCTCTGCACGCGGGCCGCGGTGTACTCAGGGCCGTGGTAACGGCTGCACACGAGGGGATCGGCCTTGAACGCGTGCGGGGTCTTGCTCATCCGGACATGGCAGGTGACGCAGGCGTCGCCGGTAAACGAGGCGTGCGGCGAGATGAAGTTGTTGCCGTAGTCGAGGAAGAACGAGTTCTTGCCCATGATCACGTCGGACTGCGACGCCGTGTGGGGCGCCGTGTACCGCCGCGGGTCCTCTTGGTTCCAGACGATGGCGCCGTTGCGCGAGTTGTGGCATAGCATGCACTGCGCGCCCTTGCCCACGCCGATGGCACGGAAGCCGGCCGGCAGGAGCGGGGTACTGCCCGCCTGGCGGAGGGTGTAGTCGGCCTGGTGGCAGGTCGTGCAGGTGATCGGCCGCACGCTGAACCGGCTCAGGCCGATTCCGACAGGTACTGGATATCCGCGGCGGACCCGTCGGGCTTGGCGATGAGACCGGGGTTGCCCCGCTGCATCTGAGGCAGCCAGGTCAAGAACCCCTGCTCGGCGTGACACCGGCCGCAGTGGGCCGCGGTCAGGCCGCGCCGGCCGTCGGCCGTGGCTTCCAGGGTCGGCCGCAGGCGGTTGGCGTGCTTCGATTTAGCCCACTGCGCACGCTGGTCTGCCTGGGCCTGGGCCGTCACGACGCCGGTTCCGAACAGAACCGCCATGGCCAGGACAACGATCCACAACGAGCTGAACCTCCCTGCTCGACGCATGTGACAACTCACCCCCCCCAGTTGTGCTCCATTCGCTTCGGCACGTTCCGGTACTACCTCTTCGGCTTCGACTTCGGATCCCCGGGAAGAGTCCCGGCCTTCAGTTCGTCCAGGTTGCTGATTCCATCGCCGTCGGAATCGAGTTTCTCGATGGCGCGGAAGGCCTTTTCGTCAACCGGCCTACCGGCCGCCGCCTTCTGTAAGTCCTTGCCGTACGGGTTCAGGTCTGTCTTGGTCGGTGGCATCTTGCTGTGGCAGGCCAGGCAGTTGGCCTTGGCGAGATCGGTGCCCTCCTTGGGGGCATAGAGCTGCTTGAGCAACGCCAGGTCCTGCGGCTTGGCCACCGCCCAGGTTGTGACGGCCGCGACGCAGAACACGGCCAGGCCGAGTAGGATCGTCCATCTCAGGGCTCGCATGCGCACTCCTCCTCCTGTCAGGTCACGGGCTACTTGGGCGGCAGGCCGATCACGGTGACGAGCCCGGTCTTCGGGTCCACGGCGTGGCACGAGGTGCAGGTGCCCTTGTACTTCGTGGTGAAGGCGGCCGCGGCCAGGTGCCGCCGGTGCAGGACAGGCCCCAGGGGATCGGAACGGCCCTGGGGTTTGTGGCATGCGAGGCACACGGCTACCGCGGGCGCGGGCAACTGCGGATGGTCCTTGATCGTTTTGAGCGAGGCGTCCAGCGTGCGGGCCTTGCCGGGCGCGTGGCACGCGCCGCAGCCGGTTGTTCCGGCTGCGGCCCCGGCGGATTCCAGGGGCGGTAGGACCAACACGAGCGCCAAGGCCAGCAACACCGGTAGGCGGATCCGCATGACCATCCTCCTGCGTGTGGCGGCAATTGGCCGTCGGTATTCTCCAAGTCCAGGAGCCCATCCTGCTGGACGGGCTCCTGGGAATTTCGGTACGGCGGGCTACTTGCCCAGCCGGTGGATACCCCGAGCTACGCCCGCGGCCCAGGCCTGGGTGCGATCGGCGTGGCAGCGCAGGCAGGCGAAGTCCAGCGTGACCGAACCCTCCCGGACGAAGCGGCCGTCGTCGGTGAACATGCGGGCCGCCGGGTCCAGGTTGACCTTGAAGAGGTGGGAGGGGTCATCGGCCTCGTACTTGCTGCGGACGACGGCGTTTCGTCCGGTGTTGGGCATGTGGCAGGCCGTGCACGTCAGCCCCGCGCGCTGATGGCGGCTCCCCCGGAAAGCGGCGGCGGGGCCGGCGTGACATGTCCCACAGGCGCCCGTGGCCTTCACCTCACGGGCCCGTCGGTGCGGATCGTGGCAGGTGACGCAACTCAGCGCCTTGTGCGGGCTGGCCAGGAACTCCTGGTACTGCTCACGGTGCTCCACAAAGCCCCCGGCGGCCGGGATCACGCCCATGTCGGTGCCGCGGCGGTGGCAGGTCCCGCACAGGGCCGCGCTGCGATCGGTCTGGATGTTGGCCTTGCTCGGGGCCTTCGCATGGACCTGGCCGCGCCCGTGGCAGGCCTCGCACTGGATCCCGTCCAGCGCCCAGGTGCCGACGAAGCCTGGCTTGCGGAACTGGTTCCCGATTGGGCTGTATCCAGTGGTGTGGCACTCACCGCAGTCGTAGCGCATCTTCTGGCCGGCGTTATAGTTCACCCAGGCCTGGGTCTCGAGGTTGAACTGGTTGCGGCCGCTGATCTTGCCGTCCGGGCTGCCCGTGATTATGTAGCCCTCCTGGTCCACATAGCGGGCCTTCCAGCGGAAGCCACCGATTACGTAGCGGATCTGGTCCCACGAGACGTAGTCGGGCTTGGGTATGCCTGCGGCACGCGCCTCGGCTGCGGGCCGCAGCTTGGCCGGGTGGCCGGTTGTACGGAACGTGTCGTAGATCCCTTGGTGGCAGGCACCGCAAGTCTCAGATCCCACGTAGCCGGTGCCGAAATAGCCCGGTACGCGCTGCGCCTCCGCAGGGGGTTGCGGTTTGGCCACGAGCAGCAGGCCCAGGAACAGGACCCCGGCGCCAGGGACACCAGGATCGAGGTGCGACCGTATGCAGAGCGCAAGAATCCCATAGTCGATCATCCTCCGCGGAACGGGCGTCAACGCTTGGCAGGTATGCTACGACGTCCACCGGCAGATTCCTGCCGAGCCGGCAGGCCGTGCGCAGCCGCCGAGGCCGCTATTTGGGCTTGGACTTCGGGTCGCCCGGATGCGTGCCTGCTTTGATCTCGACGATGTTGCTCGCCCCGTCTTTGTCCGAGTCGAGTTTCTCGATGGCGCGCATGGTCTTCTCGTCCACGGCCTTGCCGGCGGCGGCCTTGGACATGTCAGCGCCGTAGGGGTTGAGGTCGGTCTTAGTCGGCGGCATCTTGGCGTGGCAGACCAGGCACGGCAGGGCCTTGGCCAGGTCGGTGCCCTCCTTGGGAGCGTAGAGCTGCTTGAACATTGCGGTGTCAGGTGCCTTGGCGCTTGCCCAAACGGTCATCCCCACAACCAGCGCTATGGCCAGGCCGACCCAGAGCACTCCTCTTCTCGCTCGCACTAGAACCCCCCCATTCAAGTACCCATGTGGCATATGAACTCGCTGACGAGTCTATTCGACTAGATGCCCGGGTGCAATACGGTGTTCCCCTGATATGCGAGACCGGGAGGCGTGCCCTCCGGCCACGCCTGGGACGCGGTACCGGCATGCCGTTGCAAGAATCCACTCCACACCCGATGCCTCCCCGGTGGGGGGTTCAAGGATAATGCAGGAGAAGATGGCGCCTACTGCACCCATGAAGCTGGCGATCTCTGGAAAGGGCGGGGTTGGCAAGACGACCCTGACAGCCCTGCTGGCCACCTCTCTGGTGGATCGCGGTTACCGCGTGACCGCCATTGACGCCGACCCGAACCCCACCCTGGCGGCAGCCCTGGGGCTTCCCTCCCAGCCGATCACGCCCCTGCTGGAGCTGCGGGAGGAGATCGAGCAGCGGGTCGGCGGCACCGATGGCCTCGTGCGGTTGAACCCGCGGGTGGACGATCTCGTGGAGCGGGTCGCCGTTGTGCACCGTGGCATCCGGCTTGTCGTGGCCGGCGCCATCACCCGGGGCGGCGCCGGGTGCGCCTGTCCCCAGAGCGTGTTGCTGCGCCGCGTGATCGAGTTCTTGGCCCTGGAGCGCGACCAGGCCCTCCTCGTTGACCTTGAGGCCGGCCTGGAGCACCTGGGCCGGCGCAGCGCGCACGCGGCCGATGCCCTGCTGGTTGTGGTGGACCCCAGCCGGGCGAGTCTGGAGACCGCGGGCCGCATCAGGCGCCTGGCCGCGGAGATCGGGATCGCTCAGGTGCTGGGAGTGGGCAACCGGGTCCGGGGTTCCGCCGACGAGGCCTACATGGCTGCCCACCTGGACGGCCTCGAACTGATCGGGGCGATTCCCTACAGCGAAGCTCTCATCGAAGCCGAACGTACGGGAAGGCAGGCAGCAGCTGTTGATGCCGCCGCCTCCGGCGCCGTGGCTCGACTGACAGACGCACTGGAAACCAGATTTCGGGGGAGGTCAGGGAATGAGTGATACTGTCCAGCAGCGGGACCGGACGGATCCTGCCAGCGTGGAGATGCGCGAGCGCGCCAAGACCGAGGGCATCGCCACGATCTGGGATCGCTACGCGGCTCTGGGCTCCCAGTGTCGCGTGGGCGAGTTGGGGATCTGCTGCACCATCTGCCATCTTGGGCCGTGCAACCTTGGGCTGCCCGGCAGCAAGCGGCCCCAGATAGGCGTCTGCGGAGCAAACATAGATACCGTCGCCGCGCGCAGGCTGGCCCGCGACATGGCCGCCGGATCGGCTGCCCACTCCGACCACGGACGGTCGGTGGCCCAGCTGCTGCTGATGACCGCCCGCGGGCAGGCGCCGGGGTACAGCATCAAGGGTGAGGGCAAGCTGCGCGCGCTGGCCGTTGAACTCGGGGTCGCCCTGGTCGGCCGCAGCGCGGCCGAGATCGCCGAGGAGGTGGCCCAGGTCTGTCTCGCGCAGTTCGGCCAGCAGGACGGCGAGTTGGCCTTCGTCCACCGCGCGCCGGCTAAGCAGCAGGAGATCTGGCGCAAGCTCGGGGTGGTCCCGCGGGGAGTGGACCGTGAGATCGTGGACGTCATGCACCGCACCAACATGGGCGTGGATACCGACTACCAGAGTCTCATCATGGGTGGGATCCGCAGCGCGCTGGCAGACGGGTGGGGAGGCTCGATGGTCGCCACCGACCTCCAAGACGTTCTCTTCGGAACTCCCACACCGGTCCGGGCCCAGGTGAACCTGGGCGTGCTGCGGGCCGACCAGGTGAACGTCCTGGTGCACGGTCACGAGCCGATGCTGGCAGAAGCCATCGTGGATGCCGCCGCCGACCCTGCGCTGCTAGAGCGGGCCAAGGAGTTGGGCGCGTCGGGGATCAACGTGGCCGGGATATGCTGCACGGCTAACGAAGTACTGATGCGCCGCGGCGTCCCGATAGCCGGCAACTTCCTGCAGCAGGAGCTGGCGATGATCACCGGGGCCGTGGACGCGTTCCTGGTGGACGTCCAGTGCATCATGCCCGGGCTGGTCGAGGCGGCCTCTTGCTTCCACTCAGAGATCATCGCAACCTCGGAAAAGGCCCGCATTCCGGGCACCAGGCACATGCCGTTCCACGAGGATCGGGCCGCGGCTTCAGCGCGCGAGATCGTCGGCCGGGCGGTGGAGAATTTCGCGCGCAGGGATCGGTCCCGGGTGGTCATCCCCGACCACAAGATGGACGTGGTGGCCGGGTTCACCACGGAGTCTATCACCTACATGCTGGGAGGCACCTTCCGGGGCGGCTGGCGTCCCCTGAACGACGCGATCATCTCCGGCCGGATCCGGGGCGTCGTGGGGGTGGTCGGTTGTGACAGCCCGAAGCATATCCAGGACCAGTGCCATCTCGACCTGGTTACAGAGCTGCTGCGGCACGACGTCCTGGTGGTGCAGACCGGGTGCTCTGCCATCGCCTGCGGCAAGGTCGGGCTCCTGCAGCCAGAGGCCGCCTTCAAGTACGCGGGCAAGGGGTTGCAGGAGATCTGCGAGACCGTGGGAATCCCGCCGGCTCTACACGCGGGGTCCTGCGTGGACAACAGCCGGATCCTCACCGCCTGCATCGAGATGGTCAAGGAGGGCGGGATCGGCCGCGACTTCTCCGAGCTGCCCGTGGCCGCGGCTGCGCCTGGCTGGTGGTCGGAGAAGGCGATCACGATCGGGTTCTACGCCGTCGCCTCCGGCATCCTCACGGTGCTGGGCTCGTCGCTGAACATCCTGGGAAGCGACGCGGTCACCCGCTTCGTCACCGGGGAAATCGAGGGAGTAACCGGCGGCCGGTTCGCGTTTGAGTCCGATCCGGTCAAGGGAGCGCGGCTCATCGTGGCCCACCTGAACAAGAAGCGCGAGGCCCTGAAGCTGCGGCCGATGA
Organism: Candidatus Nitrosymbiomonas sp.; assembly: GCA_020724185.1. Classification (GTDB taxonomy): domain Bacteria; phylum Sysuimicrobiota; class Sysuimicrobiia; order Sysuimicrobiales; family Humicultoraceae; genus VGFA01. The sequence continues at coordinate 10,836 of DYHL01000022.1, read as the reverse complement.
TGTACGAGGTCGTTCCGGTCGGGGCGTAACCCCGTTACGGTGAGGCTGGACCGCCGGTCCAAACATAGGTAGGAGGGGAAGAATCTATGTCGCGCATCATCGCCACCGCCGCGATCAAGGGAGCGCACAAGTACGTGGCCGAGGCCGAGGCCAAACTCGTGGAGGCCGTCGAGTCCAAGGGCGCCGGCCATCGCCTGGAGTTTCCCAACACCGCCTTCAACCTGCCCCTGATCCTGGCCCTGACCGGGATCAAGGTGAAGACGTTGGAGGAGGCATGGGAGCCGCTACGGATCGCGCGCAACCTGCTACCGCCGGTTCCCACGGACCGGATGTGGCTGCCCTACCTGGGCGCTGCCCTGGATGCCGGAACCGCGACCCTGATGGCCCAGGAGATCATCGAAGCCCTGCGTTACGCCAACGGCGCCCCGCACAACGGCATCTACCTAGGGTTCACCGACGACGCGATCCTGCGCACCCAGGGTATCAAGCTGGTGGACGGCCGGATGCCCGGATTCGCCGCGTGCGTTGGCGCCATGCCGACCACCGAGGCCGCGGTCAAGCTGGCCCGCGAGTTGCAGGAGCGCAACATCCTGGTCTTCCTGGCCAGCAGCACCAACGGGCGCAGCATGGCCGAGCAGTTGGCCGAGGCCGGCGTCGAGATGAGCTGGGACACCTACCTGGTGCCCTACGGTAAGGACACCAGCGCGGCCGTCCTCGCTTTGAACTTCGCGGCCCGTGCAGCCATGACGTTCGGCGGCATCGCCCCAGGCGACCTGGCCCGCGGGAGGCAGATCCTGCTCTACAACAAGGAGCGGGTGTTTGCCTTTGTACTCGCCCTGGGTGAGGTTGACGACGAGAAGTACGCCACTGCCGCGGGCGCCATCAACTTCGGTTTTCCCGTCATCGCGGACACCGACATCCCCCAGATCCTCCCCACCGGCATCTGCACCTACGAGCACGTGGTGAGCAACGTCCCGCACGATCGCATGGTAGCCAAGGCGGTGGAGGTGCGTGGGCTTAAGCTCAAGATCACGAAGATCCCGATCCCGGTTTCCTACAGCGCGGCGTTCGAGGGCGAACGCGTGCGCAAGGAGCAGCTCCACGTGGAGTTCGGCCGCCAGGTCTCGCCCGCTTTTGAGTTCCTGCGCGGGCGGGAGTTGCACGAGGTCGAGGACGGGCGGATCGAAGTAGTCGGACCCGACATGGACACCGTCGAGCCCGGCGGAGTGATGCCGCTCGGCATCCTGATTGACGTCGCCGGCCGCAAGCTCCAGAAGGACTTCGAGCCGATCCTGGAACGGCAGATTCACCGGCTCATCAACGGCGCCATGGGCGTGATGCACATCGGCCAGCGCGACATGCCCTGGATCAGGGTCAGCAAGGATGCGGTGGCCGCCGGGTTCCGGCTCCGGCACTTCGGCGAGATACTCCATGCCAAGTACCTGGAGGAGTTTCCGGCGCTGGTGGACAAGGTCGCGGTCACCATCTACTCGGAGCCCGACCAGATCCTGCGCATCATCGAGGAGGCCCGCAAGGTCTGGGACGAGCGCGACGCGCGCGTCGCCGGCATGACCGATGAGACGGTGGATGTCTTCTACTCCTGCACCCTGTGCCAGTCCTACGCGCCCAACCACGTCTGCGTCATCTCGCCCGAGCGGTTGGGGCTGTGCGGCGCCTACAACTGGCTCGACGGCAAGGCCAGCTACGAGATCAACTCCGCGGGTCCCAACCAGCCGATCGAGAAGGGCGCGTGCCTGGACGCCAACCTTGGAATGTACGAGGGCATCAACGCCTTCGTCTATAACAAGACCAACAAGACCGTCGACCAGGTGAGTCTCTACTCGATGATTCACTCGCCGATGACGTCGTGCGGGTGTTTTGAGTGCATCATGGGTCTGGTGCCCGAGGCAAACGGTGTCATCATCGTCAACCGGGAGTTCAGCGGGATGACCCCGCTGGGCATGACCTTCAGCACGCTGGCCGGCCTGGTGGGAGGCGGCATCCAGACGCCCGGCTTCCTGGGGGTTGGGCGCCTGTACATGGCCAGCCGCAAGTTCATCCCGGCCGACGGCGGGCTGCAACGCCTGGTGTGGATGCCCAAGGAGTTGAAGGACGCCCTTCGCGAGAAGCTCGATATCCGGGCCAAGGACATCGGCGACGAAGGTTTTGTGGACAAGATCGCCGACGAGACCGTGGCCACGACCGTGGAAGAACTCCTGGCGCATTTGGAGCGAGTAGGGCACCCGGCGCTCCGGATGCCGGCATTGCTCTAGGGGGATGAGAGATCATGCCGCTAACTGCGCTTGACATATACAAGATCCTGCCCAAGACGAACTGCGGGGAGTGCGCGTTTCCCACCTGCCTGGCATTCGCCATGCAGCTCGCCACCAAGAAGGTGGCCATTGACGCCTGCCCGTACGCCAGCGACGACGCCAAGGCCACGCTGGCAGGCGCGGCGGCGCCGCCCATCCGACTGGTCAGCGTTGGTCCCACGGAGCAGTGCATCGTCATGGGGAAGGAGACGGTGCTGTTCCGGCACGAGGAGACTTTCTACCATCCGACGGCCATCGCCGTGCGGATCCGGACCGACCGCTCTCCGGAGGAGTTGCGCGCTGCCTTCGAGCGGGTCAAGGCGCTCCAGTTCGATCGCGTCGGTCAGTACGTGCGCGTCGAGCTGGTGGCGATCGAGGACGCCACCGGGGAGCCCGAGCGATTCGCATCCGCAGCGGCGTTGGCGGCCGAGATGGGCCTTGCGCTGGTCCTCATGGGTTCTTCGACCGACGCCTTGAGCGCGGCTGCGTCGGCCGTGAAGCAGCACCGCCCTCTGCTCTACGCCGCGACCGCAGAGAACTGGGAGGCGATGGCGCAGCTCGCCAAGGGCTGCGGCTGCCCGCTCGCGGTGCGGGGGAAGAACCTCGACGAGCTGGCCGACCTGACGGCGCGCATCGCCGCCTCCGGCGTCACCGACCTGGTCGTTGACAGCGGCGCGAGGACACCGGCTGCAACGCTGCAGGACCTGACGCAGATCCGGCGCCTGGCGCTGCGCAAGACCTTCCGGCCACTGGGATATCCGGCGATGGCGTTCGCCACTGCTGGCGAGCCGCTGGATCAGGTGGCGCAGGCGGCCGCGTACGTCTGCAAGTACGCGGCGCTGGTGGTGACCGACGAATTGGAGCCCTGGCAGGCGCTGGCGCTGGTTACCGCCCGCCAGAACATCTACACCGATCCACAGAAGCCGATCCAGGTAGAGGCCGGGATCCACACGGTCGGGGCGCCTGACGAGACCTCGCCGGTGCTGGTGACCACTAACTTCTCGCTGACCTACTTCACCGTGGAAGCCGATACCGAGGCCAGTCGCACCCCGGCCTGGGTGGTCGTGGTGAACACCGAAGGCATGTCCGTGATGACCGCCTGGGCCGCGGACAAGTTCAACGCGGAATCCATTGCCAAGGCGATCGGGGAGTCGCAGGTCGCCGAGCGGGTGGGTCACCGTCGCATAGTGATTCCCGGCGGGATCGCTGCCCTCAGCGGCAAGCTGGAGGAGCTGTGTGGCTGGCAGATCCTGGTGGGGCCGCGCGAGTCCGCGGGCATTCCGGCCTTCATGCGCACGCAGTGGAAGCAGGCGAGCGCCGCGGCCAGCAGTTGAGAAACCGTGAGGAAGTGGTGGAGTAGTGCCCGGACCGACCGTCACGTTCCAACCGGATGCGCGGACCGTCGTGGCCGAGGCGGGGCAGACCCTCCTGGACGCGGCCTTCGCGGCTGGGATCGCGCTGAACAGCGTCTGCGGCGGGCGCGGCATCTGTGGGAGGTGCCAGGTTCGGGTCGTTGCAGGCGAGGCAGAGGTGGACGAGGGTGGCAGAGTCCCTGGCGGGGGGGAGATCCTGGCCTGCCTGAGTCGCATATCCGGCGATGTCACCGTGGACGTCCCGGAGCTCTCCCGGCTCGAAGGCGAGCAGATCCTGACCGGGGCGGAACGAAACGGCCCGTTTATGCCGATTCCCGAGGAGGCCGCAGGCGAACGGCCAGATGCTGCCGCCCTGGCCCCTCGGGATCCTCTGGTGTTTGCCCTTCCCCTGCAACTGCCGCAGCCAACCATCCATGACTGCCTGAGCGACCTCCAACGCCTGACCCGTGAGCTGCGCCGGGCCGGCGGCATCCAGGATCTAGTGGTTCCCCTGGACGTCCTACGCACGGCGCCGCAGGTACTGCGCGACGCCAACTGGGAGGTCACCGCGGTGCTCGCGCGCACGAACGGCGCGCACGAGCTCGTCGCGCTGAGGCCCGGTACCGCCACTTCCGGGCTGTACGGCGCGGCGGTGGACGTGGGCACCACGACGATCGTGGCGCACCTAGTGGACCTGGCTACCGGGACCACGCTGGGGGCGGCGGCCGCGCTCAACCGGCAGGCAACCTATGGGGACGACGTGATCTCACGCATCATCCACGCCGGCGAACCCGGGGGACTTGAACGGCTGAGGGACGCTGCGCTGGGCGTCACCAACGTCCTGATCGGCGGGCTCGCGCAGGCGCATGGCGTGGCCCGGGACGACATCGTCGGCGCTGTACTGGCGGGCAACACCACCATGCTGCACCTCTTCTTTGGGCTTCCTCCGGCGGAGATACGCCGGGAGCCCTACATCCCGGTGATCTCCATGCCCCCGGCCTACCGCGCCGGAGAGGTGGGGCTGCGCGTGAACCACCACGCAACCGTGGCCTGGATGCCCGGGGTCAGCAGCTATGTCGGCGGGGACATCACCGCTGACGTGCTGGCCGCGGGGATGGATGGCACCGATGAGCTCTCCATGCTCATTGACGTGGGAACCAACGGCGAGACGGTGGTCGGGAACCGCGACTTCCTGGTGTGCTGCGCGTGCTCGGCGGGCCCGGCGTTCGAGGGAGGCGGCATCACCTGGGGTATGCGTGCGGCCCTGGGAGCGGTACAGCGCGTCAAGATCACCCCTGGCGGAGGGCTTTCCTGGTCCACCATTGGGGGCGGCAGGCCCCGGGGCATCTGCGGCTCAGGCCTGGTTGACCTTCTGGCGGAACTGCTGCTGGCCGATTACCTGGACCGCGCAGGCCGGCTGCGGCCCGACGCGCCGGTGGTCCGCCAGGGCCCGGACGGCCTCGAGGCGGTGGTCGTGCCGGCGGGAGAGAGCGCCTCTGGCCGTGACATCGTTCTTACCTCGGCGGACATCGAGAACCTCTTGAGGGCAAAGGCGGCGGTCTACGCCGGCGGCTCGCTTCTTACCCGGCGCCTGGGCATTGACATCCGGGACATTCAGCGCATCTATGTCGCGGGCGGTTTTGGGACCTACCTGGACATCACCAAGGCCATCCTCATCGGCCTCCTTCCCGACGTGCCCGTGGAGCGGGTGACCTTCATCGGCAACGGGTCCGTGGCGGGCGCCAAGATGGCCCTGCTCTCCCAGGAAGCATGGCGCCGGGCCGCTCTGGTCGCACAGAAGATGACCTACCGGGAGCTTAGCACCGACACGGGATTCATGGAGGAGTACGTCTCCGCCACGTTCCTCCCGCACACCGACTGCGCCCGGTTCCCCCGCGCGTGCGCGCAACTGGGCAGGCAGGACTGAGGAGGGCGTGAAGATGCCGTTCGTCGTGGCGGTGGCTGGCAAGGGTGGAACGGGTAAGACCACCACGGCCGGGCTCGTCGTTCGATCCCTGCGCCGTATGGGGAGGACGCCGATCCTGGCGGTGGACGCGGATCCCAACACCAACCTCGACGCCGCGCTGGGGCTGCGGCCGGATCGGGCGATCTCCGACGTTCTGCACGAGACGCGGGGAATGCGCGACGTGCCCGACAACCTCCCGCGGACGACCTACCTCGAGTATCACCTCGAGGACTGCCTGGCCGAGGGTAAGGGCGTTGACCTGATCGTCATGGGAAGGCCGGAAGGCGCAGGATGCTACTGCGCGGCCAACCACCTGCTGCGCGATCACCTGGACCGGCTGATGGGCAGCTACCCCTTCGTGGTCATGGACAACGAGGCGGGGATGGAGCACCTCAGCCGGCGGACCACGCGCGACGTCGGGCTGCTGCTGATCGTGAGCGACCCCAGCATGGCCGGGGTGAAGGCGGCGCGACGCATCCAGGACCTCGTGCGAGAGCTCGCCCTTTCGGTCAAGGAGATCGCGCTGGTGATCAACCGGGCATCCGGGGTTCCCGTAGCCGTGGATCGCGTCTTCGGCGAGGGCGGGATCCGCGTGGCCGGGGTGGTGCCCGAGGACCCGCTGGTGGCCGCCTACGAACTGGAAGGACGGCCACTGCTGGACCTTCCCGATGAATCCCCGGCTGCGCGGGCGGTGACGGAGATCCTGACGGCGGTGGGTCCGCTGGCGATGGTGCGAGGATGAGCGTCTATCATGGAACCTACGACGGGCTGCGCGCCAAGATAGGCGCGCACGCCCTCGGCCCGCTCGTTGCGCACAGCGGCGCAACGCTGCTCGCCCCGAACCGGATCGGGCTACGCTGCGTCGGCCGCAACTACACGGTTGCGTACCCGGAGGGGTTGGTGCTGGACGCCGATGACCAGCCCGCCGAGGTGAACGTGGCCATTCTCCTGCTGCTCTACTTGCTGGAGTCCACCGGCAGCCCTCGCGAGGGTCGGTGGATCTCGTTCGAGCAGCTTCCCGGCGGAGCGGGATACCTGGCCTCGTTTCGCGGCCGGGTCGTGGCGCCGATTTTGAAGGTCTTCGGTCCAGAGCCGTCGCTGCTGATGGAAGCAGGCCGGGACCTGGACGGTGAGCCGCTCGACCAGGGTGATTTCTCGGTGTGCATCCCGGCGCTCCCTCGGGTTCCGGTGGCCTACCTGATGTGGAAAGGCGATGAGGAGTTTGCACCCAGCGCCTCGGTGGTGTTCGACGCCTCGGTCCAGGGATACCTGGATGCCGAGGTGCTCACCGCGCTGGCAGAGCTAACGACCCGGCGGCTGGTGGCTGCTGCCAACCGCATACGCAAGGAGGGGTGATCAAGTGACCGTTGAGCTGGTGCGAGAGACCTGGCCTGGCAAGATCTTCACCGTCACGATCGGCGCCACGGCTTCGGAGGGCGGAACGCGCGCCCGTACCGTGACCGTGGGTGGGCACGCCGCGCTGCCGTTTCTTCCTGGGGATGCCCCCAGCCCCAACCGCCCCGTGGTGGCGATGGAGGTCATGGACGCCGTGCCCCAGGACTGGCCTGATGCCCTCAAGTCGCAACTGGGTGACGTCATGGGCGCGCCCGCAGATTGGGCGCGCAAGTGCGTCGAGGCCTACGGGGCAGAACTGATCTGCCTGCGCCTCAACAGCCCCCATCCCGACTGGAAGGACGCCTCACCGGACGCGGCGGTCGCCACCGTGCGGTCGGTGCTGGAAGCCGTGCCCGTGCCGCTGATCATCCTGGGCTGCGGCCACGCCGACAAGGACAACGAGGTCTGGCCGCGGGTCGCCGAGGCAACCAGGGGAGAGCGGTGCCTGATGGGCGTGGCCACCCCCGAGAACTACAAGACGCTGGTGGTCTCCTGCCTGGCAGACGGCCACTTGGTCCTGGCCGAATCGCCGATAGACGTAAACATCCAGAAGCAGCTCAGCATCCTCATCACCGAGATGGGGATCTCCCCAGACCGGATCGTGCTTCATCCGGGGAACGCATCACTGGGCTACGGGCTGGAGTACGAGTATTCGATCATGGAGCGGATACGCATAGCCGGCCTGCAGGGCGACAAGATGCTGGCGCAGCCGATGCTCACCCTCTCGGGCGAGGAATCCTGGAAGGCCAAGGAGGCGAAGCTGCCCGAGGCCGCGCAGCCGGTGTGGGGTTCGGAGGCACGGCGAGGACCGGCCTGGGAGGCAATCACCGCAACCTCCTTCCTGCACGCCGGGGCTGACATCCTTGTGCTAATGCATCCTGAAGCGGCAGCCGCGGCCAGGCGAGCGATCGCCGACCTGAGCGCGGCCGCTGCGACCGCATAGGAGGAAGCAGATGTTCATAATAGGTGAGCGGATCAACGGGATGTTCCGGTCGGTGGCCCGCGCGATCCGGGACCGTGATGCGGCCGCGATTGCCGACCTGGCCAGGAGGCAGGTGAGCGCTGGTGCCAACGCCCTGGACCTCAACACCGGTCCGACCGGGGATGACCCGGCCGAGGTGATGACCTGGCTCGTGCAGACCGTCCAGGACGCGGTGGAAGTGACGCTCTCACTGGACAGCCCCAGGCCGGCGGTGATTGAAGCGGGATTGCGCGCCTGCCGGGGCCGCGCGGTAATAAACTCCACGACGGGTGCCGCGGAGAAGCTCGACGCGCTGCTCCCGCTGGCGGTGCAGTTCAACGCCGGGTTGATCGCGCTGACCATTGACGAGCGCGGCATCCCGCGCAACGCAGAGGCACGGGCCGAGATCGCGCTGACGATCGTGGCCCGCGCCATGGAGGCAGGCCTGCCGACCGACCGGCTCTATCTCGATCCCATCGTGCTGCCGGTCAGCGCCGTGCAGGGGCAGGGGCCCGAGGCCCTGAACGCGATCCCGTCGTTCCTGGCGCTGTGCGAACCTATGCCGCACATCGTCGTGGGGCTGAGCAACGTCTCCCAGGGTGCGCCCAACCGCGGGCTGATCAACCGTACGTTCCTGACGATGGCCATGGCCATGGGTCTGGACGCGGCCATCCTGGATCCGCTGGACCAGGAGCTGATGGACGCGCTGCGAACGGCCAGCGTGCTCCTCAACAGGGAGATCTACTGTGACAACTACCTTCAAGTGCGGACGGCCTAGCGTTCGGGTGTGGGGATGAACATCGAAGAGTCGCTCGCCTACCTCAACGGGCTGATCGCCGGCCGGCCCTCTCAGCCGGCGCCGTACACGCCCGTCAAGATGGACCGCATGCGGCATCTCTGCGGCCTGCTGGGCAACCCCGAAGCGGAGTTCCCGGCGGTGCTCGTTGCCGGGACAAAGGGCAAGGGCTCTACCGCCGCGATGATCGCCTCGATGGTTCAGGCCGCCGGCTACCGGGTGGGCCTCTACACCAAGCCGCACCTGGTAGACTTCCGCGAGCGGATGCGGATCAACGGGGAGTTGATAACTCAGGAAGAAATGTCCGCCCTAGTCGGCGAGGTGCGCGATGCGATCGCCCGGGGAGAGGGCGGGCCGGGTTGGCCCCCGACCTACTTCGAGGCCTCGGCCGCGATCGCGTTCATGTACTTCGCGCGCCGGGCGGTGGATCTCGCCGTCGTCGAGGTCGGCATCGGAGGGCGCCTGGACGCCACCAACGTGGTGAATCCGATCGTCTCGGTAATCACCACCGTGGGGTACGACCATACCGATCTGCTGGGCAACAGCCTTCGCCGCATCGCAGAGGAGGATACCGGCATAATCCGACCGACCGGCCGGGCCGTCACCGTGCCCCAGCCGGCCGCGGCGTCCGAGGTGATCGAAGAGGCAGCCGCATCCAAGGGCGCCACGCTAACCAGGGTGGGCCGTGAGATCCGCTACCGGACGCTGCGGTCCAGCCTGGGAGGGATCCGCGTCACCGTGTGCGGGCAACGCCGCTCCTACCGGGACCTGGTAGTGCCCCTATTGGGGCGGCATCAGGCCCTCAACGCCGCTACGGCCGTCGGGGCGGTTGAGGGGCTGGAAGCCGCGGGGTTTGTGGTCCCTGAGGCGGCGGTGCGGGCAGGCCTTGCCGGCCTGCGCTGGCCTGCCCGGATCGAGGTGGTCCGTCACTGCTGCCCCACCCTGATCGTGGACGTGGCCCACAACGCCGTCTCGTTTCAGGCGCTGCGCAACGTGCTGGACGAGGTCTTCCCTGGACGCCGTGTCGCGTTGGTGATCGGGGTGCTAGGCAACAAGGACCTGGTAGGCATCGCCCGGATCATCGCCCCTCGGGCCTCGGTCGTGATCGCTACCAGGGCCGACGACGACCGGGCGTTGCCCCCGGCTGACGTGGCCATCGCGTTCTGCCCGGGCGTTGCCGACATCCGCATCGTCGAGGACCCGGTGGATGCGCTCGAGTGCGCGCTCGACGCCGTTTCCCCTGAGGACGTTGTCTGCGTGACGGGCTCGTTCCACGTGGCCGGCCCGGTGCTCGCCCACCTGGCTGCCGCTCCCGCGCTGCAGGCGAGATAGGAGGGCGCCATGATCGTAGCCGAGCAGAAATCCCTGGAGACCGTTCTCAGGATGATGGCGCCGTACCAGCGCGTGCTGGTGGTCGGCTGCGCGAGCTGCGTGTCGGTCTGCCTCGCCGGTGGGGAGCGTGAGGTTTCAGTCCTCAGCTCGCTGGCCCGGATGGCCCGAGGTGTGCAGGGCGCGCCCATCGAGATCGCCGAGGCCACGGTGCACCGCCAGTGCGACCAGGAGTTCCTCCTGCCGCTGGCTTCCCAGGTGGAGGCAGCCGAGGCGGTGTTCTCGATGGGGTGCGGGTGCGGGGTGCAGTTGATGGCGGAGGCGTTTCCCCATCGCCGCATCTTCCCGCTCCTGGACACCAAGTTCATGGGGATCACGCTCCAGCCCGGTGTGTGGGCCGAGCGGTGCCGTGGCTGCGGTGAGTGCGTCCTCGACCGCACCGGCGGCATCTGCCCGATCGCGCGCTGCTCCAAGGGGTTGCTCAACGGGCCCTGCGGGGGATACCGCGATGGGAAGTGCGAGGTGGACACGGCCGTGGACTGTGCGTGGCTGCTCATATTCAACCGGCTTCAGGCATTGGGGGAGTTGGAGTCCCTCCGCGCCATCATGGAACCCAAGGACTGGTCAGAAGCCGCGGTCGGCCGGCCGCGGCAGGTTGTGCGAGAAGACGTCAACCTGAATCCGGCGGCATTTGACTTGGCCTCATGAGAATCCCGCTTCGAGAA
>DYHL01000021.1 GCA_020724185.1 Candidatus Nitrosymbiomonas sp. | reverse complement strand
CCCGGACCACAACCGGTTCCCGCAATTGTCCCCCTCGCCACAACCGCGCCAGGCATCTTCCAAATCGCGTTCAGTCGAGTAATGTAGAGTTCGAGGGCGTAGCATGAGGCCTAATGGCGTAGACTCCGCGTCGATGGCAAGGACCTACCTCGCTGCCTTTGCGGCTATCTGCGCGGTCACCGCTGGACTGTGGGCGTTGCGTTCTTCTCTCGGGCTCGCCACCATGATCCTGACGTATCTCCTCGTTGTGTTCCTGAGCGCTGTGTGGTGGGGCCGAGGGCCGGGGTTGACCGCAGGTCTGGCATCCTTTCTTGCCCTGAACTACTTCTTCACGGTTCCTTACGGGACGTTCCGCGTCGCCTCGACAGAAGACCTCATCAGCCTGTTGGTCTTTCTCTTCGTCGCGGAGATGTCATCGCGACTGGTAGCCCGGTTGCATGAACGTGAAGCAGAGGCGCGCCGGAGGGCGTTGGAGGCGTCGACGCTGTATGCGCTCGCGCATGATATGAATGCCTCCGCTCAACCAGAGGAGGCCCTGCGGAAGGTGGCCTCCCGGGTTGTGGCCGTCGTCGGCGAGGGCCGATGTGCCATCTTCCTGCCAAAGGGCCGTGGGCGTTTGCGTCTGCATACCGTCGCACCGGACGGCGCAAGGGAAGTGCCGAGAACAGGAGCCGCTCCTGATTCTGCCCTCCGCGCGTTCACGACGGGGGAGCCCAGCGAGGATGGGGTGGGCCTGTGTCTACCGCTGAGGGTAGGCGATAAGGTTGTGGGAGTATTGATGGTTGAACCAGCGCAGGACGTCGCCCGGCTGCCGGAGACGACCCGGCGAATGCTTGGGGCATTCGCTGAGAACACGGCCATGGTAATCGAGCGGCTGAGACTTCAGCGCGAGGCGGCGGAGGCCGAGGTGCTGCGAAGGGCGGACGAACTCAAGTCAGCCCTCCTGTCGACAGTCTCACACGACCTCAGGACGCCCCTCTCCTCGATCCGCATCGCCGCCACGACGCTGCTCCGAGGTGATCTCCAGTCTAACGAGAGTGCGCGGCTGGAGCTCCTGGAGATGATTGACACCGAGGCGGCCCGTCTTGCGCGGTTGGTCAACAACCTGCTGGACCTCTCGCGCATTGAAGCCGGCGTGCTCAAAGCCGTGAAGGAGTTGCACGATCTGCACGAAGTCGTGGCGCGCGCGGTGGATGCCCTGCACAGTCGGCTCCGGGAGTACCGGGTCGTTGTGGACATCTCTGCAGACCTTCCGCTGGTGCCCTGTGATTTCACGCAGGTCGAGGATGTCCTGGTGAACTTGCTGGAAAATGCGGTACGTATTCTCCTGAGGGGACGAGGATACGGATCGGTGCTGAGAAGCGGGGGCTGGAGGTTGTCGTCCAGGTCGAGAATGAGGGTCCGCCGGTTCCGGTTGAGGCGGCCAGCCAGATCTTCAGCCGCTTCTACCGCGCTCAGCGCGATCGGCGTGGTCTCGGGTTGGGGCTTGCGATCTGCAGGGGACTGGTCGAGGCGCACGGTGGCCGGATCTGGGTCGAGCGTCCCGGCGAACCTGGCGCACGGTTCGCGTTCACGCTGCCGCTTGCGGAAACCCCAGCCCCGCTGTCGAAGAAGGAGTCGTAGGACCAGCCAATGACAGGGGCCCGGATTCTGGTCGTTGACGATGAGCCGCAGATCAGGCGGGTGCTCACCCGAACCCTAGAAGCCAACGGCTTCGCGGTGCGAGCCGTGGCGACGGGCGAGGAGGCCATCGCGTCGCTCCGGTGGCGGCCGGATGTCATCTTGCTGGACCTGATGTTGCCGGACCTCGACGGGCTGGAGGTGGCCAGGCGTATCCGTGAGCAGGCCACCGTGCCGATTCTGGTGCTGTCGGCACGAGGTGAGGAATCGCAGAAGGTCCTGGCTCTCGATCGGGGAGCCGATGACTATGTCACCAAGCCCTTTGGAACGGAAGAACTCCTGGCGCGAATCCGTGTGGCGCTCCGGCATGCCGCCGGGCTGTCGGACGCGCCGGTGATTGAGGTCGGTGATTTGCGGATTGACCTTGAGCATCGCATTGTCACCCGCGGGGGCGAGGCAGTCCACCTCACCCCCACGGAGTACGAGGTCTTGAAGTACCTTACCCTGAACGCCGGCAAGGTCATGACCCACCGAATGCTGCTGCAACACGCGTGGGGCCCGGAGTATGTTAACGAGACACAGTACCTACACGTGCTGATCAGCCAGCTCAGAAGGAAGATCGAACCTCAACCCGCCCGACCGCAGTACATTCTTACGGAACCCGGAGTGGGGTATCGCTTTCGCCCACCGGCGTGACCCTCCGCCTACCCCACAGTCTGGGCTGTTTTGTGCGAATCTTTAGGATAACCTTGTAGTCTCCGGTTCCGCCCAAAGGACTTCTCAAGGTTCCCTCTGCTACGCTCGGGCCGGGTATGTCGGGCCATGCGGAGCAGTGGATCCACCTCGCACACGATTGATCGCCTCCTGGCGGGTCTTGTCGTGACCGTGGGCGTCCTCGTCGCGGCGCTCCATTGGGGCTGGGATGTGCTTGTGATGGTTGCAGGCCTCTTCCTGCTGCTCCTGGTGGCCGCGCTCAGTTTTAGGGCAGCCCTTCGAGCCATCTGGCCATTCGGCTGGACATCTGAGGGAATCCGGCGCGTCCCGAGATCACGAATGGAGAGACTGCGTCCTCCTGCCTCTCCACTGCGGGGGTTCCTCTTGGGACCTCCCCTGCCAACTCACGAAATGCCTAGCCAGACTGTCGGAAGGTCCGTGGGGCTTGACGTGCTATCCTCGGTCGCGTATGCCACCGAGGAAATGCTCGTCGTCCTGGCCCTCGCCGGCGTCGCATACTTTGGGCTGTCCATCCCCATTTCAGTCGCCATCTCCGCGCTCCTGCTCGTGCTTACGATCTCGTACCGGCAGACCATCTTCGCGTATCCCAATGGGGGCGGCGCGTACATCGTGGCGCGTGACAACCTCGGAGAACGACCTGCCCAGGCGGCTGGAGCAGCCCTCCTGACCGACTACATTCTGACCGTGTCGGTGAGCACTGCGTCCGGCGTGGCTCAGATCGTGTCCGCCTTCCCTGCCCTTTCCCCATGGCGCGTTGAAGTATCCGTGGCAGCCATTCTGTTCGTGATGCTGGTGAACCTCAGGGGTGTACGGGAGTCTGGGGCCTTTTTCGCCATCCCCACGTACTTCTTTGTGGTTACGATGCTGGGGATGATTGGCGTCGGCTTCTATCAGCTCTCCACCGGACGGCTGCTTCAGGTCACGGGCGTGCATCTGGAGAAGGCCGCCTTCCAGCCGTTTACGCTCTTTCTCCTCCTGCGCGCATTCAGCAGCGGCGCGGTCGCGGTGACGGGAACGGAAGCCATCAGTAACGGGATAACAGCCTTCCGTGAGCCGCGGAGCCGGAATGCGGCCGCGACCATGGCCTTCATGAGCGTCCTCATCGGGACGATGTTCGTTGGGACCACGGTGCTCGCCAATCGGATCCATGCGATCCCGATGGAGAACGAGACGGTGATCTCTCAACTGGCGAGGACGGTCTACGGGTCTGGCCCGTTGCACCTGATCACGTTGGCGGCGACAACGATCATCCTGTTCCTGGCCGCCAATACCTCATTCGCAGACTTCCCGCGCCTCTGTGCGCTGCATGCGGGGGACGGGTTCCTCCCGCGCCAGCTCACGTACCGGGGGAGCCGTCTGGTGTTCTCCTGGGGGATCGTCGCACTGGCAGCCATCTCATCGCTGCTGGTTGTGGCTTTCCACGCGGACGTGTCCCAACTCATCCCCCTCTATGCGATCGGGGTCTTCCTCTCATTCACAATATCGCAGACGGGGATGATCGTGCGGTGGCGAAAGATCGGTCGGCTCGGGCCGGGCGAGGTCATCGAGACCAAGGGCTCCCTCCTCCAGTGTGATCCCCGGTGGCGGATCAAGCAGGCGGTCAATGCCGTCGGAGCCCTCCTCACGACGGCAGTCATCATCGTGCTTGCCGTGACGAAATTCGCGCAGGGCGCCTGGATCGTCATCATTCTGATCCCCACCCTGGTCTGGATCTTCTTCCACATTCATCATCACTATCAGGATGTCCGCCAGCAGCTGAGCACGAGCGGCCTCCAGGCCCCTCCACCCCCCGCCCCGGTCATCCACCTGGTGTTGATCTCAGATGTTCATGCTGCCGCGGTGCGTCAAGTACAGTTCGTGCGATCTCTCGGGTTTCGCTGGGTCGCAGTCCATGTCGCCACCAGCGGGGAGAAGGCGGCAGAGGTTCGCCGCAAGTGGCAGCAGTTCTTTCCGGAGGAACCGCTCGTCGTGCTCCCATCGCCGGTCCGGGACCTGGTCGGGCCGATCAGAGGCTACGTAGAACGTCTGCGGGCCGAACATCCCGAAGCGTTCATCCATGTTATCGTGTCGCAGATCATCATGGACAATCTGATCGAGCAGGCCCTCCATCAGAACACGACGGTCATCTTCAAGTTGGCCCTGCAGCAAATCCCTATGGTCGTGGTGACGGATGTGGCCTACCCTCTGCATCCCCAGGCGCCGCCGCCAATCGTAGACGTGGTCCCGGGCGCGGAGGGCACAGTCACACCCGTCGATCGGGCTCGTTCGACGCCAGCCGTGCGGGCGCCTTCGTGATGGAGGACGCCGAGGTCGTGGTCGCGCTTATCAAGTCAGAGCCCGCACCCGAACGATGCTCAACACCCTGAGGTTCGGCCGGTTCTCAGTCGCTTCCTACTTCCGCGCTCCGAAGAGCGGGAGTTCCTCGCCGGCAATCAGGCGTTGAATGTTGGCGCGGTGGCGGTAGAAGGCGAAGATCACGATGGCGACGCCGAAGGCGAGGTGCACGGCCGGCTCTGCCCGCAGGCGCATGACCACCGGCACCGACAGAACCCCCAGCAGCGAAGCCAGCGACGCGTATCGGGTGATCAGGATCACGGCAACCCAGATCGCGGCGGCGATCAGACCGGCGACCGGCGAGAGCGCCAGCAGCACGCCGTAGGAGGTGGCGACCCCCTTCCCGCCCGCGCCGCGCAGGAAGACCGACCAGTTGTGCCCTGCGATCGCTGCCAGGCCCGCCATAACGGTTGTCAGCGAGCCCAGGCCCAGTCGTTGCGAAACGACAACCGGCAGGACGCCCTTGAGCAGGTCCAGCGCGAGTACCAGTACGCCGATCGCCGGGCCGGCAACGCGATAGACGTTGGAGGCGCCGATGTTGCCGCTGCCTTCCTTGCGGATGTCCCGTCCGGTGACGGCACGCACCACTAGCAGGCCGAACGGAACGGCGCCCAGCAGGTAGGCGCCCAGCACGGCGAACGCCGCCACGGCCATCACGCGTGCCCTTCCTCTCCCCTGCGCCGCCGTAGCACCAGTCGCAGCGGCGTGCCGGTCAGGTCGAACGCCGCTCGGACTGCCCGTTCCAGATACCGGAGATAGGCCTGCGGCATCCTGTCCGGATCGTTCACGAACAGCACCACCGTGGGTGGTCGCGTCGCGGGCTGTGTGGCGTAGAAAACCTTCAGCCGCCGTCCCGAGGAATCGGCTGGTGGCTCTCTAAGGGCCACCGCGTTGCCTATTACCCTGTTGAGTGGGCCCGTGGCGATTCGTCCGCGATGGGTTTCTGCCACGCGCGCAACCGCGTCGAATATCTCTGCGATCCCCCACCCTTCCGTTGCCGAAACGGCCAGGATCGGGGCGTAGCTCAGGAAGCGCAGCGCCCGCCGGGCCGCCTGCTCGCGCGGCCGGTCCATTGCGGGCGAGGTCGCGATGCGGTCCCACTTGTTCATGACCACCAGCACCCCGCGGCCGGCATCGGCGATCTCGCGGCCGATCCGCTGGTCCTGGTCAGAGGTCGGCTCCGAGGCGTCCAGAACGAGTACCGCCACGTCCGCCCGCGCGATCGCGGCCCGAGCGCGACCGGCACTGTAAGCCTCGACGGCCGCGGAGACCCGCGCGCGGCGACGCAGCCCCGCGGTGTCCACCAGCACGTAGTTGCGGCCGCCGCGCTCGCATGGCGTGTCCACCGAGTCGCGGGTAGTGCCCGGCGTGGCGTCCACCACCACGCGCTCCTCGCCCAGCATCGCGTTGACCAGCGACGACTTGCCCACGTTGGGCCGGCCGACGATCGCCACCGCGATCGGTTCTCCGACCGCCTCTGCCGTCTCGGCCAGCGGTGCTTCGGCTGGCAAGAGGGCTACCACCGCGTCCAGCAGGTCACCGATGCCCCGGCCGTGGAGGGCAGAGACCGGGAACGGAACCCCAAGCCCCAGCTCGAAGAACTCCTGCGCCCCAATCTCCTGAGCCGGCCCGTCCACCTTGTTGGCGACGACCAGAACCGGGGCGCGCGTGCGGCGAACGATCTCAGCAATGTCGCGGTCCTCGGGCAGGATCCCGTCGCGCACGTCCACCACAAACAGGACCAGGTCGGCCTCCTCAAGCGCTGCGTCGGACTGCGCCCGGACTCGGACCTCGAGACCCTCTGCCGGCGCCGACCGCAGCCCGCCCGTGTCCACCACAGTGAAACGGCGGCCGCTCCACTCAGTAACCGCGTAGAGCCGGTCGCGGGTGACGCCGGGATGGTCCTCCACGATGGCGTGCCGCCGGCTGACCAGCCGGTTGAACAGGGCGGACTTGCCGACGTTGGGCCGGCCGATGATGGCGACGACAGGCGTCGAGATCCGGGTGGTCACGGAACCGGCCGGGCCGCGGCCTGCTTCATGTCGAGCCCGATCCGCCGGAGCCGCTCGACGACCTCGGCGATGATCCAGTCAGGCGTGGATGCGCCGGACATCACGCCCACCCGCTCGATGCCCGCAAACCGGGCCGGATCGAGTTCGTGCGGGACCTCGATGTGATAAGTGGGCAACGAGCGCGATCGGCCGATCTCGGCCAGGCGGGTGGTGTTGCTGCTGTGGTGTCCGCCCACCACTACCAGGGCACCCACCTCTGCGACCATGACCTCGGCCTCCTCCTGCCTGACCGTGATGGCCGGGCAAAGGGTGTTGAGGACCTTCAGCTCTCTGGTGCGCAGCGCCAGATCGCCCACGATCTCCCTGAAGTTCTGAACGGACTGCGTGGTCTGCGATATCACACCGGTCTTGCCGCGCAAGCGTACCGCCGCGGCTTCCGCGCGGTCGTGCACCACGGTCACGCGGTCGCCCAGCGCTTCCTTCAGGGTCACCATCTCGGGGTGTCCGTGATCGCCGACCGCAATCACCTGGTAGCCTTCCTCGGCCAGGCGGTAGGCCAGCGAGTGGGCTCGCGTGACGACCGGACAGGTGGCGTCCACCACGGTCATCCCGTGCGCCCTGGCGGTTTCCAGCACCGCGCGTTCGACCCCGTAGGCAGAAACGACGAAGGCCTCACCGACCAGGTCGCGGAGGTCGTCGGCCACGCCGATGCCGACTTCCTCAAGCCGCCCGACCACCTGCGGGTTGTGGATCAATGGACCCCAGGTCAGGACGCCACCGGCGTGCCCGCGCGCCGCGGCCTCGGACATCTCCACCGCGCGCCGGACTCCACCGCAGAACCCTTGATGCCTGGCAAGCACTACCTCCAAGCGCCACCCCGATGCCACGCGTTCATTGTTTGAGGATATCAGACCACCCGGCAGGGTACAATCTAGGAGCGGGCCGTCGCACGGCACCTGAGAAGGTCTGCGCGATGCTTCGGGGAAATGCTTAGAAGACGGCATGAGGAACCGAGGGGAGGCAACTGACGTGACGAGATTGGCAACAACCGCGGTTGTGATGTTCCTGGTGGCAGGATTGATGGGAGTGGATCCAGGCCAGGCAGGCCCGGCCCCGTGGCGACCTGCCCGGCCGATCACCATCATCGTTCCCTGGGCGGCCGGCGGCTCCACGGACATGACCGCACGGATCATGGCCAGCCAGATGGAGAAGCCCCTGGGCCAAAAGATCGTGATCGTCAACAGCCCAGGCGCTGGCGGCGCGATCGGCATGAAGGAAGTATGGGACCGCCCCCGCGACGGTTACACCTGGACCGCCAACTCGAGCACGGCGGCCATCAGCTACGCGGTACTGGGCCAGCTCGACCTGACCCACAGGGACTGGCTGTACTTCTACTCTCTCTACGCTCCAAACGTGATCGCGGTGCGGGCCGACTCGCCGATCAAAGACGTGAAGGGCCTGATTGACGCCATGAAGGCGCGGCCCGGCGCTGTGACTGTCTCCTCCGCGGGTGCTGGCAGCTCCGGGCACCTGGCGTCAGAGACCTTCAGGCTGGCCGCGGGCACGACTTACCGGCACATTGCCTACGCGGGCGGGGCGCCTGCCGTTGTCGCCGCCGTGGCCGGCGAGGTGGAAGTGGTTATGCAGCTCTCCATGGAAGCCGCGGAGATGCTGCGGGCCAAGCGGCTGCGCGCGCTGGCTGTGATGTCCAGCACCCCGCTGGAGCTGGACGGGTACGGCACCATCCCCGCGATTACGGCCTCCATTCCCAACTTCCCAGAAACCGGCTCGTACTTCGGGGTCATGGTTCCCAGAGATCTCCCGGCTGGAGTGGTCGCGGCGGTTGACGAGGCGTTCCAGTACGCCGCGGACACGTTCACGCTCCGCAGTTTTGCCAAGCACATGGGCACCGCGCACGCGGCCCTGTCAGGGAAGCGGGCGTCTGATGTAACCGAGGCCAAGGCAAGAAGGGTGGCCTGGACGCTGTTCGATGCGGGCCTGGCCAAGCGCTCGCCTGCGGATCTGGGCATCCCGAAGCCGTGAACTTGCCGGCACGGAACAACGATCAAGTGTCGGGAGAGGGTTCCCACCCTCTCCCGGCTTCGCACGCGTCCCGGTCAGCCATGGCCGATGTCGCCGCAGGTCTGGCTCTCGGCGCGCTCTCCCTGGCGTTTCTGTTCGGAGCCCTGCGGATGCCCATGCACACCATGCACTGGACCTGGCTCAACGCGCCGGGGTTGGTGCCGGCGGTTCTGGCCGCCGTGCTGCTGGTTCAGGCGCTGTTCCTCACCGTCAGAGGAGCAGGACGCCTGCGCGCCCGCCGGCAGGGAGCAGCAGGGCGTGCCGCGGCGCTCCAGTGGGGAGCCGGCCGGGTCGCCCTGACGCTTGCACTTGCCTTCGCCTTTGCCCTCCTGATGGGTCGCATGCCGTTCGCGATCCTAACCGCCCTTTTCGTTTTTGCCATGACCGTGGCGTTCAGGGGGACGAGCGCGTGGAAGGCCGCGGCGTCGGCGCTCATCACGGCGGTCACGGTGAGTTGGGTGTTCACCCGGGTCTTCCTCGTACCGCTGCCCTGAAACCATGACACCCTGGACCCTCCTGGTGGAGTTCACCCGCCTGGTGACGAACCCGGTGATGCTAGGCCTGGTCCTGCTGGGCGCCCAGATCGGCATCGTCTTTGGCATGCTTCCAGGCCTGACCGCGACGATGGCGCTCTCGCTCCTCACCGGCCTGACCTTTGGCCTTCCGGTTGACTACGCCATCGCGGTGCTCATCGCCACCTACGTGGGCGCGATCACAGGCGGTAGCCGATCGGCGGTGCTCATCAACATCCCGGGCACTCCGGCGCAGGCCGCGGTGTGCCTGGACGGCTACCCGCTGGCAATGCAGGGCCGGGCCGCAGAAGCGATCGGCCTGTCCGTTACCGCCTCCACCTTGGGCACGCTGTTTGGGGTGTCAATGCTGGCCGTCTTCGCGCCGCTACTGGGACAGGTAGCCCTCAAGTTTGGGAGCTGGGAGTTCTTCTGGCTGGCCATCTTCGGCATAGTCATCGCCGGGAGCCTCACCGCGCCCACGGATCCCGTCAAGGGGTGGATGGCCGGGTTCCTGGGCCTGCTGCTGGCGACCGTGGGCCTGGACGGCATCCACGCCTTCCCCCGATTCACCTTCGGCCGGGTCGAGCTGCAGGGCGGGTTCGCACTCATACCGGTGCTGGTGGGCGCCTACGGAATGGGCGAGATCCTCGGCGTGATGCGCCGCGACGAGCGGCTGGTCGTCGAGACGAACCTGTACCGGGTGCTGCCCCGCGTGCGCGAGGTGTTGAGGCACTGGCGGCACATTCTCCGCTCAGGGCTCATCGGGACAGTAATCGGCGTCGTCCCCGGCGTGGGCGAGGACATCGCCTCGTGGGTTTCGTACGATACTGCCAAGCGCACCAGCCGTACCCCGGTGCAGTTCGGGAAGGGCTCGATCGAAGGACTAATCGCCGCGGAGACCGGCGACAACGCGTGCATCGGCGGCGCGACGATCCCGGTGCTCACGCTGGGCGTGCCGGGCAGCGCGCCTGCAGCCGTGCTGCTGGCGGCGCTGACGATCCACGGCCTCCAGCCCGGCCCTCTGCTGGCGCTAAAGCATCCCCACGTGATCGCCGAGATCGTCGCCATCTTCGTGGCGGCCACGCTGGCCGTCTTCGTTCTCAGTCTCTCGCTGGTGCGGCCGATGGTCCGGGTCCTGCTGGTCCCGCGCCAGGCGCTGATGCCGATCGTGTATGTGCTGGCTGTGGTGGGCAGCTATGCAATCGCCGCGCGCCAGTTCGACGTGTACGTGATGCTGGGGTTCGGGGTGTTGGGATTCCTCATGCAGGCGGCCGGCTTCCCTGTCGCGCCGCTCGTGCTGGGGTTCATCCTCGGCCCGATGGCCGACGACAACCTCCGGCGCGCGCTGACGCTCACCGCGGGCGATCCCACGCCCTTCTTCACCCGGCCGATCTCGGCGATACTCATGGCCTTTTCGGGGCTGACGGTGCTGAGCCGGACACCCCTACCAGGGTGGGTGGCAGGCAAGTTCCGCGCCCTCAGGCCGCGTTCCGGAGGTGCAAGGTAGAGATGGTCAGAATCGGACTGGCAGGGGCAGGCTTCGTCGCGGACATCCACGCGCACGCGCTCAAGAGCCTGGAAGGCCGTGCGGCCCTTTGGGCCGTCTGCGCGGCGCGGCAGGAGCGGGCGGAGGCGTTTGCCCGGCGACACGGCGTCCCACAGGTCACTTCCAGCTACGAGGCGCTCCTGGCGCGGGACGACATTGACGCGGTGGATCTGTGCGTGCCCAACCACCTCCACGCCGAGATGGCGATTGCCGCGGCCCGCGCAGGCAAGCACATCATTGTCGAGAAACCCCTGACCGGGTACTTCGGCGACGACTCGGCCGAGGAACGCGTCGGCGATGCCGTGCCGAAACTCCACATGTGGGAGCGGGCCCGCCAGACTGCCCGTGCGATCCTGGACGCCGCGACCTCGGCCGGCGTGCGGCTCTGCTACGCGGAGAACTTCGTCTACGCGCCGCCGGTCGAGAAGATCCGGAGGTTCATCCGCCAGAGCGGCGGGGCGATCCTTGACCTGCGCGCCGAGGAGAGCCACTCGGGATCCCATGCGGCCTATTCGCGGCGGTGGCGCACCTCCGGCGGCGGCTCGCTCTTGAGGATGGGATCGCACCCGGTGGGCGCGGTCCTGCACCTCAAGGCCTTCGAGGGACGGCTGCGGGTCGGGGCGCCCATCCGGCCGGCGTGGGTCACCGCCGAGACCGCGCGGCTCACGGCCACGGAAGCCTATCGCAACCGCCCCGAGCGATTCATTGTGGACGCGTGGGAGGACGTCGAGGACTGGTCGGTCGCCGTGATCGGCTTTGATGACGGCACCCGCGCGACCGTCTTCTCCACGGACGTCTCGCTCGGCGGGGTGAAGAACGTCGTGCAGGCCTACCTCTCCAACGCGGTGCTGTACGCCAACATCAATCCCAACAGTTCTGTGATGGCCTACGCGCCGGACGGCCGCATCCTCAGCGGCGAGTACATCGCCGAGAAGATCGAGACCAGCGCGGGCTGGCAGTTTGCGTCCCCGGATGAGGACTGGATGCGCGGCTACCCCCAGGAAATGGCCGACTTCGCCCGCGCGATCTCTACTGGGGACGAGCCGCTTTCCGGGGCGGAGCTGGCCTACGATGTGGTGGACGTAATCTATGCCGGGTACCTCTCGGCGGAGCAGGGCAGGCGGGTCGCGCTCGCCGAGCTCCCATGATGATGCCACTCTCGCGGGCCGAGGCGCTGAAAGGGCTGGAGCGCGGGGTCGAGGTGCTGGTCATCGGCGGAGGGATCACCGGCGCCGGCGTGGCGCTGGACGCGGCGTCCCGCGGCTACCGTGTCGGGCTGGTCGAAAGGGCTGACTATTCCGGCGGGACCAGTAGCCGCTCCACGAAACTAGTGCACGGCGGGATCCGATACCTTCCCCAGGGGCATCTGGCATTGGTGCGCGAGGGGCTGCGCGAGCGCGGCCGCCTGCTGCGCCTGGCGCCCCATCTTGTGCATCCTCTTTCGTTCGTAGTGCCGCTCTACGCCGGGCTCCGGCGCCCGCTGGGCGTGCGGATTCCTTCACTCCTCAGATCGTTCGCACCGCTGGGCATCCGGATGGGACTTGCTGCCTACGACATGTTCGCCCGGGACCCGCGGCTCCGCCACCGGACGATGTCGCGCGCGCAGGTGGAGCGCGACGTGCCCGACCTGAACCCTAACGGCCTGCGCGGCGCTCTGGTTTACTACGACGCGCGCGCCGACGACGTCAGGCTGACGCACGCGGTACTGGCAACGGCCAGGGCCTGCGGCGCCGTCACCTGCAACTACGCCGCGCTGACGGCTTTGCTCCGCGAGGGAGGTCGCGTCACCGGCGCCGCTGTAGAGGACCGCCTCACCGGCAGTTCGTTCGAGGTGAGCGCCCGCTTCGTGGTCAACGCCACCGGGATCTGGGGAGAACAGGTCGCCGCGCTGGACCCAAAACCTGAGTTCCGGATCCGCCACAGCAAGGGGGCACACCTGGTGCTGCGCCCGGGCGCCGTGGCGCACAAGGAAGCCATCGTGATCCCGGAGACCGACGACGGCCGTCTGGCGTTCATTGTGCCGTGGGCGGGTCGTCACGTGCTGGGAACGACGGACGACGCCTACGACGGTGACCTGTCGTCGCCTCTGGTCAGCGGCGGCGACGTTGACTACCTGCTGGACCACGCCAACCGGTATCTCCGGCGACCGCTGGGTAAGGGCGACGTGACCGCCGCGTTTGCCGGCATCCGGCCGCTGGTCGCCGCCGCATCCGGACCGACCTCGGTGATGGGGCGCGACCACCACGTTGCGGTCTCACCAGGAGGGTTGATAAGCATAGTCGGCGGTAAGCTGACCGGCTACCGGGCGATGGCTGAGGACACGGTGGACGCGATCACCGCGCGCGACGGCAGCCGCCGGCAGTGCCGCACCGCGAGCCTGCCGCTGACCGGCGCCGCCGGCCTGGAGCAAGCCCGCACCGCCCTGTCCGCCTCAGGCCTGGCTGCGGACCAGCAGACTCACCTGCTCGAATCCTATGGGGCGCAGTGTCTTGACCTGTTGGCGCTGATGCGCGCCGATCAAGCGCTGGCCAGCCGGCTCGTTCCGGGCATCGCGGTCACCGCGGCCGAGGTAGTCTATGCCTGTAGGGCTGAGCAGGCCGTCACGCTCGCGGACTGCATGTTCCTGCGCACGCGGCTGGCGGTGCTGGATACCGAGGCAGCCGAAGACGCGGTCGCAGCCGTCGCCTCGCTGATGGCAGGAGAACTGGGTTGGGACGCGGCGGAAACACACCGCCAGCGGCAGACCTACGAGGCGAGGCGCGACCGGGAGCGAGCCTACCTAGGGTAGCCGCGCTCCGACAGGAACTCGCGCAGCCGGTCGGGGTGGTTGGTCATCACGCCGTCCGGCGCCATCCCCACCACGTGCGCCATGTACAAGGGGTCGTCCACGGTCCAGGTCTCCACGCGCAGACCTGCCGTGTGCGCCGCCGCAACCAGCTCCGGGGTCAGGAAGGCCCAGTGAGGGTGCAGGGCGTTTGCCCCTGCGTCCAGGGCCAGGCCCACCGGATTCACCGGCCGGCCGACGAAGAGCACGGCCGTTTGCAGTTCGGGCGCACCGGCTTTCAACTCCACGAGCACCGGGTGGTCGAACGACGAGACGGTTACTGAGGGGTGTCCGGCCGCGCGAACCTCCGCGGCCACGCGCGCGGCGATCCCGGGGTAGTAGATGGGACCGTTCTTTACCTCGATGATAACGCGCACGGGCCGGAGCAGGTCTAGGGCCTCGGCCAGCGTAGGGACGCGCTCGCCTGCGAATCGCTCGCCGAACCACCGCCCGGCGTCAAGCCGGCGCACGGCTGCCAGGGTCTGATCTTTGACGAGCCCGCGGCCGTCCGTCGTGCGGTCCAGCATGTGATCGTGGATCACGACCGGCTCGCCGTCGCAGGTCAGGTGCACGTCCAGTTCGACCGCGTTCACGCCGATCTCGAGGGCCCGCCGGAACGCGGCCAGCGTGTTCTCCGGTGCCTCCCCGGACGCACCCCGGTGTGCAACTATCTGAAGAATCCTTCCGCTCACTTCGACACCTCACCCCGGCAATAGCTGGTCGAGCCGCTCAATCACATAGTCCGGCGGCGGATCGGCGGCCAGCGCAGCATCGCGCGTGGCCACGCCCGTCAGCACCAGCGCCGTGGCCATGCCCGAGGCACGGCCCATGGCGATGTCGGTCTCCAGCCGGTCCCCGGCGATCAGGCTCTCGGCGGGCGGCACACCCAGCCGTTCGGCCAGCACGCGGCCCATGATTGGCGAGGGCTTGCCCACCACCTCCTCCACCAGATGGCCGGTAGAGGCCTCCACCGCCGCGATCACCGCGCCGCAGTCCGGCAGCCCGCCGTCCGGCGTGGGGCAATACGCGTCCCGGTTCGTGGCCACGAACCGGGCACCAGCCCTGATCGCGTCAAAAGCAACCTGGAGCTTGCGGTAGTCGAAAGTGCGGTCAAAGCAGGCCACGACGATCTCCACCTCAAGGGGGCGATCGGTTAGCACAAACCCCGCCGACTCCAGTTCCGACCGCACCGAGGGTTCCCCTATGACGAAGAGCCGGGCGCCCGGAGCGGTGGCCAACAGGTGCCTGACGAGCACGTAGGATGAGTTGACCACGTCGTCGGGCACGGCCGGGATACCTAACCGTGTCAACTTCGCCGCGTACTCCTCGCGGCTGCGCAGGGGGTTGTTGGACAGGAAGACAACCGCCCTGCCAGCCGCCCGCAGCGCGGCGACCGTGCGCGCGGCGCCCGGCAGCAGTGCATCGCCAAGGTACACCGTGCCGTCCAGATCAAGGGCGTACCCCGCGTAGAGACGGTCCGGCCGCCGCGCTACCGCGCGCAACCTACCCGCCGCCCGAGCCGAACAGCCCGCCCATGCGCGCGCCGGTAAGCCGGTAGACCGCGTACAGCGTGGCGGCGCAGAGCAGGATCAGGACAAACCCCAGGGCAGCGGCCTGTCCGATCGTGCCCGAGGTGTAGAAGGTGAAGATACCCACGGTCATCGTCTCCCATCCAGGCAGGACCAGCAGGATGGTCGCCGCCGCCTCCTGGAGCGCGAACATCAGCGAGAACAGGGCGCCTGCCAGCACCCCGCGCCAGATGAGCGGAAGAGTGATGTCAAAGAACGTTCGCAGGCCCGAGGCGCCTACGCTGGCGGCCGACTCCTCCATGGAGCGGTGGAGACCCAGCAGGGACGCGTACGTCGCCCGTACCGTGTACGGCATCCGGCGGACTGCCAGCACGAGCGGCATGATGATCCACATGCGGCTCAGCACGAGGCCGATGGCCGGGAGCGGGAAGTGAAACGCCCGGATGTAGGCGATCCCCAGCGCGGTCCCGGGTAGGGCCAGGATCAGGATGACGGCGGAGTCAATCATCCCCCTCCCAGGCAGGTTGCTGCGCGCAAGCACCCATCCGATAGGAACGCCGATCGCCAGGATGATAAGCACCGCGATTGCGCTCCAACGCAGGGTGTTGATCAGGTAGACGGGCGTCAGGTGCAGCACCTGATCCAGGTGCGCAAGCGTGAACCGGGTCGGAAACGGCGTAAGCGACCAGGCCTTCCCAAACGCTGCCAACGTTACGCCCAGGTACGGCAGGAACGCCACGGTCAGGACGACGACGAAGAACGCCGGGGCCAACACCCTGGCCACGCCCCGCAGGGGACGCCTCTCCACCGCGCGGTAGGAGACGACGGCATACTCCCGCAACCCCACTATGCGCCGGGCGATCACCAGGAAGACGATCGCCATGGCGGCCATGAGGGCGCCGATCACAATGCCCATCTTGAACAGCCGGTTGTCAATGTACTGCACTATGTTCAGGTAGGCCTGGGATGAAATCAGATCCTGCATCCCCACGACGAGCGGCGTGGCAAAATCCGCAAACGCCAGGATGAAGACCAGCGTGGCGCCCGAGATGAAACCCGGTGTGACGAGCGGGATGGTGATATCGCGAATCTTTCTCAGGCCGCGAGAGCCCATCGCCTCAGCGGCCTCCTCGAGCGAGGCGTCAAGCTTGCTGAGGCCGTCCACCACGTTGAGCGTGATGAGCGGGAAGTAGTGCATGATCATCGCCAGCAGCACGCCGTGCCAGCCGTAGATGAAGTTGATCGGTTTGGTCAAGCCAAAGTAGTCCATCAAGATGACGTTGATTGTGCCTGCGCGGCCCAGAACGAACACCAATCCCATGATGCCCACGAGCGGGGGCATGATTATGGGCAAGATGGTCAGGTACGAGAAGGTCTCACGGCCGGGGAAGTCGTAGCGCACGAGCAGGAAGGCGGCCAGGAACCCGATCACAACGCAGCCGATAACCGTACCGGATGAGACGATGAGCGAGTTCACGAGCGACCGCCGATAGAAGCCGTCGGTGGCGAAGTCCCGAAGGAAGGCGAGGGTGAACTTCCCTTCCTCCGTCGTCACCGCGTCCACGAAAAGGCGCCACAGCGGAAAGGCGATGAACAGGAAGAGAAACAGGTATATCGGCAGGGCCAACACCACCGCAGGCACGCGCCATCGTGCCACAGGTAGCGCAGCCGTTGCCCGGACGGTCCGCGGCGTCATGCCTGGCGCTCCTTGGGGAAGACCAGCGCGGAGGCCGCGGTGAACCCCACCGTCACCTCCCGGCCAGGGCCCAGGAGCTGGTGGCGCCGGGGATCGTGGACGTCCACCAGCAGCACCACTCCTTCTCCGGCATCCACCTCGTAGCGGACCACGTTGCCCATGTACTGCGATACGGCGACGCGGCCGCGAACAACAACGCCCAGGTCGCCCCGACCTTCAGCAAGCGTCAGGTTCTCAGGCCGGATCGCGACGACGGCCGCGCTGCCCGTGGTAACCGTCCCAACCGCCCTTCCCCGCAGGATGCCCGCAGGAGTCTTCAGGGCCACCATCTCGCCGGAAACCTCCGTCACCGTGCCGGATACCAGGTTGTTGGTGCCGATGAAGTCGGCGACGAAGAGTCCGGCCGGCTGCTCGTAGAGCTCAACCGGCGTCCCTATTTGCAGCACGCGGCCCGCGTCCATGACCGCAATGCGATCCGATAGAACCATCGCTTCTTCCTGGTCGTGGGTAACGTAGATCGTGGTGATGTGCAGGTCCTGCTGCAACCGGCGGATCTCGCTGCGCAGCCGGGCCCGCACCTTCGCGTCCAGGTTGCTGAGCGGCTCGTCAAGCAGCAACACGCGCGGGTTCAACACGAGCGCCCGAGCCACCGCTACCCGCTGCTGCTGGCCGCCGCTGAGTTGGCCAGGGGTCCGGGACTCCAGCCCCTGTAGGCCAACCTGCTCGAGGGTGGAGGTCACGCGGGCCCTGATCTCACCCGGCGGTGTGCGCTGGATCTTCAGTCCGTAGGCGACGTTCTCGAAAACCGTCATGTGTGGCCAAAGCGCGTAGTTCTGAAACACGATTCCTATGCCACGCTCGGCGGGCGGGATGCCGTTCATCGGCGTGTCGCCGAAGAAGACCGATCCTTCGTCAGGATCGTAGAACCCGGCGACGATCCGCAGCGTGGTGGTCTTGCCGCACCCGGAAGGCCCCAGCAGCGTAAAGAACTCGCCT
>DYHL01000020.1:16958-17927 GCA_020724185.1 Candidatus Nitrosymbiomonas sp. | reverse complement strand
CCCGGTCACGGGCATCAGCCCGACCGTCATCCCCACGTTGACCACAACGTGAAACGCGACCATCGCAGCTATGCCGGTGGCCACCAGCGCCCCCAGGCGGTCGCGCGCGCCCTCCGCGATGCGGAGCGCGCGCCACAACCACACCAGATACAACCCGAGCAGCAATGTGGAGCCGGCCAGACCAAGCTCCTCCCCGACTACCGTGAACACGAAATCGGTGTGCTGCTCTGGTATGAACCGCAGCACGCTCTGGGTGCCGGCAAAAAGCCCTTTGCCGAAGAGCTGTCCGGATCCGACGGCGATCTTGGACTGTATCAGCGCGTATCCGGCGCCCAGCGGATCTGCGCCCGGATCCAGGAACGCAGCGAGCCGCCGGCGCTGGTAGTCGTGGAGCAACCGCCACAGGAACGGGGCGGCGACCGCGGCAGCGGCGGCAACCCCGGCCAGATCCTGCGCGCGCGCGCCGGCGACGTACAGCACGGCCGCCAGCACGGCGAGCAGCACCAGCGCTGTGCCCAGGTCGGGCTGGCGGACGATCAACACCGCCGGCAGGGCAATGTGCA
The DNA here is from genome assembly GCA_020724185.1 of Candidatus Nitrosymbiomonas sp. Taxonomy (GTDB): domain Bacteria; phylum Sysuimicrobiota; class Sysuimicrobiia; order Sysuimicrobiales; family Humicultoraceae; genus VGFA01. Next base: position 17,364 of record DYHL01000020.1, on the reverse strand, counting down.
AACCAAACGGGAAGAGCGAGCGCAGGCGGGGCAGGGACTTCACGCCGTCCAGGTGCCTGGCGAGCGTGATCACAAGGGCCAGCTTGGCGACCTCCGACGGCTGGAAACCACCAAACGCCCCGAGCGCGATCCACCGCTGCGCCCCCATGCGCGTGTCCCCGAGGACGAGCACCGAGGCCAGCAGTAGCAGGGTGCCCGCGTAGACCACCTTCCACGGGCCGGCGATCTGACGGTAGTCCGTCGCCGCCAGGGCGCCCAGCGCCAGGGCGCCCAGCGATAGGTGCAGCGCGCGGGCGCGCAGGAAGGACGCCGCGTCCGCAGCCCCGTGCCGCGCCGAGATCAGCGCCAGGACACCGAAAGCGGCAAGCAGGATGGTGGCGCCGATCAGCACCCAGTCCATCTCGCG
>DYHL01000020.1:6964-16948 GCA_020724185.1 Candidatus Nitrosymbiomonas sp. | reverse complement strand
GCCAGCGCGCCCTCACCGCCGCACCAGGCCTGCCGGCTGCGGCGCCAGTAGCGGCCGCGCCGCCTCAAACAGCGCGCGTGCGATCGGCGCGGCGACCTCACCGCCTCGGCGACCGTGCTCGATGAAGACGACCACGACCAGCGCCGGGGCCTCAATCGGCGCGTAGCCCGCAAACCAGGCGTGCGGGATGCCCCTGGGGTTCTCGGCGCTGCCGGTCTTGCCGGCGATCGCCATGCCCGGCACCGCCGCCGCAGCGCCGGTACCGCCCTCGACCACGGCGCGCATCCCCTCGCGCATCGCATGCTGAACCGATGGCGTCAAGGTCAGCGGCGCGTCCTCGATCTCCCGACCAACCGCCGTCACCTCGGCGCCGTCCGGCGCCAGCACTCGGCGCGCCAGGTGCGGCCGAACTAACTTCCCGCCGGTCGCCACCGCGCCCACCATTCGGGCGATCTGCACGGGTGTGGTCAGGACAAACCCCTGGCCGATGCTCATGTTGAGCGTATCGCCGGGGTACCAGGGCTCCTTCCAGACCCGCTGCTTCCACTCTGCCGAGGGAACGAGACCGGCGGCCTCGCCGGGGAGGTCTATCCCGGTGGTCTGGCCAAGTCCCAGGGCGCGGGCGTAGCGTTCTAGCCGATCCTCTCCCAGCGCCCGGCCCAACTGCCAGAACATCACGTTGCACGATACCGCGGTGCCCTTGATGAAGTTGAGCGTACCGTGTACCACGAGGTCACGGAAGATCCAGCGGCCGAGTTGGAGCGATCCCGTGCACTCGAACCGGCTGTCGCGCCGCGCCACGCCTTCGCCGAGCGCGGCGAGCCCTGTGATTATCTTGAAGACCGATCCGGGCTCGTAGGTGGACTCGACCGCCCGGTTCATCAGCGGGAGTCTGCGGTCCGCGGTCAACCGGCGCCAGTTGGCCGGGCTGATCCCTCCGGAGAACAGACCGGGGTCAAACGTGGGCGCGCTGGCCAGCGCCAGCACCTCTCCGCTCCGGGGATCCATCACCACCACCGCGCCGGTGCGCCCGCGCAGGCCCTTTTCCGCAACCTCCTGAAGTGTGGCATCGAGGTTGAGCACCAGGGAGTGGCCGGGGCGGGACGACCGCCGGCTCAGCACGCGCACCGGCCGGCCGGCAGCATCCACCTCGACGCGCAGCCGGCCGTTCTCACCCCGCAGGTGCGTGTCGTAGGTGCGCTCCACCCCCGACTTGCCGATCAGGTCTCCGGCCCGGTACTGGGGCTTCGTGCGGAGCTCCTCTTCGGTGATCTCGCCCAGGTGGCCGAGGGCATGCGTTCCTAGGTTCCCCAGAAGGTACTCACGTACCGGCTCTGCCTGCACGATCACGCCCGGGAGGTCTAGCCGGCGCTCCTCAACCGTCATCACAACGCTCTTCGACACATCGCGGCGCAGGACCACGGGCTCAAATGGCCGGGCGCGGCCGGCTTCCAGGCGGGCCAGCAGTTCCTCGCGCTCGACCCCCAGGATCGGGGCGAGCTCCGCGACCAGCCGTTGCGGGTCGGGCACTTCCATGGGCAGCACGCTCACCGTGAACGCAGGCCGGTTGGTCACCAACGGGTGACCGCTCCGATCGTAGATGACGCCGCGCGGCGCAGGAACCTTGTAGTCCCGCAGCCGGTTCTGCTCGGACAACTCGAGGTAGCGGCCTCCGTCAATGGCCTGCAGGGACCAGAGGCGCCCCTCGATCAGCGCAAACGCCAGGAGGATGATCAGCCCCAATCGGACCACGCGTGGGCTCCAGGGCGCGCCCTCCATGTTCATCGTATCGCCCTTCGCGCCACGATCCTGGTTGGATCGCGCCTGCGGGAGACGGTCTCGGCCCATGCAACAATCGCGGCAACGGGCCGGGCGAAGAGCGCGTTCAAGACAGCGACCGCGGCCGTCTCCCGCAGCAGCAGGGGCCAGTCAACCAGGGTGAGACCGGTGGCGGCCACGATCAGGCCGCTTGCAAGCGAGAGCCCCACCGTGGCAAGCGCTGCGGCGGCGGCATACACGTACCTCTGCCCCAGATCCACCACGGCTGCCAGCGCTCCGGCAGCGGTGCCGACGGCCAGGTAGGAAAGCGCGTAGATCCCAAGCGGGCTGCCTCCGGTCACATCCCGGAGGTATCCGGCCGCTGCACCAGTCAGGGCGGCGGCTGCCAGCCCCCGCCGCAGACCGAAGGCCACGGTGATGAGGAGCAGCAGGTCAGGTGAGGCCCACCTGGGCAGCCGGGACAGCCAGGCGCCGTCAACGACAGCGCCTGCTCCCAGCAGGCACGCGAACAGCGCGATCCTCAGCAGCGTCACGGCCTGGAAGAACTCCCAATCAGAATCAGCACCTCTTCGATGTGGGCCAGGCTTGCGGCAGGACGGACGGTTGCCTCCTGATACAGGGCGCCCTGCTCGCGCACAAGCGCTGAGATCGTTCCCACCGGCAGGCCTCGGGGAAACACGCCCGCCTGGCCCGAGGTCAGTACGGCCTCGCCTACCGCTATCTCACGCGCCCTGGACAGGTACTTCACGCGCAGCAGCGGCCCACCCTGACCCTCCACCACGCCCGACTCGCGCGACTGCTGGAGCACAACGCCCACGGAGCTGCGCGAGTCGGTTACCAGCAGCACCTGCGCCGTCGAGTGGGTAACGGCCAGGATGCGCCCGACCAGACCCCCGGCACCCACCACGGTGTCGTTGTGCCGCACACCATCCCTGGCACCGCGATCCACCAGGATCACCGCAAACCACTGCGCGCCGCCTCGTCCAATCACCCGCGCGCCGATCGCGCGGCCTGGGACCTGACGCCTGAACTCAAGGAGCCGCTCCAGGCGTTGCGTCGCCTGGGCCTGTTCGCGCAGCCGGAGCGTCTCCTCGGAAAGGCGCTCAATATCCTCGCGCAGGCGCGTGTTCTCGACGCGCAACCGCCCGATCTCGGAGTAGAGGCGCCAGAACCGTGTCCCGGCATCGCCCACGCGCGAAAGCAGTCCCTGGGCAGGTCCCAGCCACGCCAGTAGGAAGGACCCCACGGGACCCAGCGCCCGGCGCTCGGGCAGGCGCACCTGGAACGTCAGCAGCGCGAGCGCTGCCGCCGCCAATACCGCCACCAGAACGATCCTCCGTCTCACCTAGGCGACACTCGGTCCCATGGCGCGCCAGCGTTCCTAACCGCGCTTGGACGCGACCAGCACCTTCTGTAGAGTCTCGATCTCCTCAAGAGCCTTCCCGGCGCCCATTACCACTGCCGCCAGCGGGTCTTCCGTAAGCGAGACCGGCATGCCGGTCTCTTCCGCCAGCAGGCGATCCATCCCGCGCAGCAGGGCGCCGCCGCCAACCAGTATGATCCCGCGGTCCACGATGTCCGCGGCCAGCTCCGGAGGCGTCCGCTCCAGCGTCTGCTTCACCGCGTCAACGATCGCCTGTACCGGCTCGGCTATCGCCTCGCGTACCTCCCCGCTGGTCATGCGCACCGTGCGTGGCAGGCCCGATACCAGATCGCGCCCGCGTACGTCCATGGCGTTCTCATCCCGCACGGGAAAAGCGGACCCCACCGCGATCTTGATCCCCTCAGCCGACCGCTCGCCAATGAGCAGGTTGTACGAGCGGCGGGCGTACTGGATGATCGCCTCGTCCAGTTCGTCGCCCGCGATGCGGATGGAACGGCTGGCCACAATACCGCCCAACGCTATGACCGCTACCTCGGTCGTGCCTCCGCCGATGTCCGCCACCATGCTGCCGATTGGGTCTGAAACCGGCAGCCCCGCGCCGATCGCCGCGGCCATGGGCTCCTCGATGAGGTAGGCGGTTCGGGCGCCCGCCTGTAGCGTTGCGTCAACGACCGCCCGCTTCTCGACCTCGGTGCAGCCCGACGGGATGCCTACGACGACCCGCGGCCGGATCCACATCCGGCCGTTGGACGCCCGGCGGAGGAAGTAGGTGAGCATTGCTGCGGTCGTGTCGAAATCGGCAATAACGCCGTCGCGCATCGGCCGCGTGGCGACGATGTCACCAGGCGTGCGGCCGATCATCCGCTTGGCCTCCTCGCCCACGGCCAGGATCTGGCCGTCGTCAACGCGCTTGGCGACCACCGAAGGCTCGCGCAGGACAATGCCCACGCCGCGTGCATAGACGAGGGTATTGGCCGTGCCCAGGTCTACCCCCATGTCGCGCCCGAACTGCGCCAGCAACCTGTCAAAGATCATCTCTGCCTCCTCGGCGCAGGCGTCAGCCCGCCAGCGCGCCGCGTTCCCGCAAGCTCACAAAGCGTCCGTCACCGATGATGATGTGGTCAAGGACTTCTATGCCCACAACGCGCCCGGCTTCGGCCAGCCGCGCGGTAATGCGCAGGTCGTCCCCGCTGGGCTCGGGCGTGCCCGAGGGGTGGTTGTGCACCAGGATGACCGCGGCGGCACTTCGCCTGATGGCCTCCTTGAACACCTCGCGCGGGTGGATCGGGGCGCTGTCCAACCCTCCGACGGCTACGCTGGTAACGTCCAGAACCTCGTGGCGCGTGTTTAGGAGCACGGCCCGGAAGTGCTCCCGGTCCAGGTGCCGCATCTGCCCGGCCAACAGCGCCGCCACATCCCCTGGCGCCCTGACCGCAGGCCGGCGCGCCGGCGGCGTAGCCTGCGCCCGCCGTCCCAGCTCAAACGCCGCGAGCACTGCCCCGGCCTTGGCCGGACCTATCCCGCACTGCCGCAGTAGTTCGTCCGGCCCTGCCTGGCTGAGGGCCTGAAGCGAGCCGTAGGACGCCAGCAACTCGCCCGCGACCTCGGTCGCGCACGAGGACCGCGTGCCGGTCCGCAGCAGCACCGTCAGGAGATCAACTGAGGACAACCCCTCAGCGCCGCTGCGCAGGAGGCGTTCCCTGGGTCGGTCTTCTGGGGGAAGCAGTTTGACGGACAGCCCGCCAGCCACCACCATCAACGCTCCGGTTCCAGCGCCACTTGGGGATACCCCTTCGCCCCCGCGCCGGAGGCGGCGGGCTGGACCGGAGCGGCTGGTGGAGCTAGGCCGGGCGCACGCCGATCGTCTCGAGCATGCGCGCCAACCGCGCCAGCGGGAGACCCACCACCGTGAAGTAGTCCCCCTCCAGCCTCTCCACGAAGAGCGCCGCACGGCCCTGAATGCCGTACGCCCCCGCCTTATCCATCGGCTCGCCGGACGCGACATACCGGAGGACCTCCTCCGGAGGCAACGCCCGGAACTGCACCGCGGTGGTGGAATCATCAGCCAGCGTCACGCCACGGCGGCCGTGGGCGACGACGACACCGGTGGTCACGTGGTGCGTGCGACCCGAGAGGCGATGGAGCATCTCCACCGCCTCGTCCGCCGTCGTTGGCTTCCCAAGCACGATCCCATCAACCATCACCACCGTGTCGGCGGCGATGACCACCGCGTCCGGCCGCGCTTCGCTGACGGGTCTGGCCTTTTCCAGTGCAGCCCGGCGAGCGCGCGCCCGCACCTGATCCAGGGTCCATCCCTGGCCGCCCGCGCCGGCCCCAAGCACCCCCAGCGTCTCCTCCTCAGAGGCCGTCGCGGCGATCTCGAAGGACCACCCGACCTGGCGGAGGAGCTCAACGCGCCGGGGAGAGGCGGAAGCCAGCACCAGCAGCGGCACCCTGTCCCCTAAAGGGGCCGAAACGTTCACATCAGGGCAAGTATATCAGCCGGGATGGAGGGCTACAACAACCGGTAGATCCAGACTGCGATCACCACGCCCAGCAGCATGGCCAGGTTGAGCCGGATTATCCCGCCGGCGGTCAGGCTTATGATGCGCAAATCCAGGGTAAGTGGAGGGTCAACGCCGGCGCGGACCTCGCGCGCCAGGAAACCGAGCACCGGGTAGCCGACCACCGCCTCGGCGATGACGCTGCCCAGCAATCCGCCAAACAGGATGACCACAAACAGGACCCACCAGGGATTCCGGGTGCGACGGGCCATCGCTCACCTCTACTCGACGTAGGCCTGAACGCTCGATGCCGGCCGCGGAGTGACCAATCGCGCCAGCCAGATGCTGATCTCATAGAGCGCGTACGTCGGCACTGCCATGAGCATCTGGGACACAACGTCCGTCCCGGGCGTCAGTACCGCGGATAGCACGACGATGCCGACTATGGCGTACCGGCGGCCCGCAGCCAGCGTGGCAGGCGAGACTATGCCCATGCGGGCCAGGAAGACCACTACGATTGGGAGTTGGAAGATGAACCCGAACGCCAGCACGAACGCCATCAGGAACGAGAGCGCCGGCCCAACCGCCAGCATCGGCTGCAGCTTCTCGGTCTGGTACCCCAGCAGGACCCGGACGCCCACGGGCATGATCACGAAGAGCCCGAACGCCGCGCCCAGCGCGAATAGCACCAGCGAGGGCGGCAGCAATCCCATCACCGCGCGCCGCTCGGTCCCGGTGAGCCCCACGGCGATGAACGCCCAGAGCTGGTAGAGGATCACCGGCAGGCCGACGAAGACGCCCAGCAGGAGGGCTATCTTGATGCGGATGAACAGCGCCTCCGCCGGGGCGAAGAAGACGACGTGCGGAACCTGCAACTGGCGGATGAGCAGATCGAGCACACGGTCCACAAAGACAAATCCAATCGCCGCACCCACACCCAAAGCGGCAAACGCGATGAGGAGCCGCCGCCGCAGCTCCTCCAGGTGCTCCACGATCGTCATCGGACGGTCGTGCATGGGGTCTAGGCGTCCGGCTTCGACGGTTTTGTCTCGTTCACGTCGTCCTCTACGTCACGGATCGCCTTGCGGAACTCCTTAATCGTCTTCCCGGCCGCTGCTCCCAGGCCCGCGAGCCGGCTGGCTCCGAACAGAAGCAGCAGGATCAGAAGGATAACGAGCATCTCCAGGGGACCCACGTTGCCGATGATTGCCGGCGGCACGAATCCAGTCATCTTCGGTTACCTCCAAACCTCATTATAGACCCCGGGCCTGGCGGCCGCCACTGCACCGGGCCCGCAAGTGCCGCGCTGCCGCCACTCCGGCGGCCGCGCCCAGCGCGGCGATCCAGGCAATGCCCGCGCGCTCCGAGATGACAGGTCCCAGGCGGAGGGTGTGGTCCCTTCGCAACCGGAGGCGCAGTTCAGCAAGGTCCCGACCGATGCGGTGATGGAGCGCGACTAGCTCCGGCGTGGGAATAGGGTCTGCAGCCAACGGATCTCCTCGGCCACGCGCGCCGCCCAGGCAGCCCTTCGCCGCTGCAGCCGGACCTTGCCGAGCGACAGCAGGACGCCCATCGCGGTTATCATGACGCCCAGAACCACGAGGGCGGCCAGCCATCCTGGCAGCCAGATCGCGGCCACCAGCACGAGCGCGGCGACCGCCACGCCTATGGCCATCACACCCAACGCTATCGCGACGCCAACCATGAGCGCGGCAAAGGCAAAGTCCCTTGCCAGGGCGTGCAGGTGTTCGCGCACGGCGCGTCCGTACACCCCGCCCAGTTCTGCCACGTCTGCAAGCAGCCGGCGCAGCAGATCTCCGGAGGGCTCGCCAGTGGGGGCGCGATCTTCATCCGCCATCGCGCCCCCATACTTCAGGGCAGGTCCGGCTTTCTCCTCTGCCGGAGGGCCCGGCAGAGGCCGCATGGCGCACCGTCAGGCGACGGGGCCAGCCTCGTTCAGTATCGCTTCGGTCTGGCTTGTTCCGATAAGGTCGGCGCCCGCTTGGATCATGGCCGCCGCATCCGCCAGCGTGCGGATCCCGCCCGACGCCTTCACGCCCATCCCGGGGCCCACCGCACGGCGCAGCAGCGCCACGTCAGTTACCGTTGCCCCGGCCTTGCCAAATCCCGTGGAAGTCTTCACATAGGCCGCGCCGGAGGCCGCCGCCAGTCCGCACGCCTGGATCTTGGCGGCATCGGTCAGCAGCGCGGTTTCCAGGATCACCTTCACCGGACGACCGTCGGCCGCGGCTACAACCTCCTGGAGCTCCTCCTGCGTGACCTCCCATCGGCCCTCGCACAACGCGCCGATGTTCACCACGACGTCCACCTCATCGGCTCCGTCGCGGACCGCGGCAGAGACCTCCAGTGCCTTCACCTTCGGAGTCGAGTTGCCGTGGGGGAACCCTATCACGCTCACCACGCGGATCCCGCTTCCCTCCAGCAACCTCCGGGCCAAGGCGACGTGCACCGGCTTGACCACCACGGCGCGAACCCCCCGGGCACGCGCCACGGCGCAGCCCGCTTCCACATCGGCCTGGCCGGCCTCGGGCGCGAGGATCGAGTGCTCGATGCGTCCGGCCAGCGCCCTCTCTGGAATCGGCGCTTCCTGGCGGGTGCTCATGCGGTAACTAGCCCCTTCCGAACCGCGTAGCGCACCAGGTGTGCGCGGTCGTGCAGATCGAGCTTCTCCATGATGTGCGTACGGTGGGTCTCCACGGTCTTGACGCTGATGTGTAGCCGTTCCGCGATCTCCCTGTTGGTAAGACCGTCGGCGATCAGGCGTACGACCTCGCGTTCACGTTCCGTCAGTCCGTCGAACCGACGGCGCTCTTCGTCACGGCTGCTGGCCGTGTCGTGATCAGCGACAAGGCGCCGCGCGATCATCGGGTGCAGGAAGGTGTGGCCTCCGGCCACCGCGTGCACGGCATCCACCAGGTCACGGGCGCTGGCCCGCTTCAAGACGTAGCCCGATGCGCCTGCCTTCACCAACTCGAAGACGTAGTCCTCGTCCTCGTGCATGGTCAGGATGACCACCCCGACGTTCGGCAAGACGGCCCTGATGCGCCGGGTTGCCTCCACCCCGTTCATCCTCGGCATGCTGACGTCCAGGCACACCACATCGGGCTTGAGACTCTGGGCCAGCTCCACGGCTGCCACGCCGTCGCCCGCCTCTCCCACAACCTCGATGTCCGGCTCGGCCTGGAGCAGGCGCCTGATACCCTCCCGCACGATGGCGTGGTCATCGGCCACAATGAGCCGGATGGTCCTGGGGCCCCCTGGGGCGCCGTCTTGGACCTGCGTCACGGGCGGGATCCCTCGCGCGCGCCGCGCTCGAACGCGGCTACGTTGCGCGCCCTCACCTGGGGGTCCGCCACCATCCCGTCCAGGGCCGCGCGCACGCTCTCGGCAGTCAGGATCGGCCTCGCGGCCATCGTGGCGCCGAGCAGCACGACGTTGGCCGCCCGCGGGGCGCCCAGTTCGGCGGCGATGGCCGTCGCCGGCACCGCAACGGTGCGCACGTCGGTGCGCTCAGGAGCTCGCCCCGTCAGCGTGCTGTCGCACACGATGAGGCCTCCTGGCCGGACCGAGGGCTCAAACCGGTCCAGCGAAGGTCGGTTCATTGCAATCATCACGGTTGGGTCGGAGACCACGGGCGAGCCAATGGGTTCGCTGCTGATCACCACCGTGCAGTACGCGGTGCCGCCCCGCTGCTCCGGCCCGTACGCGGGCAGCCAGGTGACCTCGCGTCCCTCGCTGAGGGCAGCCTGCGCCAGGACCTCTCCCAGGAACAGCACGCCCTGCCCCCCGAATCCGGCTATCACGATCTCGTGAACGGCCATGCGGCTACTCCCCGCTCCTGGTGGTGTCCTTGAGGACGCCCAGCGGGAAGGCGGGGATCATGTTGGCCTCGCACCACGCGATGGCCTCAACCGGCGGGAGCTTCCAGTTCACCGGACAGGTCGAGAGCAGCTCGACGATGCCCAAACCCCTGTCCTCAAGCTGCGCCTTGAACGCGGCCTCTACCGCGCGTCGAGCCCGGTGGATGCGGGCCGGGCTTGTGACCGCTTCGCGTGCGGCATACGCCACGCCGTCAATCCCGGCCAGGAGTTCGACCACACGCAGCGCCGCGCCCGCCTGGCCGACGTCCCTGCCATATGGGGTGGTCGTGGTCTTCATTCCAGACAGCGAGGTCGGCGCCATCTGACCGCCGGTCATGCCGTAGATCGCGTTGTTCACGAAGATGACCGTGATGCGCTCTCCCCGCGCAGCGGCATGGAGGATCTCGGCAGTGCCTATCGAGGCCAGATCGCCGTC
>DYHL01000020.1:0-6941 GCA_020724185.1 Candidatus Nitrosymbiomonas sp. | reverse complement strand
GAACACAGCGCGGTCGGGGAGCACGCGTTTGATGCCCGTGGCAACCGCCGGAGCCCGGCCGTGTGGCGCCTGCTGGAAGTCCACGTCGAGGTAGTTGTAGATGAAGACCGAGCACCCAACCGACGCAACGCCTATGGTCCGCTCCCGGATGCCGAGGTTGTCAATCGCCTCGGCCACCAGGCGGTGAATGATGCCGTGCGTGCAGCCCGGGCAGTAGTGCAGGGGTACGTCCACCAGCGAGCGGGGCCTGGCGGTAACCTCAACCATGTCGTGGATCATGCCCTGACCACCTCCCCGGCCACGACCGACCGAATCGCCTCTACAACCTCCGCCGGAGAAGGCACCACCCCGCCGACGCGGCCGTACAACCCGACAGGCGCCCTGCCCGAGACGGCAAGGCGAACGTCCTCCACCATCTGCCCCGCGCTGAGCTCAACGGCCAGCCACCGGCGCGGCGATCTCTCGAACGCGGAAGTTGGGAACGGCCAGAGGGTGATTGGCCTGATCAAACCGGCCGCAAGCCCCTGCGCACGCACGCGGTCCACGGCCGAGCGGGCAACGCGGGCCGCCGTGCCATAGGCCACGACAAGCACCTCTGCATCGTCGGCGCGGTAGGCCTCCCATCGCTGCTCGCGCTCGCGGATCTCCTGGTAGGTCCTCATCAGGGAGAGGACGTGCTGCTCAAGTTCTTCCGGGGCCAGGTAGATGGACGAGATCACGCGACGGCTTCCCTTCGCGCCGGTCGTCGCCCAGTCAGGAGGAGGCGGAGGCGCGATGGGTTCGGGCAGCGTCACCGGCTCCATCATCTGCCCGAGGATGCCGTCCGCGGCGATCACCACGGGCAGCCGGTAGCGCTCGGCCAGATCGAACGCGACGGCCACGAGGTCAACGATCTCCTGTACCGTGGACGGCGCCAGCACTATGCCGTGGGTGTCGCCGTGCCCCAGCCCGCGGGTAACCTGAAAGTAGTCCCCCTGCGCGGGCGCGATGTTGCCGAGCCCAGGACCGCCGCGCATCACGTTGACCACGACGCACGGCAGACGGGAGCCAATCATGTAGGACAGGCCTTCCGTCATCAGGCTGAAGCCAGGGCTGCTGGTGGTGGCCATGGCACGGACGCCGGCACCCGCAGCGCCGTGGACCATGTTGATGGCCGCGATCTCGCTCTCGGCCTGGACAAAAACGCCACCTGCCCGCGGCATGTGGCGGGCCATGTACTCCGGCACCTCGTTCTGCGGCGTGATCGGGTACCCGAAGTACGCCCGGCAACCGGCGCGAATGGCCGCTTCCGCGAGCGCCTCGTTTCCCTTCATTAGGGTGCGCGTCATGGATTGTTCTCCCGCTTCTGGCGGGCTTTCCGAGGGCGCAGCACGGTGATCGCCACCTCGGGGCAGACCAGCGCGCACGCCGTGCAGGAAGTGCACCGTGCCTGGTCGGTCACGCGCACGACGGCATACCCCAGGCGGTTGAGCGAGCCCAACTCCATAATCTCAGGCGGGCAGACGGCCACGCAGAGGCTGCAGCCCTTGCACCGCTCGGCAGCGATAAGCACCCGCTGCGGCGAGATAACCTCAGGCGAGACGACCTCAGCCGTCACGCGCGGTCCCCCCTCTCCTGCGCTTCCATGACATCTGCTTCGAGGGCAAGGCGGTGCAACACCTCCTGGGCACGCTCCACGTCGTTCTCGTGCACAACGAGTCCGACGACCTCCGCGCCTGAGGCGCGCAGTGTGTGCACCGCTACGATGGGGATCCCGGCCCTGGTCAGGCCGGAAACGATGCGCGGCAGTTCAATGGCGACGCTGCCCACGGCAACGTGGAGCTTGGCCTCGTGCGGACCGGCTCCCAGCATCTCCGTGAAGGTCTCGAACAGGTCGCTCTCGGTGATTACGCCGACCAGCCGGCCGTCCTCGACCACCGGCAGCCCCCCGATCTTGTGCCGGCGCATAAGGGCCGCCGCCTGCTCAAGTGTGGCGTCCGGATCAACCGTGACGGGCGCGGTAGCCATCAGGTGTTTGACGAGCACCCCCACCGACAGGCTGGGAGTACGCCGCGGGCCTTCAACCGCCGGAGTGTGCACGCGGACCACGTCGGTCCAGGTGATGATCCCCACCACGGCCTCGCCGTCAACGACCGGCAGGCGCCGAATGTGGTGCCGTCGCATCAGCCCCAGCGCCTCCCAGGCAGGGGCCTCCGGCCTAGTCACCAGCGCCGGCGCCGACATGCGGGTGCGAACGCGCATCGTCGCTCCCTCAGGCGACCTGTTCGCCCCGTTGTGCCAGGCGAAAGCGCCGAACGAGCGCCGCGGGCACGTCACGCCCGATGCGCACCGCCAGGAAGTTCAGCGGCTCCAGGGCCACATTGGGCTCGTTGGTCCACTCGCGGAGGAACCCAAACCGCTCAAAGAGGGCAAGCAGCCGGTGGGCGTAGATCCCGGCCTCGACGACGGTGTCCTCGATGTCCCAGCACCACACATAGCCGGTGGCCACGCATATCCGCGACTCGACCTCCATCCGGGCGAAGGCGCGGCGGAGTAGCGACTGAGCGATCCCCTGCCCCCTGTGCCCGCGCGCTACCTCGATGCCGATCTCCTGCACGCTTGCGTCCCCCAACCGGCCCCAGGGCTGGTCAATGCCGGCCGGCACTAGCAGCAGGTAGCCGACGATGGTGTCGCCGAGGATGGCGACGAACACCTCCCCGCCCGGAACCCGGAGCGCCCTGCCAAGCGTCTCGCGAACGATCTGGGCGCGCCGGGGGCTGTATGCGGAGAAGGCGCCTAGGCCTGGAGCGATCTCGCACTCTGCCAGGGCTGCGCCGCAATCGAGCGCGAGAATTTCGGGGAATACCCGTGCCTGTTCCGCGGCCGGGGCCATGGGTGTTCTCACCGGCACCAGAATAGCCCTCCCGGGCAGAGCAGGCCATCGGACGGTAACAGTATTCCTGCGCTACCTCGCGTCGTCTAGCACGCGCTCCACTACCGCCCATGCCGCGGCCTCGACCGCCCCCGAGGGTGCGGCCCCTGCCGCGAACGACCGGCCTTCGATCCCGTAGACGACCAGCCGCGGCGGCAGCCGGTCCAGCGCCCTGGCCAGCTCGATCGCCTCAGCCACCCCAAACGCGTGGGTTGAGCAGCCGCGGAACCCGGCCGGGAACGGCTGGCTGCGGGCATCGAGGCGGTGGATGCTGCCCGGAGCCGCGCCGGACTGGACCGCGTCAATCAGGATCACGGTCCGTGCACCCTCCCAGAGCGCCACAAGGGCCGTGCCCTCGCCATTCTGCTCGATCACGGCAACCCGCCCTGGATCCGGAAAGTCCGGGCAGGCAAGAAGCGCCTCCCGAATCCGGCGGGCGGCAATCAGCCCGGCCGCGTCGTCGCCCCGCGATGCGTTGCCGATGCCGATGATCAGCGTGGCGGGCGGGCCGGCCCCTGGTGGGCTCTCCTCACTCCCGCTCAAGGTCGAGCTTGAGGAAGTGCGTGGCGCACGAAATGCACGGGTCGTAGCTGCGCACAAGCTGCTCGCAGCGCAGCGTGGCCTCCTCGATCGGCAGCCCCAGCACGCCTGGCACGTACTGCCATAGGTCATCCTCCATCCGCTTGAGGTTCTGCGAGGTGGGCGGGACAATCCTGGCAGCGGCGATCAAACCCTGGGCGTCCACAGCGTACCGGTGGTACAGCAGACCGCGTGGCGCCTCGGTGGCGTGGGCTCCTTCCCCGGCCTGCGGAGGCGTGGGGATGGGCGATCTGGACGGAACGGGTTCCACATAGGAGGCTATCAACTGGAGCGCTTCCTCATAGGCGTGCACCAGCTCCAACCCGCGCGCGAGCAGGCTCATGAACGGGTTGCGCACGGGCAGGGTCAGCGCGATGTCACCCGCCGCCGCCTTCGCCCTCGGCGAGAGCCGGTCGAAGTTCAGGTTCACCCTGGCCAGCGGTCCCACCATGTAGCTTGTCTGGCTGCCCACGCGCCGCGAGTGAAGCGCGTTGGAGTGCTCAACGTGCTCCTCCAGGAAGTGCCGCTCGTACTCCTCGATCGGAATGTCGAGCCCTCTGGAAGACACGACGCGCCCCTCGTTGTAGGGGTACTCGTCCGGATGCGACAGGGAGACGAACTCGTAATCGGCGGTGAAGTCGGGGTAGTCCAGCGTTGCCGCCCATCGCACGGCCTCCACCGCGCGTTCAAGGGCCCACTCGAGATCCGGAACCAGGGCGGTCAGCTCCGACCGGCGCGGTGCGCGGTAGAAGCCGCCCACGCACGCCGAGACCGGGTGGATCTCGCGCCCGCCGATGACCGTCACCAGGTGGTTGCCGATCTTCTTCATGCGCAGCGCCTGCTCGACCAGCGGCCGGATGGCCGGATCGCCGGCCATGCTAATGGCCGACTCGTGTCCGATGAAATCCGGCGCGTGCAGCATGAAGATGTGCAGCACGTGGCTCTCGATGTACTCGCCGCAGTAGAGCAGCCGGCGCAGCGCCCGCACGCCTGGCGGAGGGGTCACGCCCAGGGCCTTCTCCAGCGCATGGGCGGCGCTCATCTGGTAGGCTACCGGGCAGATGCCGCAGATCCGGGCGGTGATGTCCACGGTCTCCTGGGGAGTGCGACCGCGCAGAAACGCCTCGAAGAATCGTGGCGGCTCAAAGATGTTGAGTTGTACGTCGGTGACGCGGTCGTCCTTGATCTTCACCCGCAGCGCGCCCTCACCCTCGACGCGGGCCAGGTAGTCTACGTTTATGCGTCTCTCGGCCATTGCCTCTCTCCCCCGACTACCTTGGGATGGCGTCCTTTTCAAACTGCTCACTGGCTGCCCGGAAGGCCGGCGAGTAACCGCTGAAGCCTCGGAGGGCGCGGCTGACATCACGAGCGGTCTGTCCCAGCAGCATGAATCGGGCGCCCAGCGCGGCCGGATTGGGCAGCTCCATCGGGCCAAAGCACCCGTAGCATCCCCGGTTGTAAGCCGGGCAAATCGCCCCGCATCCGGCCTGCGTGGCCGGACCCAGGCACGGGGTCCCCTGCGCTACCATCACGCAGACCGTTCCGCGTCGCTTGCACTCGTTGCACACCGCGTGTTCCGGGACCGACGGCTTGCGCCCAATCAGCAGCGAGGTAACGAGGTCCACAAGCTGCTGTTTGCTGATGGGACAGCCTCGCAGCTCGAAGTCCACCGGCACGAAATCGCTCACCGGCCTCGAGCGGTCGAGGGTGTGGATGTACTCCGGGTTGGCGTAGACGACACGGGTGAACTCCTCCACGTCCGCCCAGTTGCGCAGGGCTTGAATGCCGCCGGCGGTGGCGCACGCTCCGATGGTCACCAGCAGCCCGGACTGGCGGCGAACCTCCTTGATGCGCTCTACTTCCTCCTCGGTCGTAACCGAGCCCTCGACCAGGGTCACGTCGTAGGGGCCTGTGAGAGCCCGGCGGCGGGCCTCGACGAAGTAGGCGATCTCCACCGCGCCGGCCACGGCGAGCAGCTCGTCCTCACAGTCCAGCAGCGAAAGCTGGCACCCGTCGCACGAGGCGAACTTGAACACTGCCAGGCTGGGCTTGCGCTTCTCTTGGGTGGTCATCAGAACTCCTCCACGGTGAAGAACGGCTCGATGCGGTCGTAGCTCATGACCGGCCCGTCCTTGCACAGGAAGGTCGGGCCGTACTGGCAGCGGCCGCAGAAGGCAACAGCGCACTTCATGTTGCGCTCCAGCGACAGGAAGATCCGCTCCTTGGGGATGCGGCGCGCCAGCGCCTCGTAGACAACGAAGTGCATCATGATCTCCGGGCCGCAGGCCAGAACGGTCGTGCGCTTGGGATCGGGCCGCAGCGCATAGAACAGGATTGGCACCACGCCCACGCGGCCCTTCCAGGTCTCGTCGGCGCGGTCCACCGTGACCGCAACCTCGATGTCGTGGCTGCGCCAGGTGTCGTACTCCTGCGGGTAGAGCAGGTCGGCCGGCACGCGCGCGCCGTTTAGAACGGTGACCTTGCCGTAGTCGGCCCTGTGCCGTAGGACGTGGTAGATCGCCGGGCGCAGCGGGGCCAGGCCGATGCCTCCGGCCACGATTATCAAATCGTTGCCGACGGCCCGGTCCACGGGCCATGAGCTGCCGTAAGGACCGCGCACGCCGATCACGCCGCCGGCTTCCATCCGGGAGATCGCCTGGGTGACGTTGCCGGCGATGCGGATCGTATGCCGCAGGGCTGCGGGCTCTGCCGGATCCGAACTGACGGAGATGGCCGACTCCCCAATGCCGGGCAGATAGAGCATGTTGAACTGGCCGGGGCGGAAGCGGTACGCCTCGCGCACAGCCGGGTCCCTGAATTCCAGCGTGTACGTGGTGACGCCCGTTGTCTCGGACTGGACATGGGTAATCGCCGCTGGCTGGGGCACCATGGGATGGCCGGTGGCAGGTGTCATGACTGGCTCTCCCCTCTGATCGCTGCGAGTTCCTTGGTGAGGTCAATGCCCACCGGGCACCACGTGATGCACCGACCGCACCCCACGCACCCAGAGACGCCGAACTGGTCCGTCCACGACGCCAGCTTGTGCGTCAGCCACTGGCGGTACCTGGCGCGGGTGTTGGGCCGCAGGTGTCCCCCGAACACGTACGAGAACTCGCGATTGAAGCAGGAGTCCCACACGCGCACCCGGCCGGCGGTCTCGCCGACGAGATCGCTTATCTCCTGCACATCAGAGCAGAAGCAGGTGGGGCATACCATGGTGCAGTTGGCACAGGAGAGGCAGCGCTCCGCCACGTCTGCCCAGTGGGGGTGTTCCAGGTTGTCGTACAGCAGCTCGGGCAGGTTGTAGGTGTTGAGTCCCAGGCCCATGCGCGTCAAGGCCTCGGCCATCGCCTGCCGGGCGCGGCTCAGCTCGAAGGCGCCGGCCGGCCGCCACTCGACCCCGGACAGCATCTGCGCGCCGAGCGCCGAGCCGACCTCGATCAGGAATACG
>DYHL01000019.1 GCA_020724185.1 Candidatus Nitrosymbiomonas sp. | reverse complement strand
CCCACCAGGGCGAGCAGCCCGGTACCGATCGGCTGAGTGGGCCCGACGCTGAACCGGTAGGCCACAGCGCACCCCGGGGTCACTCGTCGTACAGGGCCATCGGCTCGGGGTAGAGGCGCACGCGATGCCCGAGCAACCTGGCCCGGATCAGCTCGTCCAGCCGGGCCTGCTTGACCTCTACGGGATCACGTGCCGGCTGATCCCGGTGGGTAGCTTCATCGGGAGACGGGCGATCGCGCGGATGTCCTCCTTGGTGAAGCGCGGGAACAGGACCAGCGCCGCCGCGCGGCCGTACTCTTGCGCCAGCGCTGCCAGGTCCGTGACCTGGACGCGGAAGATCGGCACCCGTCCCTTGTAGCGCGCCACGACCTCGCCCAGCAGATGGATCCGGCCGGCGAACTCCGGGCCTGCGGGCAGACCGAACGCCCCGCCGTCGGTGAGGACACCGCAGGCCAGCGCCCCACCGTCGAGCCCGCCGCGCAGGTCGTCGGCGGACACGGCCCGCCAGCCCAGCGGCACCGGGTCGTCGCGCCGGACGAGCAGGCGGTCGTCCTGTAGCAGGTGCGCCCAGACCTCGAGGGTGACCGCGGGGTCGTCGTAGTCCACGACCTGGACGAGCTGATAGGGGAACGCGGCCTGCTGGAGCGCCGTCACCCGGTTGGCGCCGTCCAGCACGACATAGGTGCCATCCGGCAGCGGCGCGACCACCGGTGGGTTGCGCAGCACGCCGTCGGCGACCAGCACGGCTGTCAGCCGCTCGACGCGCGCGGGGTCGCACTCCTCGTGGAGCCGCAGCGCCGGGGAGGGCACGATGCGCAGATCAGGGAGCCGATCCCCCGGCGGCGTGCGGGCATCCGCGGAGGTGATCGGCGTCTCCCTCATCGGCCCACCCCGCGGGCCAGGTGGTCTATCAGATCAATCTTCGTGACGATGCCCACCACCACACCGCGGCTGATCACCACCACCGCGTTGGCCGTGGTGTAGAGATCGGCAATCTCCGCCACCGGCGTCTCCGGCGTCACGACCGGCGGAGCCGGCTCAATCAGCGGGGCGATCGGATCGTCGGTGCCGTGGTCACCTTCGAGCAGGTACGTCAGCAGCGCGACCTCGCCGACCAGACCGACGAGATTGCCGTCATCGAGGACGGGGAGCTGCGAGATGTCGTACGCCTTCATGCGCGCGATCACCTCACGCACCGAATCAGCCGGCGTGGCAACGATCACCTCCCCGCCCTTGGCCGCCAGTAGATCCGCGACCACCCCAATTTCCTTCTCAAGGAACCCGTGCTCGCGCATCCAATCGTCGGAGAAGACTTTCGAGAGGTATCGCGATCCGGCATCGGGGAGTATGACCACGACGCGGAGCCCTTCCCCCAGGTCCGGCCTGGCCCGCAGGTACTTCAGCGCCGCGGCCACCGCCGCACCGCTGCTTCCGCCGCAAAACAGCCCCTCCTCCCGCACCAGCCGTCGCGTCATGAGGAAGGCTTCCCGGTCGGTCACCGGAATGACCTGATCGACCACCGAGAAGTCCATCGTGGAGGGTAGGAAGTCCTCACCGATGCCTTCGACCTTGTAGGTATGCGCTTCCGGGAGCACCCGCGTCTTGAAGTACTCGGTGTAGACCGAGCCCACCGGATCGGCGCCGACGACGATGGTACCGGGGTTGCGCTCCTTGAGATAGCGCCCGGCGCCCGAGATCGTCCCGCCCGTCCCCATGCCAGCGACGAGGACGTCCAGCCGGCCGCCGGTCTGGCGCCAAAGTTCGGGCCCGGTGGTCTCGTAGTGTGCCCGCGGGTTGACAGGGTTGTGATACTGCCCCGCGTAGAACGCCCCGGGAGTCTCGTCGGCGATCCGGCGGCTGACGCTGTAGTACGAGAGGGGATCCTCGGGCGCCACCGCCGTGGGCGTGATTACCACCCGCGCGCCGAAAGCCCGCAGCAGGCGGATCTTCTCCTCGGACATCTTGTCGGGCATGACGAAGACGGTGTGGTAGCCGCGGACGGCCGCGGCGATGGCCAGGCCCACGCCGGTGTTGCCGCTGGTTGCCTCGACGATCGTCCCGCCGGGGTGGAGCGCCCCGCGACGCTCGGCATCGGCGATCATGGCAATCCCGATGCGATCCTTGACCGAGCCGCCGGGGTTGAGGAACTCGAGCTTGGCGACGACGTCGGCCCGCACCGCGCGGACGACGCGGTGCAGCCGGACCAGTGGAGTGTTCCCGATGATGTCGAGCACCGAGTCATGGATCGTCTCCGACGCCGCCCGCTCCGATGGGGCCTCGGTCACGCTACGGGTCTTGCGGGCCATCACGCATCACTCCCCCGGCCATCGCGGTATGATCGAGACCTCGTCGCCTGCGGCCAGCGGCGTCCCGAGACCGCTCATCTCGCGGATCTCCGTGGTGTTCACGAAGAGGTTGACGTACTCACGCAGCTCGCCGACCGAGCCGGCGGCGATCTCGATGCGGGTCTGCCCGCCGGTGAGGCGGCGTAGCGGCGCTGGGACGAACACAACGGCCATGGGTCGCTCCTAGGCCCGCGCGAGGGCCTGGTCCAGGTCGGCGATCAGGTCGTCCACGTGCTCGATGCCAACCGACAGCCGCAGCAGGCCCGCGTCCACCTGCAGGGGAGAGCCGGCGAGCGAGGCGTGCGTCATGCTGGCGGGATGGTCGAGCAGCGACTCGACCCCGCCCAGGCTCTCGGCCAGGATGAACAGCCGGGTCGCCGATGCCACGCGCACCGCGGCCTCGGCACCGCCGCGGACGACGCAGGAGACCATCCCCCCAAAGCAGGTCATCTGCCGCGCGGCCAGCGCGTGGCCAGGATGATCGGACAGCCCGGGGTAGAAGACGCGCTCGATCCTCGGGTGGGACGCCAGGTAAGCGGCCACGGCCGCGGCGTTCGCGGCGTGCTGCCGCATCCGCACGCCCACGGTCTTGATCCCCCGCAGCACCAGCCAGCAGTCGAAGGGGCCGGGCACCGCGCCCACCGCGTTCTGGTGGAACCTCAGGCCCGCGTGCAGGTCGTCGCGGTCAACCACCACGGCGCCGTTCACGACGTCGCTGTGCCCGCCCAGGTACTTGGTCGTCGAGTGCACCACCAGGTCGGCCCCCCAGCGCAGCGGCTGCTGGCCGTAGGGCGAGGCGAAGGTGTTGTCCACCGCGACCAGCGCGCCGCGCGCGCGCGCGATCGTCGAGAGCGCGGCGATGTCGAGGATCTTGAGGTAGGGGTTGGTCGGGGTCTCGATCAGCACGAGCCGCGTCTGCGGCCGCATCACCGCCTCGACCTGTTCTGGCCGGGTCATGTCCACGAACGAACTCTGCAGTCCGTAGCGCTCCAACACGCGTACCAGCAGGCGGTAGGTCCCGCCGTAGACGTCGTCGGGCGCGATCACGTGGTCGCCGGGGTTCAGCAGGGAGGTCACCGCGGAGATCGCGGCCATCCCCGAGGCGAACGCCAGGCCGTGCGCGCCCTCCTCGAGCGAGGCGAGCGCCACCTCGAGTGCGGTGCGGGTCGGGTTGGCGGTGCGGGAGTAATCGTATCCGCGGTGCCGGCCCGGCGCCTCCTGCGCGTAGGTCGAGGTCTGGTAGATCGGCACGATCACCGCGCCGGTCGTGGGATCCGGCGGCTGGCCGTCGTGGATCGCCCGGGTCTCGAATCGCGGGCGGCCGCTCACGGCGCGCACCGGGTGCCATCTCCGGAAACCGGAAGCCGGCGCATCGCCACGCGCCTACATTCGTCAATGAGCATCTGCCACTCTCGCCACGGCGGTCCTGCCCGAGTGCCACGGCGCCCGGGCCGACGGCGCAGGGTCCGGAAGGCTGTAAGGGTCTCGGGGTCGATCTCCCCAGCTACAAACTTCTGCGACTCTCTAGCAAAGGCGTAGATATCCGCGATTGCCTCCGGGGGTAGATGAGGTGGTTTCTTGGTGTCCAGACTCATCTAGTTGGTCTCCTCCACCGTATTGGATGGCATGTTCTCGGCCTGCACCAGCAACGGCGCAAACAACACGTATGCACGTATGGCGGAGACCGCGTGGCCTTGAGCTTAGTTCAGGGGGTGCGCCAGACCGTTAGATCTGGCCGGGACGGGCGAAGGCATCACGCGGCCTCCGCCCGGGACAAATGCATTGCCGCGGGGCGTACAACTTCAACGCATAGGACAAGCAAATCGTCATCGTCTAGCCTCACCTCAGAAGATAACACTCCGACCGGGCCTGTCAAGGTGTCGCATTGCCTCTCCTGCCTGTCGATTCGAGTTCTTGACAAGAACAACCCTCCCGGCTAGTATGGTTCCTAAGTCTTGCAGCACGGTGTTGGTTTCGGTTTCCGTGCGGCTCGCGAGGGAGTGCGCCTAGGGTTCCGCGGTCCTACCCGGCCCGGTCTGGTCCAAGCGGCGCAGACGGCACAACGCCGTTACACCTTCAGGATAGAAGCCTGAGGGATAGGTTCCTCACCGGTACCTATCGCTCGGGCTTTGTCATATCCGTACAGCGTGCGATGAGGGGAAGCAGTAGGCGGTCTCGCGGAGAAGAGCGAGCCGGATCTGGT
Organism: Candidatus Nitrosymbiomonas sp.; assembly: GCA_020724185.1. Taxonomy (GTDB): domain Bacteria; phylum Sysuimicrobiota; class Sysuimicrobiia; order Sysuimicrobiales; family Humicultoraceae; genus VGFA01. Next base: position 13,388 of record DYHL01000019.1, on the reverse strand, counting down.
GTGAGCCGGTCTTCGTGCCCGCCGAATCTCGTCCCTGAGCCGCGGATCTGAACCAGAGTAAGATCCGCCGTCCGCCCACGATACGGGATCGAGGGCCCCCCGGTGAAGTGCCGGCGGGGAACTAAGGTGGTACCGCGGGAGCATCCGTCCTTAGGATGTCTCCCGCGTTGCGTTCTCGGCGCTGATGAGAGAGTGGGGCGCCGGGTCGGCAGGACTGGGGGGGATCGCATGGCGCGGCAGGCAACGGTTCCATCAAAGCAACGCCCGGCACCGCGTGCCGGGACGATTAACGGGGCGCAAGCACTGGTTGAGGCCCTTCGCCGCGAAGGTGTGGAGATCATCTTCGGCGTGCCAGGCGGTGCCTCGCTTCCGATCTACGACGCGCTCTACGACGCCGCTTCGTTGCGGCACGTCCTGGTCCGCCACGAGCAGGTGGCCGTCCACGCCGCGGTCGGGTACGCAAGGGCGTCGGGTCGCGTGGGCGTCTGCACCGCGACCTCCGGGCCGGGAGCCACGAACCTGGTTACCGGCATCGCCGACGCCATCATGGACTCGGTGCCGATCGTGGTGGTAACGGCGCAGGTTCCACGCGCGGTCATCGGCAACGACGCCTTTCAGGAAGCAGACGTGACCGGTATCACGATGCCGATCACCAAGTTCAACTCGCTCGTGATGAGCGCCGCCGAGATCCCCCACGCCGTGCACCAGGCGTTCTACCTGGCGAGGACCGGGAGGCCGGGCCCGGTGCTAGTGGACATCCCACGGGACGTGTTGCAGGAAGCGTGCGTGCCCGAGTTCACCGACGAGGTCTCGATCCCCGGCTACCGGCCCGTTCTCGACGGCGCCCCGAATCAAATCGCGGCAGCGGTGAAGGCGCTGGCAGAGGCCGAGCGACCGGTCATCTGCGCCGGCGGCGGGGTCATCGGCTCGAACGCCAGCCCTGAGCTGACGGCGCTGGTGGAGGCCACTGGGATCCCGGTGGTGCTGACGTTGATGGGCAAGGGTGCGCTGGATGAACTTCACCCGCGATGCCTGGGGATGCTGGGCATGCACGGCAGCGCCTACGCGAACTGGGCGGTCAACGATGCGGACGTGCTCCTGGTGGTGGGCGCCCGGCTCGACGACCGGGTCACCGGCAGGCTCAAGGACTTCGCGCCCCGCGCGCGGATCATCCACGTGGACGTTGACCCGGCGGAGATCGGCAAGAACAAGTCGGCTCACATCCCGATCGTGGGCGATGCGAAACGGGTGCTGGCCGTGATGGTGGCACAGGCCCGGGTCCCCCAGATCGAATCCTGGTGGCGGCAGATCACGGAATGGCGTGAGCGCTACCCGTTTCGGTACCACCAGAACAGTAACCGGATCAGCGCCCAGTATGCGTGCGACCTGCTCAACAAGGTTACGGGCGGCCGCGCGGTTGCAACGACCGACGTCGGGCAGCACCAGATGTGGATGGCGCAGTGGTACCGCCCGCGCGAGCCGAGGCACTTCATCACCTCGGGTGGCCTGGGCGTGATGGGCTTCGGTTTCCCGGCGGCGATGGGCGCGAAGTTTGCCTGTCCCGACAAGACGGTGGTGGCCGTTGTGGGCGACGGCGGCTTCCAGATGACCGTTCAGGACCTGGCGACCGCGGTCGAGCACGGCCAGAGCCTGCCCATCATCGTGCTCAACAACGGCGCGCTGGGGATGGTGAAGCAGTGGCAGTCGATGTTCTACGGGGGGCGCTTCTCGTCGTCTCTGCTGCGCAACCCCGATTTCGCCCGGGTGGCCGAAGCCTTCGGCGCGCGCGGGATCCGGGTCGAGCGGCCCGAGCAGGTTGAGGGGGCCCTGCGCGCCGCCCTGGAGACCGAGGGCGTGCCGTGCGTGGTGGACGTGATCTGCGACCCGGACGAGAACGTCCTGCCGATGATACCTTCCGGGCAGTCGGTTGCGGAGATGATCCTCGATGAGTGAGCCTCATTCAGCGACGATCTCGGTACTGGTCCGGAACGCGCCCGGCGTGCTGGTGCGCGTCGCAGGCCTGATCCGGCGGCGCGGGGTCAACATCCACAGCCTGTCGGTTGGGCCGACCGAGGACCCTTCGGTCTCCCGCATGACGATCGTGGTTGACACGGCTCCCGAGCGCACGGAGTTGTTTGCCAAGCAACTGCGCAAGTTGGTCGAGGTGCTGCGCGCGACCGCCATTGACGGCACGCCCTCGGTGGACCGGGAACTGGCCCTCATAAAGGTCAACGTCACGCCGGGCACGCGCATGGAGATTATGGAGATCGCCAGCGTGTTCCGCGCCAACGTCGTGGACCTGACGGACCGGACCATGACCATCGAGGTCACCGGCCGCACCGAGAAGGTGGATGCGATTCTGACGCTACTGACCAGGCACGGCATCCGGGAGATGGCCCGCACCGGTCAGGTTACGCTCGTGAGGGGTCCACAGAACACCTGAGGCACCCGGACCGAACCCATGCGGCGGTCCGGGGCACCGGGGAGGGAGAAGAGCGATGGCCACAGTGTATACCGAACGCGATGGTGACCTCCGGCCGCTTGAGGGCAAGACGGTGGCGGTCCTGGGCTACGGCAGCCAGGGCCACGCGCAGGCCCAGAACCTGCGTGACTCCGGGGTCGGGGTGGTCGTGGGGTTGCGCCCTGGAAGCCCCTCGTGGGCCAGGGCCAGCTCCGACGGTTTCACCGTGAGGCCCACCGCCGAGGCGGCAGCGGGGGGCGACGTGGTGCAGGTGCTGATCCCGGATGAGTTGCAGTCCGCCGCCTACCAGGAGGCGATAGCACCTTCACTTAGGCCCGGAAAGGCCCTGGCCTTCTCGCACGGGTTCAACGTCCACTTTGGGCAGATCGTCCCACCGGCCGAGGTGGACGTTTTCATGATCGCCCCCAAGAGCCCGGGGCACCTGCTGCGGCGCGTCTTCACCGAGGGGCGCGGCGTGCCGGCACTGCTTGCAATCCACCAGGATGCCACCGGCGGTGCCAAGCCACTGGCGCTGGCCTACGCCGCGGGGATCGGCAGCCTGCGGGCCGGTGTGGTGGAGACCACCTTCAAGGAAGAGACGGAGAGTGACCTGTTCGGTGAGCAGGCCGTGCTCTGCGGAGGGGTGACCGCGCTGGTCAATGCCGGCTACGAAATCCTGGTCGGCGCAGGGTACCAGCCCGAGATCGCCTACTTCGAGTGCCTGCACGAGCTCAAGCTCATCGTGGACCTCATGTACGAGGGCGGGATGGGGCGGATGCGCTACTCGGTCAGCAACACGGCCGAGTTCGGCGACTACACGCGCGGCCCTCGCGTGATCTCCGAGGCGGTGCGCGTTGAGATGCGGGAGATCCTAAGAGAGATCCAGTCCGGCGCGTTTGCCCGGGAGTGGATCCTGGAGAATCAGGCAGGCAGGCCCGTGTTCACGGCCCTGGCCCGAGCGGCCAGGGAGCACCCGATTGAGGACGTGGGGAGACGGCTGCGGGCGATGATGTCCTGGCTCGCGCCGGGAGGGTCCTGATGGACGACGTCGTTCGCATCTTCGACACCACGCTGCGTGATGGCGAGCAGTCGCCGGGCTTCTCCATGACGCCGGCCGAGAAGCTGGAGCTGGCCCGGCAGTTGGAGGCGCTGCGCGTGGACGTCATCGAGGCAGGGTTTCCAGTGGCGTCGCCCGGCGACCAGGACGCCGTCCGAACCGTGGCCAGGGAGGTGCGTGGCAGCACCATCGCCGCACTGGCCCGCGCCAATCCACGGGACGTGGAAGCAGCGGTCGAGGCGTTGCGCCAGGCCGCCAGGCCGCGGGTCCACGTCTTCATCGCCACCTCGCCCATCCACATGGCGCACAAGCTGCGGCTGAAGCCCGACGAGGTCGTGGAGGCCGCCACCGCCGCGGTGCGGCTGGCGCGGCGCTTCACCGACGACGTTGAGTTCTCAGCCGAGGATGCCAGCCGCTCCGAGGTCGAGTTCCTGTGCCGCGTCTTCGACGCCGTCATCCGGTCCGGTGCCACGGTGATCAACGTTCCGGACACCGTCGGGTACACCACCCCGCACGAGTACGCCGCTCTGATCAAGTCCCTGCGGGAGCGCGTGAAGGACAGCGACCGCGTCATCTGGAGCGTTCACTGTCACGACGACCTGGGCCTGGCAGTGGCCAACTCGCTGGCCGCGGTGGCCGCGGGCGCCCGGCAGGTCGAGTGCACGATCAACGGAATCGGTGAGCGCGCGGGCAACGCCGCCCTGGAAGAGATCGTCATGGCGCTGCGCACCCGGCGCGACGCCTACGGCGCTCACACCGGCATTGACACCACCCGGTTGCACCGCACGAGCCGCCTGCTGACCGCGGTCACAGGCGTGGCGGTGCAACCCAACAAGGCCGTTGTGGGAGAGAACGCCTTCGCCCACGAAGCAGGCATACACCAGCACGGCGTGCTGGTCAATCGGACGACCTACGAGATTATGCGCCCCGAGGACGTCGGGCTGCCGAAGAACCGGTTGGTGATGGGCAAGCACTCGGGCCGTCATGCTTTCCGCAGGGTGCTGGAGGACCAGGGGGTGCGGCTCGACGAGCCCGCCCTGGACCGCACGTTCGCGCGCTTCAAGGCGCTGGCCGACAGGAAGAAGCAGGTGGCGATCGAGGACATCCTGGCATTGGTGGACGAGGAGGTCCGCGCCGCGCCGGCGCGCTACACCCTGCGGTCGTTCCACGTGATCACGGGAACCGGCGTGCCACCGGCCGCCACGGTAACGCTCGACAGCGAAGGTGGCCCTGCGACCGCGTCGGCCTCGGGCGATGGTCCCGTGGACGCGCTGTGCGCAGCGGTCAACACCATGACCGGGCTGCAGGCGCAGCTTGTTGGCTACGGGATCCGGGCAGTGACCGGGGGAACGGACGCGCTGGGCGAGGTGACCGCGCGCGTCCGGGAAGGCGAGACGGTGGTCGTGGGCCGGGCCAGCAGCACCGACGTGCTGGAGGGCAGCGTGCGGGCGTACCTGGACGCGGTCAACCGGCTGGTGGCGGCACGCGACGCAACGAGGGCAGGTGATCCGGCATGGGCATGACCCTGACCGAGAAGATCCTCGCGGCCCACGCGTGTGTGGAGCGCGTTCTTCCTGGGGAGCTCATCGAGGCCCGCGTGGATTTCTGCTTTGCCAACGACATCACCGCGCCGCTGGCGTTCCGGGAGTTCGAGCGCATCGGCCTGCCCGCCGTCTTTGATCGAGAGCGGGTGGCGCTGGTCCCGGATCATTACGCGCCAAGCAAGGACATCGCCTCAGCCGAACAGTGCAAGACCATGCGCGAGTTCGCGCGCAAGTACGACGTCGTCCACTACTACGAGGTCGGACGGGCTGGGATAGGACACGTGATGCTGGCCGAGATGGGGCTCGTGCTCCCGGGCGAGGTCTTCGTCGGCGCCGACTCGCACACGTGCACCCACGGTGCGCTCGGTGCTTTCTCGACCGGGGTGGGTTCGTCGGATCTGGCAGCGGTCATGGCCACCGGCCGGCTCTGGTTCCGGGTGCCAGAGACAATGCGGTTCGTATTCCGTGGCCGTCCCGCGCCGTGGGTAACCGGCAAGGACTTGGTGCTGCACGTTATCGGCGACATCGGCGTGGACGGCGCGCGCTACCGCGCCATGGAGTTTGCCGGTGAGGCCCTCGGGCACCTGACCATGGACGAACGGTTCAGCATCACCAACATGGCCATCGAGGCGGGCGCAAAGAACGGCATCATGGAGCCGGACTCGGCCGTGCTCGAGTGGGTTACCCCGCGCGCGCAGCGGCCGTTCACCCCTGTCTTCGCTGATCCCGACGCCGAGTACGCTCTCGTGCGCGAGTACGATACCACCCACATCGAGCCAGTGGTCGCGGTTCCCTCGTCGCCGGGGATCGTGGTGCCGGTGGGCTTTGCCGCCGGCGTACCGGTGGACCAGTGCTTCATCGGCACCTGCACAAACGGTCGGATTGAGGATCTTCGCGTGGCGGCCCGGATCCTGGCAGGGCGCACGGTGCACCCCCAGACCCAGTTGCTGGTGATCCCGGCGACGCCGGCGATCTACCGACAGGCGCTGGAGGAGGGCCTGATTCGGGTCTTCTTGGACGCCGGTGCGGTCGTCAGCGCGCCTACTTGCGGCCCGTGCATCGGCGGTCACATGGGCGTGCTGGCCTCGGGCGAGGTGTGCGTCAGCACATCGTCCCGCAACTTCGTGGGCCGCATGGGACACCGGGACAGCAAGGTCTACCTCTCGGGTCCGGCGGTGGCCGCGGCCACCGCGGTGCTGGGCAAACTGGCGCATCCGGACGAGGTGCTCTCATGATTCTCAGCGGCACGGCGTGGAAGGTCGGCGACCACGTGGACACCGACGCAATTATCCCGGCGCGCTATCTCGTGACCACCGATCCGGAGGTACTGGCCCGGTACTGCTTCGAGGACCTGGACCCTACCCTGGCGGCGAAGATCCGGCCTGGCGACGTCCTGGTCGCCGGGGAGAACTTCGGTCAGGGCTCATCGCGTGAGCACGCGCCGATCGCGATGAAGGCGGCGGGGATAGCCTGCGTCGTAGCCCGATCGTACGCGCGCATCTTCTACCGCAATGCCTTCAACATCGGCCTGCCCCTGCTGGAGTGCCCGGACCTGCACGCCGCCACCGAGAGTGGGGACCGTCTCAGCGTTGACAACGAGACCGGGCGGATCATCAACGAGACGCGCGGCACCGCGCACACCGCGGCGCCCCTGCCGGAGTTCATGCGGCAGTTGATCGCCGCCGGCGGAATCATCGAGTACGTGCGCCGGCAGATGGCAGATCGGAAGGCGGGCGCGGGAACCGCGTTACAGTTTACGACACCACCCTGCGCGACGGTGCCCAGGCCGCGGGCGTGGCGTTCTCGGTTGAGGACAAGCTTCGCATCGCACGCCGGTTGGACGACCTTGGGTTCGACTACGTGGAGGGCGGCTGGCCCGGCAGCAACCCCAAGGACATGGCCTTCTTCGAGCGGGCCCGCGCATTGCCGTGGCAGCACGCCAGGATCGCGGCGTTCGGCAGCACGCGCCGCGCCTCGACGCGCGCCCAGGACGATCCCAACCTACGGGTCTTGATCGATGCGGGGACCCCCACGGTGACCATATTCGGGAAGTCCTGGGATCTGCACGTCCGCTGTGGCCTGCGCACCTCGCTCGAAGAGAACCTGGCAATGATCGGTGAGTCCGTGGCCCACCTGCGCGCCGCGGGCCGCGAGGTGATCTACGACGCCGAGCACTTCTTCGACGGCTTGAAGGCCCACCGTGACTACGCTCTGGCCACGCTCCGGACGGCACAGGCGGCCGGCGCCGGCTGCCTGGTGCTCTGCGACACGAACGGCGGCAGCCTGCCGGCGGAGATCCAGGAAGGCGTGCGGCTGGTGCTGCGCGAAATCGGCGGCCCGGTTGGCATCCACGCACACAACGACGGGGACCTGGCGGTGGCCAACACCCTGGCCGCCGTGGGGGCCGGCTGCGTCCACGCGCAGGGCACGATCAACGGCTACGGCGAGCGCAGCGGCAACGCCAACCTGTGTTCCGTGGTCCCGGGCCTGCGCCTCAAGATGGGCCTTCGCGCGCTGGCCCCGGAGGCGCTGGCTCGCTTCACCGAGACGAGCCGGCTGGTCGCCGAACTGGCGAACATGGCTCCCAACGACTACCAGCCCTATGTTGGAGCGAACGCGTTTGCGCACAAGGGCGGCGTGCACGCCAGCGCGGTGATGATTGACCCAGTGATGTACGAGCACATTGCGCCTGACCTGGTCGGCAACGGGCGGCGCGTGGTGGTCAGCGACCTCTCCGGCCGCGCCACGCTGCTCCACAAGGCAGGCGAGATCGGCCTTCGCCTCGACCGGTCACGACCCGAGGTGCAGGCGGCCCTCGATGACCTCAAGCGGCTCGAGCAGGAAGGGTATCAGTTCGAGGGCGCCGAGGCCTCGTTCGAACTGCTGCTGCGCCGCGCGGTGATGGGCCACGAGCCGGGGTTTGAGATCAAGGCGTTCCACATCGCCGTGGATCACGCCGCCGACGAGTGCACTTCCCGGGCAATCGTCCGCGTCTCGGTGCACGGCCAGGAGGCCGGCTCCTCCGCCGAGGGCAACGGGCCGGTCCATGCGTTGGATCGGGCGCTCCGGGCGGCGCTGGAGCGGTTCCACCCGGAACTCGCACGCGTGCGGCTGGTGGACTACAAGGTTCGGGTTCTGGACGCGGACGCGGCCACCGCCGCGCGCGTGCGCGTGCTGATCACCTCTACCGATGGCCACCGGCACTGGGGGACCGTGGGCGTGTCCGAGAACGTAGTGCTGGCCAGCGCCATCGCCCTGGCCAGCAGCCTGGAGTACGCGCTGCTGGTTACCGCGCCTCGACCGGCCGGGCTCTAGGGGCATGGGAGCGCAGGTGCGGGCGCGCATCGTAGTCCTACCAGGGGACGGCATAGGCCCCGAGGTCACCGCGGAGGCGGTTAAGGTCCTGTGCGCGGTTGCGACCGTGCGCGGGCATGTTCTTTCATTTGAAGAAGCCCCCTTCGGCGCGGCCGCGCTGAGCGCCGGCCTGCCGCCCCTCCCGGATGCGACGCTCGAGGCGTGCCGCCGCGCGGACGCGGTCCTGTTGGGCGCGGTGGGCGGCCCGGAGTGGGATGGTCTGCCGCCCGACCGCCGGCCTGAAGCCGGGTTGCTCGCCCTGCGCCGGGAGCTGCGGCTGTACGCCAACCTGCGCCCGATCCGTGCATTTGGCGGGGTCGCCGCCGCGTCGCCACTCCGGCCCGAGACGCTGGAGGGAACCGACTTCCTGATCGTCCGAGAGTTGACCGGCGGGCTCTACTTCGGCGAGCCCCGCGGCCGGACTACCACGGACGGACAGCGGGCAGCCGTGGACACGCTCGTCTACTGCGAGGAGGAGATCCGCCGCGTTGCCCGGGTGGCGTTCGAGGCCGCCAGGTTGCGACGCGGCCGCGTCACATCGGTGGACAAGGCCAACGTGCTGCACTCCTCGCAGCTCTGGCGCGAGGTGGTGAGCGAGGTCGCCAAGGACTACCCTGAGGTGACGCTCGACCACATGCTCGTGGACAGCGCCGCCATGCAAATGGTGCTGAGGCCAACGGCGTTCGACGTGTTGGTCACGGAAAACATGTTCGGTGACATTCTGAGCGATCTGGGCGCGGGACTGGTTGGGTCCCTTGGTCTCTTGCCCTCGGCCAGCCTGGGCGCGACCGGACCATCGCTGTACGAGCCAGTGCACGGCACCGCGCCGGACATCGCGGGTCGCGGGCTTGCCAACCCAACCGGCGCCATACTGAGCGCGGCGCTGTTGCTCCGGCATGCGCTTCGCCTACCCGAGGAGGCTGCCCTGGTTGAGGCGGCCGCAGAGCGCGCTCTGGCCGGCGGATCCAGGACGGCCGACCTGGCCGGCGGCGGTTCATCGTTGTCCACCGCCGCGTTCGGCGACCGCGTCGTGGCGCTCCTGGCCTAGCCACCGGGATCGCCGCAAGCGGTTCCACGTCTAGCGCCGGCAGGCCGCGGGCACAGCCCTCACGAAGATCTCACCGCCTGCCGTGATCCAGGAGGTGACCGTGCGACACCGGCTCCGTGCGGCGATGGTGTGCCTTCTCCTGGCCGCCGTGCTCGGAGGGTGCCAGGTGCTGCGGCCTTCGGGCGCCGGACGGCCGACGGCATCACAGATCGCCGCGCTGCTGCCCGACGGCGCCCGCGTTGACGAGGTCGTCTACGCCGACCTGACCGGCGACGGGCGCGATGAGGTGATCGCCGCCGTGACCTTTTCGTCCCAGGACTCCAGACAGGCGGCGGCTGTAGTACTTGCCGCGGACAGGGGCGGGCGCTACGCGCAAGTGCTACGGCGCAACATGGGTGGCGAATCCTGGCTGCCCATCCAGATCGGGCGCCCGGCCGAAGGGGTGCCGCTGGCCGCGGTGTTTGCCACCCAGGCCGGTTCAGGGGCGTTCCTCGACTACATCGTGGTGCAGCAGCACGCAGGGAGACTGGGTGTCACCCTGGCGCAGGATGGCCTGTTCCAGGGTGGAGTCAGGTTCGTGCCCGAAGGGCTGCTGGAGTCGCGCGGCAACACCGACCGGGTGTACAGGTGGGGCCTGACCGGATGGGAGGCCGAGGATCTCGGCAGCCAGTACCTGCCGCCCATGCCTCCTGGGACCGTGGTCATCTCGTACACGGTGGATCCCGTGCGCGGGCCGCGCGCCGAGGGTCCGCGCGCGATCCGGGCCCGCGTGGGGCAGCGCCTCTTCCTCAGGCGCGTGGATCGAGGGGAATCCTCAAGGATCCAGTTCTCGGGCGGCGCTGATTCCATCACGATACAGCCGGACGGACTGATCGTGCTCCGGCAGGTCGACCAGATCGAAATCTACATCGAAGGCCCCGCCTACAGCGGCCGGACGCTGACGCTTTTGCTGCGGGTTGATCCGTAACCACCGCACGCTGAGGCGCAGGCGGGTCCGTGCGGCGCGTTGACAGGTACTGGGGGCAGGCATAGAATGGCTTCTGGCGGGAGTGCAATTCCCTCGCGGGGGCGTGGTGTAGCCTGGCTAAACACACCTGCCTGTCACGCAGGAGACCGCGGGTTCAAATCCCGTCGCTCCCGCCACTTCGCTTGTCTCCCCGAGCCTATTTGAGAGCCTTCAAGCAATGCGCGCCAAGGAGCCGTCGCTGCGCGTTGTCGTCGCTGGGGCCTCGGGCCCCATAGGCCGAGCGCTGCTGCGCGTGCTGCAAGAGCAGGGTGCCGAGGTCCGTCGCTTGGTGCGGCGCACACCCAAAGGACCTCACGAGGTGGTGTGGGATCCAGAGGTCGGCGCGTTGGATCCGGAGGTCTTTGACGGCACGGACGCCCTTGTGAATCTCGCCGGCCGGAGCATTGCTGCCCGCAGGTGGACCCCATCGGTGCAGAGAGAGATCCTGGACAGCCGCGTTCGATCAACGCGCCTGCTGGTGGACGCGGTCCGCAGAACATCCGCCACTCCCGCTGTGCTGGTTTCGGCCTCTGCGATCGGGTACTACGGCGACCGGGGCGACGAGGTTCTGGACGAATCGTCCCCACCAGGCCGTGGTTTCCTGTCCCAGGTCGCCCAGGCCTGGGAGGCCGAGGCACGTCGCGCGGAACGGATGGGGATGCGCGTGGTGCGTGCCCGGTTCGGCATCGTGCTGGCCCGCGACGGTGGCGTGTTGAGAACGATGCTGCCGTTCTTCCGCGCCGGGCTCGGTGGCCCACTGGGAAGCGGGCATCAGTGGTGGAGTTGGATACACGGTGATGATGTCGCGGCCGTCCTAGTTGCGGCGGTGCGCGACGCGTCGCTGGAGGGGCCGGTGAATGTCGTTTCACCGGCGGCGGCCACGAACCGGGAGTTCACCCGCGCGCTGGCGTCTGCGCTGAGGCGCCCGGCCGTCCTGCGCGTGCCGGCGTTTGCTTTGCGCCTGGCAGGTGGCGCCATGGCCGATGAGATGATGCTCGCCAGCCAGAGGGTAGTTCCCAGGAAGCTGCAGGCCCGGGGGTTTCAGTTTCGCTGGCCAGAACTGGAACCGGCGCTGCGCGATCTTACCTCCGGGGCCTGACTCCTGCCCGCTCCTCACGCGCGGTCGCTTCTGCCAGCTCCGAGGCCAGGGACAGCGCGAACTGGACGGCGTTCAGGTCGCGCACGGCGCGTACCTCCAGGTGCTTGGCTTCTTCGGGTGCGGCCCCTGCCAGCGCGCGTACCGCGGCCAGGAGCGGTGTGTCGTGCTGCTCCAGCGCCGCGTCGTGATCGAAGCGGCCGGCCTGGGTGTAGTCCGCGGGAATAAGCACGCGCCCAAGGGCCATGAGGCCGCTGTTCAGCGTGCGCACCGCCGACTTTCGCGGTCGGGCGCGCAACGCGCGGGCGCGCCGACTAAGGGCATCCGTGGCCTCCACCAGCCGCTGCGCCTCGGCGATCACCGGCCGGAGATTCACCCGACGGCCGGCACTCCGACCCAGCGCCTGCAGCTTCCGGAGCCAGGCGCGCGCCGTTGCCTGGTAATCCAGCGGCAGGACCGGCTCGTTGGCGAATGCGTGGACTATGCCCAGGTAGATCCTGCAGTCGCGCTCGAGCGCGCTCGGGTCAATCTTGTCCGGCAGATCCTCGGTGGTATGCCACCACCACCCCAGGCCTCCTGTGGCGCCCCCGGTGCGGATGTTGAAGTCCCTACTGGCATCGGCCGAGTCCGCGGGCTGCTCGGACAGGCTCATGAGCAGCGAGGGGATGCCGATGCCGAGGAACGACTGGTCTCCGGCCCGGCCGACGCGGCCTCCCTCGAACCGTTCGCCGGTCACCTCGGCGATGACCCGATCGGCCACCGCGCTCGTCTCCGGCATCGCGTAGGCATGGGGGTTGACGACCGCGCCGCGACCGCCGACCGAATCCACGTACACGTGCGCCACGCAACGGGCGTCCATCTCCTGCCAGTGATGGTCCGCGTACCATGTGGATCCCGAGTAGCGGCCGTGCGAGTGCCCGGACCAGAACGCCAGTCGCACTCCCCGGTAGCGCCGCGATTGCGCCAGCACCCGGGCGACCTCGATCATCGTGGCGTTGGCCGTGCCGTTGTCCATCGCGCCGCGGTGCCAGGAATCCACGTGCCCGGCCAGCAACACGAAGGTGTCCTCGATCTCGCCGGGCAGATCGGCCACGAGCAGCGGGGTCTGGCGCCAGCCGGTGTCCACCTCCGCGTTGATGCGCGCGCGCAGCCCTCCGGCGCCGACGGCCTCACGCAGGAGGTCGCCCTCGGGCCGCGCCACCGAAACCACCGGCACGCGGGGCAGGTTGCGTGCCCCCTCGGGCGTGGGGCTGCCCCAGACCGGGGAGACGATCATCTCGTGGACCAGGGGATCGCGGTTGAGGAAGATCAGCCCGACAGCCCCGGCCTCTTCCGCGGCGCGCACCCGGTCAGGCGTGGCCAGCCCGTCAATCAACGCGATCTTCCCGGCCGGGCCGGCCGCGGCCAGTTCGGTGGGCCTGCCGCTGCCCGTGTGCACTGCCAGGGCTTCGACGCCCGCGGGTCCTGTGCTCGCGGCGAAAGAGTGCGTCACACAGGCCATCGGGGTGTGCGGGCCTCCGGCCGGCATGATCAGGAGCGAGGCCGCGCCCGGCAGGCTGATGAGGGCGTCGTGCATGATGAGGCGCGTGGAGCACCCGGCCGCGCGCAGCCGCCTCCGCACATAATTGAAAGACTCCATCTCCTCCGGCGTCCCGGACAGCCGGACCCACCGGGCCAGGGCCTCGACGTCGGCCATCAACCTGCTTGCGCTCACCTGATCGTAGGGGGCTTTGCTCCTGCCGCCGCGTGCCATCGCGCGCCTCCTCATCCGTAACTACTCAGGAGGCATCCCGGGGCGGGATGCCTCCTGAGGTAATTGGGC
>DYHL01000018.1 GCA_020724185.1 Candidatus Nitrosymbiomonas sp. | reverse complement strand
GTGGACCGTTTCACAGACCTCGGCCACGACGCCCAGATCGTGGGTGATCAACAGCAACGCCATCCCAAGCTCGCGGCGAAGGCGCTGGAGCACGTCCAGTATCTGCGCCTGGATCGTCACGTCCAGGGCGGTTGACGGCTCATCGGCAATCAGCAGCGCAGGCCGGCAGACGATCGCCATCGCGATGACGGCGCGCTGGCGCATCCCGCCCGAGAGCTCGTGGGGGAAGCGGCGGTAGGTCTCCCCCGGGTCTGGCAGGCCCACCAGAGCCAGCGCCTCGATCGCCTTCTGCCGCGCCTGCGTCCATCCGTGGCGCACCGCGTACGCTTCCGCCACCTGCTGCCCAACTGGCACTACCGGGTCAAGATAGGTCGTTGGATCCTGAAATATCATCGCCACGCTGCCGCCGCGCACCCGGCGCATCTCCTCATCGGTGAGGGAAAGCAGGTCGCATCCGGCGAGCTCGATCCGGCCGCGCACGACGCGGGCGGCATCCGTGGGGAACAACCGGAGGATCGAGAACCCGGTCATCGTCTTGCCTGATCCGGACTCCCCGACCAGGCCCGCGGCCGCGCCCTGCGGTAGCGCGAGCGAGATGCCGTCAACCGCGCGCACCACGCCCCGCGTCGTCAGGATATGGGTGTGGAGGTCCTCAATCAGCAGGAGCGGCCCGGTCCTGTTCATGGCGCCTCACACATCGAGTCGTGGATTGGCCGCGTCATTGAGGCCATCGCCCATCAGGTTGAATCCCAGTACCGCCAGCGAGATGCCCAGCCCGGGGAACACGCTCATCCACCAGGCCTCGCGCAGGTGGGCCTGCGCATTGTTCAACATCATCCCCCACGACACCAGGTTGGGATCCCCCAGGCCGAAGAACCCGAGACTCGCCTCCAGTAGTATGGCGCCGGCGACGTCGAGGGACCCGATCACCACCACCGGGGCGAGCACGTTCGGAAGGATCTCCGAGAAGATGATGCGGGCGTTGCGCAGTCCCAGCACGCGCGCGGCGTCCACGTAGGCCGCGCCCCGCAGCGCCATGACCTGGCCGCGGACGACCCGCGCGGCCTGCGGCCACGACAGGATGCCGATAACTGCAATCAATTTCCACAGGCCGCTGCCGAACAGAGCGACTACGAGCAGCGCCAGCACGAACCGCGGTATCACTTGAAACAGCTCGGTGATGCGGCCCAGGACCGCGTCCGCCCAACCCCCGTAGAACCCGGCCAGCGAGCCGATGAATACACCGAGCAGCACCGCGGTGGCGGCGGCGCAGACGCCGACGGTGAGCGAGACGCGGCTCCCCCAGAGGACCCCGCTAAGGATATCGCGGCCGAGGTTGTCCGTTCCCAGCGGATGCCCGGGGGTCCCAGGGGGATTGAGCGTAACCATGGAGGTGGTCTGAGGGTCGCGCGGTGCCAGCAGCGGCGCGGCCAGGGCGACGACAACCAGGAGAACGACCAGGCTGAGGCCGATGACGCCTGCGCGGCTCCGGCGAAAACGGCGCCAGAACTCGCGCCCGCCGGCCGCCGGAGGGATCTCTGTGGCCAGCACTGTTGCCATCAGTACCGCACCCGCGGGTCCAGCGCCGCGTAGAGCAAATCGGTAAGAAGGTTCACGACAACGACCGTCGCGGAAACCATCAGGAGCACGCCCAGCAGCACCGGTGTGTCACGCTGCAGCATCGCGTCGTACAGCAGCCGCCCCACGCCCGGCCATCCGAAGACGGTCTCCACCAGCGCCGATCCTGCCAGCACGAAGGCGAAGTTGTAGCCGATCACCGTAACCACCGGCAGCGCGGCGTTCCGCAGGCCGTGCTGGAGCAGCACCAAGCGCTCCGGAAGGCCGCGCGCCCGCGCGGCCAGGATGAAGTCCTGGCTCATCGCCTCGAGCATGGAGGCGCGGGTCAAGCGGGAGATGAGCGCCATGTACCTGAACGAGAGCGCGGCCGCCGGCAGGACCAGGTGCCGCGCCGCGTCCAGAACGGCAGCCAGGCCGGTGTACTCCTCGCGGACCGAGCGGATCCCCTGCGCCGGGAGCCACCCCAGGAACACGGCGAAGAGCAGCACCAGAAGTTGCGACAGCCAGAAGTCGGGGATCGAGAATCCCGCCAGCGAAATGCCAGTGGCCGCGGTGTCCAGTCCGGAGCCCCTACGGCGGGCCGCGGCCACGCCTAGTCCGACCCCCACCAGCGCCGCGAGCGAGAGGGCCGTCGCCATCAGAAGAAACGTGTTCCCGAGGCGCCCGGCTACCAGTGTGACCACGGGCAGGCGGTAGGCAAAGGAGAACCCCAACTCGCCGCGGACCACGTTCCAAGCATAGAGCGCCAGCCGCACAGGCGCGGGCCGGTCCAGACCAAACTCCCGGCGCAGTTGCGCGACGTACTCCGGAGGGGCCGGGTACTCGCCCAGGAGCGTGGCCACGGGATCGCCGGGAGCCAGCGAGATAAGAAGAAAGTTGACTACAACTACACCCAAGAGCAGCGGGACGGCCTGCACCAGCCGTCCCGCCGCGTACCGCCAGAGCGGCGTGCTACCCGTCGTCACAACAACGCCCGTGCCACAACGCCCGTGCCACCCTCGCCGCGGGCGTCTCCGCCCGGCCTACTTCTGGACCCACACCGCGTCCCAGCGGTCGCGGGCCTCCGCCCCGATCCAAACGCCCCGCAACGTTGCGCGCGCGGCATCCACCCCGATCTCGTCAAACAGCATCAGCGTCGGTAAATCTGCCGCCAGGATCTTCGATGCCTGGGCATAGATCTTACCTCGGGCAGCCCGGTCAGGCACCTCCGCGGCGCGGTTGAGCAGCGAATCTACCTCAGGGTTCGAGTAACCCGTGGCATTGACGAACGGCGTTCCCGGCGCCGCGGACGCGTAGATGCGGTGGTACCCGATCGCCGGATCCCCGCCGCTTGTGAAGGTCTGCACGGTCAGCTCGTAGTCGGGCCGGGTGTAGATGCGCTCGATCATGACGGCGCGGTCCATCGGCTGCAGGTCCACGGTGATGCCAACCGCGCGCAGGTTGTCCCGTATGATCGCAGCCGACGCCGCGATCGGGGCGCGCGCCGCGTCGTACACCATGCGCAGGCGCACGGGCCGTTCACCGCCGGCACCCCTGGGAAGGCCGGCCTCATCCAGCAGGGCGTTGGCCCGTTCGACATTGTAGGGGTAGAGCCGGTTGAAGTCGGACTCGGGCGAGAACGCCCACTTGAAGCCATCGCCAAACGGGCCGCGGGCCGGCCTCGCGAGGTTGCCCATAGCCTGGGTAACGATCTGCACGCGGTTGATGGCCAGGGCCAGCGCCCTGCGCACCTTGGGGTTGTCCAGCGGAGCGCGGCGCGCGTTGATGAACACAAACCCAATCGAGGGTGTGGGCTGGCCCAACCGCAGGCGGACGTTGGGGTTGCGCTTGAGCCGATCCACGTCGGTCTTGGGCAGGTAGAAGTCCGCGACCTGGTCCACCTCGCCTACCTCCAGCGCGGTCACGCGCAGGGCGGCGCCGGGGATGATCCGAAAGATCAGGCGGTCGAGATAAACGGGATCCCAGTACGCATCGTTGCGCTCCAGCACCAGCCGGTCACCGCGCACCCATTCGCGGAACTTGAACGGGCCGGTGCCCACCGGGTCGTTGTTGCGGGAATGCCGCGTGATGTCCTCGCCCTGGTAGACGTGCCGGGGCAGGATGGGGCAATCGAAGACCGTCAGCAACCGCAATAGCGGCGCGTAGGGACGCTTCAGCGTTATCTTGAGCGCCAGTGGCGATGTCACGGTGATGGCCTCGAAGTTCTGGAAGGCCGGGCGGAACCGGCCGTGGTAGAGGCCCGTCACCTGTTCCATCGTGAACTTGACGTCCACGGCGGAGAAGGCCCGGCCGTCGTGCCACTTGACCCCCCGGCGCAGCTCGAAGGCGTAGCTCAGCCCATCGGACGACACGGTCCAAGATGTGGCCAACGCTGGCTGGATCTCACCGCGCGCGTCTATCCAGACCAGACCGCTGAAGATGCTCGCGGCCACCGCGCCGACGGCGTAGCCCGTGGTGATGCCCAGGTTGAGGGTTTCTGGATCGCTGCCGATAGCGACAACCGCCGAACCACCACGCTGGGGCTCCGTGGGAGTCGCGGCGGCAATGCCGGTGGCCAGGAGCGTGACCAGGAAAGCCGCCATCATGCGTGTGCGCATCGCTCGGTTCCTCCCGTGTGACAAGCAGGTATTCTGGTTCGTGATTGGTCTTTGACGGTGCTGGGAATGGTCCTCCTGGTTCGTGGCGGCCAACCGCTACGGGGCCAGGGGTTCACGGCCCGGCCGCTGCCGCGTATAGCGGGCCACGAAGCTGTGGGGCGATGGAAGCGGCGTCGCGCTCGCGTCCGAAAGTCTGCCCACGAACTCCGGCGCCAGCGCCCACCCGACGCTACCCAGGTTCTCCTCCAGTTGCTCGACGGTGCGGGCGCCAAAGATCGGCGCGGTAACCCCTGGCTGCTGGAGCAACCAGTTGAGCGCTACCTGGGACGGCGTCCTGCCGGCCTCGCGGGCCACTGCCGCCAGCTCGTCAATCACTCGCCACGCCTGCTCGGTCGCGCGCTGCTCAGGGAGGTCCTCGAACCGATCCTGCCGGCCCGCACGGCTGCCTTCGGGCGGCGCCTGGTCCTTTCGGTACTTACCCGACAGCCACCCACCGGCCAGCGGCGACCAGGGGAGAACCCCTATGCCCTCGGACCGGCACAGCGGAAGAAGTTCCCACTCGGGGCTGCGCACCAACAGGCTGTACTCGGGCTGCAGGCAGTCCACCCGCACCCAGTCGTTCATGCGGCTCAGCATCACCGCCCGGTCCACCTGGGACGGCGTGAAGTTAGACGCCCCCAGGTAGCGGACCTTGCCCGCACGCACGAGATCGTCCATCGCGCGCAGGGTCTCCTCGAGCGGCGTGGCCGCGTCCCAACAGTGCATCTGGTAGAGGTCTATGTGGTCGGTCCGCAGGCGTCGCAGGCTCCCCTCAACTGAGGCCATTATGTGAACCCGTGACAGCCCGCGGTCGTTGGGGTCCGGGCCTGTGGGGAAGAACACCTTCGTGGCCATCACCAGGTCGTCGCGGCGGCCGCGGCCGGCGATCCAGCTCCCAAAGATGGTCTCCGCCTGGCCCCCGTTGTAGCTGTCGGCGCTGTCAAAGAAGTTGCCCCCGGCGGCGGTGAAGCGATCCAGCATCGCGTGCGCGGTGGCCTCGTCGGCCACCCACCCGAAGGTCTGCGTGCCGAAGCAAAGGGTCGACACCAGCAGGCCTGTCCGGCCCAGGTGATGGTATTCCATTGTTTCGCCTCCTTCCGAGAGGCCAGGGCCCCGGCCAACTACCCGGCCCCGGCCTACTACCCGGCTCCGGCCTACCGCCCGGCCTCGTCCAGCAGCACCACCGTCCGCGCCAATACCCCTGCTCCCAGCGCCGCATCTTCCCAGTCGGTCCACTCGCGCGGTGAGTGGCTGAACCCGCCAGCGCTGGGCACAAAGACCATGCCGGACGGCATGTGCGGCGCCAGGTTCATGGCGTCGTGACCGGCGCCGCTGGGCATCGCGAATGGCTCACACCCGGCATCCCGGATCGCCTGTGCGATCGCCCTTTGCACGCCCTCGTTCATTGGCACGGGATCGCGCAGATCCCAATCTCCGATGTGATAGCTCAGGCCGCGGTTCTGCCCCACTTGTTGGATCTCCGCCTCCATGCCAGCACACAGGTTGCGCAACCGCACGCCGTCAATCGTCCGGAACTCGATGCTGAGATCCACGCGGCCGGGCACCACGTTGGAGGCGCCGGGTGACACGGACAGCGCGCCGACGGTTCCCACGGCAGGCGCGCCCGCGGCCCGGGCCAGGGCGCGTACCGCTAGGATCACGTCAGCAGCGCCTACCAGCGCGTCGCGGCGATCCGTCATCGGGGTCGTGCCCGCGTGGTTGGATTCACCTTCCAGGACGACCGCGGTCCGGGCTATGCCGGTGATCGTGCTCACCGCCGGAACGCGGCGGCCGGAACGCGCCAGCACAGGGCCCTGCTCGATGTGCAGTTCCAGGTATGCCGCGGCGCGCTCGGGAAAGGCGCAACGGGGAAGGCCGGGCGCGAAGGCCGCAAGCGACTCGGCCAGGGTACGGCCGTCGCGCCCGCGCAGCAATGCGGACCGCTCCCTGGGGATTCCTCCTGTCACGCACCGCGACGCCAGCGTGCCCACCCCGAACTGATGGCCCTCCTCGTCGGCAAACCCCACGACTGCCAGCGCGTGATGCAATCTACGGCCCGACTCGTGTAGCGCCGCCGCCACCTCAACCCCGGCAACTACGCCCAGCGCGCCGTCAAAGATGCCGCCGCAGGGTACCGTGTCCATGTGCGACCCCAGGATGATGGCAGGCCCATCTCCACGGCCCGGGCGAATGCCTATCAGGTTTCCGAACTCATCGCACCCCGTAGAGAGGCCGGCCTCTTCCATCCATCCGGCGACGACGCGGATCGCCTGAGCGTGGGCCGCGGAAAAGGGAAACCGGCTGACGCCCCGGGCATCGCCACCAGGCGCTTCGCCGCCATGCGCAGCCAGCATCTCGAGGCGCGCCCTCAATCGGTCGGGTCGAATCAGCGCAGCGGGAATCACGGGTTCCCTTGGTGTCGGCATGATATGGGCAGGTCCGGTGCCGTCAAGATCGTATTACTGGATGGACGCGGCGATTCCTGTAGCGCGCCGGCGGGGGTATTCTTGTAGCGCACTGGAGGGAAGAGCATCGTGATCGTGCCTCACGGACCAAAGGTGCTGATCTCGGCGCCGGGCTTCGGCCGCACCGGAGACGCAGCGATCCGGCTGCTTCGGGAAGCAGGGTGCGAGATCATACCCAACCCAACCGACGCCACCCTGCCCGAGGACGCGCTGTCCGGCCTTGCGAGCGGCGCCGATGCCATCATTGCCGGAATGGAACTCATAACCGCCCGCGTGCTCGATGCGGCGCCTCGTCTAAAGATCGTGGCCCGCCGCGGCGTGGGATACGAGACCGTGGACCTGGACGCGGCCACGCGGCGCGGCGTAGCGGTGACGATCACAGCCGGTGCGCTCACAGACACCGTGGCCGATCACACGATGGCGCTGCTGCTCGCCGCGGCGCGCAGGATCGCCTTCCTCGACCGCTGCGTCAAGACCGGCGGGTGGGACCGGGTGCCCACCTCAGACGTCTGGGGCAAGACTCTGGGTATCCTTGGGTTCGGCGCCATCGGCCGGGCAGTAGCCCGGCGCGCAGCCGGGTTTGGCATGCGGCTGCTGGCCTGCGATGTACTACCCGATGCCGCGGCCGCGGCCTCGCTCGGCGTGAGGCTAACCGCCCTGGACACGCTGTTGGCGGAAAGCGACTTCGTAACCATCCACGTGCCGTTGACGCCGGAGACCCGGGGCATGATTGACGAGGCGGCCCTGCGGCGGATGAAACCGGCCGCATACCTCATCAACACCAGCCGCGGGGCGGTGCTCGATGAGGCGGCGCTGCTGGCGGCCCTGCGCGAGGGGCGCCTGGCCGGCGCCGGACTGGACGTGTTCAGGGACGAACCTCTCCGTGACCTGTCGCTGGCCGGGCTCGAGCAGGTGGTGGCCACGCCTCACGTGGCTTCGCACACGGTCGAGACGCTGGCCCGCATGGAGCGCTCCTGTGCCGATGCGGTGCTTGCCGCGCTCCGGGAAGAACGCCCCCTCCACGTGGTGAACCCGCAAGTGTACGAGCGCGGCCCGGCCAGGTAGGGACGACCCGCGCTCCGGCGAAGCGATATCCCATGCCTGCACCCACACATGCCATGCTCGCCGAGATCCGCGAACAGCCGGCCGCCCTGGACCGCATGTTGAGCCAGCACGCGACCGAGATCCGCGAGGCGGTGCGAGCGCTGCAGCGCCGGCGCCCGCCGTTCGTCGTATTCGTCGCGCGCGGCACCTCGCACAATGCGGCGATCTACGGACAGTACTTGATTGAAACATTCCTGCGCGTCCCCACGGGTACCGCAATGCCGTCGGTGACGACCCTGTACGGCCGCACTCCGGACTGGCGCTCCGCGGCGGTGATCGGCGTTTCGCAGTCGGGACGGTCGGTGGACGTCACCGAGGTGTTGGCCGCGGCGCGCAAGCAGGGCGCCCTGACCATGGCCATCACCAACGATCCCAGCTCGCCGATGGCAGGGTGCAGCGATCACGTCCTGCCCCTGGCAGCCGGCCCCGAACTGAGCGTGGCGGCGACCAAGACCTTCACGTCGTCGCTCGCCATGCTTGCCGTCCTGGTCGCGGGATGGGGACGATCGGCTGCGCTGGCGCGCGCCCTGCCCCGCCTGCCCGAAGCCGTCGCCTCGGCGATCGAGCGCGAAGCCGTGATCAGGTCGTTGGCCAGGCGCCGCGCCCGGCGCGAGCCCTGGGTGGTGACCACCCGGGGCTACATGCTGGGCGTGGGGGACGAGACCGCGTTGAAGCTCAAGGAGACCGCCTACGCGGCCGCGGAGTCAGTCTCGGCGGCCGCCCTTCTCCACGGCCCGATCGCCGCCCTCGACCGCAAGAGCACGTTGCTGCTGCTCCTGCCACCAGGAAAGAGCAAGACCGGTCTCATTGACCTCCGCGACCGGTTGCGCAGTCGGTCGGTTACCACGCTGACTTTCGCGTTTAACGACGACCCGGGAGACGTGGCCATCCACACAGGCCTGAGCGAACCGCTAGCGCCCATCGTCGCGTCTCCAGCCGTGCACCTATTCGCCTACTACCTCTCGGTCGCACGCGGCCTGAACCCGGACAGGCCCCGAGGTCTCAGCAAGATCACCCCGACGCGCTGAACGATGTCCACCGTGCAGGCGCGCGCCCTTCTGAAACGCTACGGCGACCTGGCTGCCGTGGACGGCATCTCGTTCCAGGTTCGTCCTGGTGAGTGCTTCGGTTTCCTGGGTCCCAACGGCGCCGGCAAGACCACCACGATGAAGATGATCTACTGCGTGCTGCCCCCGACCTCGGGCGACCTGCAGGTGCTGGGCATGGACGTGCGCGCGCACCCGCGCGCGATCAAGGCACGCCTGGGGGTCGTCACCCAGGACAACACCCTGGACACCGCGCTGACGGTGCGCGAGAACCTGGTGATCTTCGCGCGCTACTTCGACATCCCGTGGGGCCTGGCCAGGCAGCGGGCCGACGAGCTTCTGGAGTTCGTATCGCTCACCGACCGCGCGAGGGACAAGGTCGAGTACCTGAGCGGAGGCATGAAGCGGAGACTGATGGTGGCGCGGGCGCTCGTGCCGCAACCCGAACTGCTGGTCCTCGACGAGCCGACAACCGGACTGGACCCTCAGGCGCGACAACTGGCATGGGAGAAGCTGCGGCAGCTCAAGCGAACGGGTGTCACCCAGATCCTCACCACTCACTACATGGAGGAAGCTGCGGCGCTGTGCGATCGCATCGCCATCATGGACCAGGGCCGCATCGTCACCGAGGGCTCCCCGGCCGACCTGGTCGCCGCCCACGCGGGCCGTGAGGTAGTTGAGCTGCGGACCGCCGGAGGCAACTGGCAGGGACCAGGCATACTGGAACGGATACTCGGCGCCGCCGGCAGCCTGGCGGAGACCCACGAGGTGCACAACGACCTTCTGGTGCTCCACACGCAGGATGGCGAGGTCCTGCTGCGCCGCGTCCGGGAGCAGGGCGTGGAGCTTGAATCCGCGACGCTGCGCCGCACAACCCTTGAGGATGCGTTCCTCAAGCTCACCGGCAGGAGGCTCCGCGACTGATGGCGCCGCGTATACCGCGCCTGAGTTCATTCCTCTTCTTCTCGCCCCGTGGCGCGTTCCGGTTCTGGCAGCGCAACGCCTACATCTTCAGGCGCATCTTCCCCGAGTCCGTGGCGGTGAACTTCATGGAGCCGGTGATCTACCTGCTGGCCATGGGGTTCGGCATCGGAGCATACCTCAGCACGATCGGCGGGCTTCCCTATCTCACGTTCGTCGCCACCGGACTGGTGGCAACGGCGGCGATGTTCGGGGCCACTTTCGAGTGCACCTACAACGCCTACGTGCAGATGTACTACGAGAAGGCCTACGACGCGGTCATCACCACCCCGCTGGGGGTGGAGGACGTGGTGATCGGAGAGGTCTGGTGGGGGGCGACCCGCAGCGTGCTCTATGGAACGGTCTTCCTGGCGGTGATCACGCTGTTCGGAACGGTGCGGTCACCGCTTGCCCTGCTAATCCCGCCGCTGTTCCTGCTCTCGGGGCTGATGTTCTCGGTCATCGCGATGACCTTCACCGCGGTCAACCCCAGCATAGACTACTTCACTTTCTACTTCGCCCTGTTCGTCACGCCGATGTTCATGTTCAGCGGCATCTTCTTCCCGCTCGACGCGCTGCCGGGGTGGGTCAAGATCGCGGCCTGGTTCACGCCGCTCTCCCACGTCGTGAACCTCAGTCGTGCGCTGGCGCTGGGAACGGTGGAGGCGCACCATGCCACGGATCTTGCCTGGATCCTGACGGTCACCGTGGCGATGTTCCCGCTGCCGGTGGTGCTGATGCGGCGCCGGCTGGTCAAGTAGCGGATGAAGCTCACCCCACCCGGGCTGGTTCAGCCCCTTGACAGCCCATCCCCGGTCTGTAGGATCTATTAGTGTAACCATGATTACACTAACCACGATTACACAATGGCCTTCCTAGACCGCGAGGATGAACTGCGCTACCTGCGCGAGCGGGCGGCCTCCGGCCGCGCCGAGCTGGTAGTCCTGTACGGGCGACGGCGTGTCGGGAAGACCGAGTTGCTGCGCCGGTTCTGCGCCCAGCTCCCGCATCTGTTCTTCGTAGCCAGCCAGACGACGTCCGAACAGCTCCTGCGGGAACTGTCCGCACTGTTGGTCGAGATCCCCGGTAGCCCCCTGCCCGAGGGAACGCTGCTCCAGGACTGGCCATCAGCGTTCCGGCTCTTTGGCCGGATCGCGCGTGATAGGCGACTGGTCGTCGTCATGGACGAGTTCCCTTACCTGCTGGGGGCCAATCCGGCGGTCGCCTCGCAGCTCCAGAATCTGTGGGACGCCGAGCTGCGGCAGACCCAACTGGTGCTCGTCCTATGCGGCTCCCAGGTTAGCGTTATGGAGAGCGATGTCCTTGGGCAGCGCAGCCCCCTCTACGGCCGCCGCACCGGCCAGTGGATGGTGAAGCCGCTGGGGTATCGGGACGCCGCGCGGTTCTTGCCGGGCTACAGCCGCGAAGACCAACTGGCGGCCTACGGGATCCTCGGCGGGATGCCGGCGTACTTGGAGCAGTTCGATTCCGCGGAGCCGCTGGCGACGAACGTCGTCGGGGCCCTCCTCACCCGCGGTGCGATGTTGTACGAAGAGGTCCCGTTCATGCTACAAGCCGAGTTGCGGGAGGCGGCCCGCTACGCCGCGGCCCTGGCCGCGCTGGCCTCGGGCGCCACGCGCCACCAGGACGTCGCCCGAGCCGTATTCGGTTCTGAAAGCCGGGCGAGCGCGCAGCCATACCTGAACCGGCTCGAGAGACTGGGGCTGGTCGAGCGCGTGGTCCCTGCAACCGTACGCAACCCTGCCCGCACCCGAGATGCCATCTACCGCATCGGCGACCCGTTCGTCCGGTTCTGGTTCCGGTTCGCTGCGCCCAACCGCAGCGCATTGGAGCAGGGCCGGGCGCAGGAGGTCTGGGCGCAACGAGTCCGGCCATCCCTGCCGGAGTACATGGGGCCGGTGTTCGAGGGCTGCGCGCGGGCGCACACCTGGCTGCTCGCGAGGGACGGCCGGCTGCCGTTCGTACCCGACGCCGTCGGATCCTGGTGGGACGGTAAAGAGGAGATTGACGTGGTGGCCGTGCGCCATGCGAGCAGGGACGCCTATCTGGCTGAGTGCAGTTGGTCGGCGAGTTCCGCGCACCCGCGAGAGGTGGACGACCTCCAACGGAAGGCCGCCTACTTCCAGACGCGCACCGGGTACGCCCCCCGCGGCCTGGCCCTCTACGCCCGGCGGCAGTTCAGCCCAGCGGCTCGGCGGGCGGCGCGTGAGCGCGGCGTCATGCTCTACACGGTGCCCGACCTCTACTAGCCGGCCGGCACAGAGAACACCGGGATAGGGGCAGGGGCGGCCTAGTGGAACAGTCGCGAGAGCCGGTATAGCTCCGGATCAAGTGGGCTCGTACCGGAGAGCGCCTCTTCCAGATCGACGCTAACGATCTTCGTCCCGCGTAGCGCCATCATCATCCCGAACTTGCCGGCCTCGACCGCCTCCACCGCCGCCACGCCCAGCCGGGTGGCCAGGAGCCTGTCGAAGACCGTGGGCGATCCGCCGCGCTGTAGGTGACCGAGCACGGTTACGCGCGTCTCGTATCCGGTCTGCGCCTCGACCTCGCGGGCGAGCAGGGCGCCTATCCCGCCCAGGCGTACGTGGCCGAACTCGTCCACGCGGGCGTCTTGCGTGATCTGCAACCCAAAATCGGTCGGCCTGGCCCCCTCGGCAACCACCACGATGCTGAAGGTCCTGCCGCGCGCGTGGCGCCGGCGCACGACCTCGCACACCTCTTCAATCGTGAACGGGACCTCGGGAACAAGAATGACATCGGCGCCCCCGGAGAGGCCCCCGACCCCGGCCACCCAGCCGGCATCGCGACCCATGACCTCAACGATCATCACCCGGTGATGGGCCTCCGCGGTGGTGTGCAGCCGGTCACAGGCGTCCATCACGATGTTCACCGCGGTGTCGAAGCCGATCGTGTAGTCGGTGCCCGGGACGTCGTTGTCCATGGTCTTGGGAACCCCGACGACGTTGACGCCCATCTTGAAGAGCCGCAAGGCCACGCTCAACGTGTCGTCACCGCCGATGGCGATGATGGCGTCAATCCCCAACCGCTCGATCGTGCGCATCAGGCGGGCCTCGCCTTCGTCGGCCTTGAAGGGGTTCGTGCGCGACGTCCCCAGGATGGTCCCCCCGCGCGGCAGGATGCCCGAGACGCTGTCCCGGGTCAGGGGAAAGGTGTCCCCTTCGAGCAGGCCCAACCAGCCCTTGCGGATCCCGATGACCTCGTGACCCCCATCAAGGGCCCGCCGGGTAATCGCACGGATAGCCGCGTTCAAACCCGGGGCGTCACCGCCGCCGGTCAGCACCGCAATCTGCATCTCTAACCCTCCGGGCCGTCAGACTTCGTCACCCAATGAGATACCCAACTCGCGCGCCGTGCGGGCCAACTCGCCGTCCGGGGCCACCCGCTTGGGCTCGGCGATGGCCTCGGAGATCGGCACCGCAACCACCGACGGACCGCGCAGCGCGACCATCTGCCCCTGGCGGTTCTCCATGACACATTCTACCGCGCGGACCCCGAACCGCGTGGCCAGCAGCCGGTCGAATGGAGTAGGGCTCCCGCCCCTCTGGAGATGCCCCAACACCGTGCACCGGGTCTCCCGACCGGTCACATCGCCGAGGGCAGCAGCGACCTGTTGCCCTATCCCGCCGAGCCGGGGAAGCCTGCCTGGGCCGCCCTCCTCCTGAACAACCTGGGCTCCACCGACCTGGACGGCCCCCTCGGAAACCACCACGATCGAGAACCTCCGGCCGCGGGCCGCACGCTCCTCGATTGCCTGCGCGACGACCTCGATGCGGAACGGCACCTCCGGGATCAACACGGAGTTCGCGCCACCGGCGATCCCGGACTCCAGTGCAATCCATCCGGCGTTACGGCCCATCGTCTCCACGACCATGATCCTGTGGTGGCTCTCAGCGGTCGTGTGGAGCTTGTCTATGGCCTCGGTCGCCGTGAGCCGCGCGGTGTCGAATCCGAACGTCACGTCCGTGGCTGAGATGTCGTTGTCAATGGTCTTGGGAATGCCAACGATGGGCGCGCCCATCCGGCACAACGCGTCGGCGATGTGCAGGGTGCCGTCGCCTCCGATGACGAGCAGCGCGTCCAACCGTAGGGTTTCCAGGCGTTTCAGCACCGTACGGGACGCATCAATCACCTCCCGGCGCCCGTCGCGCTCGACCGGCCAGGCGAAGGGGTTCCCGCGGTTGGTGGTCCCGAGGATCGTGCCGCCCTGCGTCAGGATACCGCGCACGTCGTCACTCTCCAGCGGCCGGATCCTGTCGTGCAACAGGCCGTCGAACCCGTCCTCGATGCCCAGCACCTCCCAACCCATGCCGCTGGCCGCGGACAGCACCACAGCCCGAATGACGGCGTTCAGGCCAGGGCAGTCTCCTCCACCGGTCAGAATTCCGATTCGACGACGCGAAGCCATCTCTTTGCCACCTCAGCGTAGGGGCGGCCCGGCATGGTGCCGAAGCTACCTGGCATGGTGAGTTCTGCCCGAGACCTACCTGCTTCCTCCTGGGTGTCGGTTGACGGACGAATAATCCTGGGCGCGCGCGCGGTCCGAACCTTCGCCTACGGGTTCCAGTCCGTGCTGCTGGGCGTCTACCTCAAGGAGGCGGGCTTCGCGCCCTGGCAGGTTGGCGCGGTGCTAACCGCGACCCTGCTGGGATCGGCCGCGCTCACCGCGCTGTTCGCCGGAACCGCCGACCGGTACGGCCGGCGCAGGATGCTTCAGATCAGCGCGCTGTTCATGGCCTGCAGTGGCGCGGCGTTCGCGTTCAGCACCTGGTATCCGATTCTCATCCTGGCATCGCTGACCGGCACGGTGGGCGCGACCTCGGGCGAGGTAGGCCCCTTCCTCTCGCTCGAGCAGGCGATCCTCCCGCAGACGGCGGCGCAGGAGCACCGGACGCGGCTGTTCTCACTCTACAACATGGTCGGCGCGCTGGCAGGATCTCTGGGCGCGCTGGCCGCTGGCACGCCCGTCCTGCTACAGCAGATCCTTGGGATGGACCCACGGGCTTCATTCAAAACGATGTTCCTGGCCTATGCGACGTTCGCTTGCGTCGCGCTGTGGCTGTTCACGCGGCTCAGCAGCCGCGTCGAGGTGGCGTCCGGAAGCCCATCGGGCTACGGCCTGCGCCGTTCACGCGGGATAGTCCTGAAACTGGCCGCTCTGTTCAGTCTGGATTCGTTCGGCGGTGGGTTCGTGGTGCAGAGCCTGGTCGCCTACTACTTCAACCTGCGCTGGGGCGCGGGTCCGGAGATACTCGGCCCGATCTTCCTGGGCGTGGGCCTGCTGCAGGCCGCCTCGTTCCTGGCCGCGGCAAAGGTCGCGGAACGCATCGGCCTGATCAACACCATGGTGTTCACGCACCTGCCTTCCAACGTGCTGCTGATGGCCCTGCCGCTGGCGCCCTCGCTGCCGTGGGCAATCGGCCTGATCCTGGCCCGCCACGTCCTCTCCCAGATGGACGTCCCCACGCGCCAGTCCTACGTCGTGGCCGTGGTGGATCCCGAGGAGCGTGTAGCGGCCGCCGGGGTGACGAACATCGCGCGCAACCTGGCGCAGGCGACCACCCCGATCGTGGCCGGCGTGGCGATGCAGCTCGTAGGGCTGGGTGTGCCGTTCTTCCTGGGAGGTGGGCTCAAGATCATCTACGACCTGCTCCTCTTCCGGATGTTCCGCAATGTCCGGCCTCCCGAGGAGCGACGCTAGATGCTGACGACCAGCTATCACACCCACAACCGTTACTGTGACGGGGAGGGCGAGATCGCGGAGTATCTGGAGGCAGCCCTTGCCGCCGGACTGGAGGCGCTGGGGGTCTCCAGCCACTCGCCGCTTGCCTTCCCCAACGACTACGCCATGCGGGCCGAAGATCTGCCGGCATACTGCGCCGAGGTCGAGCGCCTCCGGAGGGCCTACGCCGGGCGGCTGCGCGTGCACCTTGGGATGGAGTTCGACTACATCCCCGAGCACGCGGCAGACATGTGGGCGATCGTGGCCCCCCTCCGGTTCGAGTATCTGATCGGCGGCATCCACTACATCGGACACGCCGCGGCAGGGACGCCGTGGGTCTTCGACCTCACGCGACAGGGATTCGAGCAGGGGCTGCACGAAATCTTCGGTGGGGACGTCCGTGCGCTGGTCGCCGCCTACTACGAGCGGGTGCGCGGTCTGGCGGCCTGGAGCCGTGTGGCGATCCTGGCGCACATTGATCACATCAAGACCTGGAACGGCGATGGGCGTTACTTCAGCGAGAACGAGGGGTGGTACAGGGACGAGGTGGAGGCCACGCTGCGGGCCTGCGCACGCTCAGGCCTGATCGTCGAGGTCAACACCTCGGGCTGGCGTGGATCGTCGGCAACACCGCATCCCAGCCCGTGGATCATACGGCGGTGCCTGGACTTAGAGATTCCCCTGGTCGTCACCGCCGACGCCCACTGCCCCGAGCACGTCGCCGCCTTCTACCCCGACGCGGAAGCGCTGATGCGCGAGGCAGGGTGTTCCGCGCTCGCGGTCCTGCGCGAAGAGGGCTGGCGGATGGAACGGTTCTGACAAACGAGGAGGCTGGATCTCGATGGCCGTGACCGCGGTGGCAGAGCAATGGGTGGACGAGGTGGCGCGCCTGTGCCGCCCCGATCGCGTGGTCTGGCATGGGGGCTCGGAAGAGGAGTTCAATCGGCTGGTTGACGGGATGCTCCGCGATGGCACCCTGCACCGCCTGAACCAATCCACCTATCCCAACTGCTACCTTCACCGGAGCCATCCCAGCGATGTGGCCCGCACCGAGCACCTGACCTATGTCTGCACGCGGCAGCGCGAGGAAGCCGGGCCCACCAACAACTGGATGGCCCCTGCCGAGGCCAAGGAAAAGGTAGGAGCGCTCTACAAGGGGAGCATGCGGGGCCGGACCATGTACGTGATCCCCTACCTAATGGGGCCGGTGGGTTCACCGTACAGCCGGGTCGGCATCATGGTCAGCGACAGCGCCTACGTCACGGCCAGCATGCACATCATGACCAGGGCAGGGCGCGTTGCGCTGGACCATCTGCGCGCGCCGGATGACTTTGTCGCCGGCCTGCACTCCCTGGCAGATCTCTCCCCGGAACGACGGTTCGTCATGCACTTCCCCGAGGAGCGCCTCATCTGGAGCGTCGGCACCGGATACGGCGGCAACGCCCTCCTGGCGAAGAAGTGCCACGCGCTGCGCATCGCCTCCTGGCAGGCCCGCCAGGAAGGATGGATGGCCGAGCACATGTTGATCCTGGGTCTCGAGGATCCCGCGGGCGAGGTGACCTACCTGGCAGCGGCCATGCCCAGCGCGTCCGGCAAAACCAACCTGGCTATGGTGCAATCGGCGCTCCCAGGCTATCGGGTATGGACGATCGGGGACGACATCGCCTGGATGAGCGTGGACGATCAGGGTCAACTCCGGGCCATCAACCCTGAACGCGGTTCGTTCGGGGTGGTGCCGCACACCAACGCCAAGACGAACCCCAGTGCGCTGGAGATGATTCGCCAGAACGCCCTCTTCACCAATGTGGCCATGGCCCCGGACGGAGAACCCTGGTGGGAGGGGGCAAGCGACACTCCACCCGGAGGGCTCCTGGACTGGCAGGGCCGACCGTGGCAGAGCGAAGCCGGACCTGCCGCACACCCTAACTCTAGATTTACGGCCTATCTGCGGCATTGCCCGACCATCTCGCCCAGATGGGAGGACCCAGCGGGGGTGCCGATCTCGGGTATCATCTTTGGTGCGCGGCGCTCGCAGGTGGTCCCGCTCGTCTTCGAGGCGTTCGACTGGCAGCACGGCGTCTACCTGGGCGCCTCCATGGGAACCGAGACCACGGCGGCGGCCACCGGCAAGGTGGGCGTGGTGCGCCGCGACCCCATGGCGATGCTGCCGTTTTGCGGCTACCACATGGGCGACTACTTCGCCCGCTGGCTGGAGCTAGGAAAGCGGCTGGCCGCGCCGCCCAAGGTCTTCCGCGTCAACTGGTTCCGCCGCGGCGCCGGCGGGCAGTTCCTCTGGCCGGGCTACTGCGAGAACGTGCGCATCCTCGAGTGGATGGTGGCTCGGATCAAGGGTAGGGCAGGCGCCACCGAGGCCCCGGTGGGACTGATCCCGTCACCTGACGACCTGGACCTCACCGGCCTGGAGGCCCCCCGGAGCGCGGTGGCAGAGGCCCTGAGCTACGACCGGGAGGG
>DYHL01000017.1 GCA_020724185.1 Candidatus Nitrosymbiomonas sp. | reverse complement strand
CGCATCCGCTACCAGTAGCTGGTCCCCGGCCAGGAGGGCCGGCGTCGGGCAACGCCTCGCGCGGCACGCGGGCGCGCGCGCAGGCGGCGTCCTTCTGCTCGCGGTGCTGGTCGGCGCCGTTGCTGCCCCGCTGCTGGCGAAGCACGATCCGCTGCAGATTGCCCCGGCGCGCAGGCTGCAGGGACCCAGCACCGCGCACCCGCTGGGCACCGACATGTACGGCCGCGATACTTTCTCGCGCGTGCTGCACGGCGGGCGCATCTCGCTCTCGGTCGGAGCGCTCTCGGTCGGAATGGCGCTTGCGGCCGGCGGCAGCATCGGCGTCGCGTCCGGGTTCCTGGGCGGCTGGGTGGACACGGCGGTGATGCGGCTGTCGGACGTGCTGCTGGCCTTCCCGGCGATCCTGTTGGCCATTGCGCTGCTGGCCTTTCTCGGGGGCGGGTTCTGGAACGTGGTGCTGGCCATCGCCATCGTCTACACCGCGCCGTTCTCGCGCGTGGCTCGGGCCGCCGTGCTCACGGTCCGGCACGAAGAGTACGTGGACGCGGCGCACGCCATCGGCGCAGGGGGCGTCCGGATCCTGCGGCGACACATCCTTCCCAACGCAATCGCCCCCCTCATCGTCGAGTGCACGCTGCGCCTGGCGCTGGCGATCCTAGCCGAGGCCGCCCTGTCGTTCCTCGGCCTGGGCACGCAGCCTCCGGCGCCTACGTGGGGGCAGATGATCGCCGAGGGCCGCGCTGTGATGACCTTCAGTTCGTGGCCGGCGATAGGGCCCGGGGTCGCGATCAGCGTAACGGTACTGGGGTTCAACCTGTTGGGAGACGGCATTCGTGACGCTCTCGACCCGCACACACACGGTGTTTAGAAAGACACACCGCACCTCAAGGGAGGGGACCGCAATGCGTACTCTGCTTCTCCTGCTCTGCGTCGGCCTGCTGGTTGTGGCCGGGTTCCAGCCGTCCGCGGCCCAAACCTCAGGTCCGCGCTACGGTGGCACGCTGCGCGCCGGGATGCAGACCGATCCCGTCGGGCTCGACCCGCACCTCACCACGGCGACGTCCAGCCGCAACATGATGGAAAACGTCTACGACACGCTCGTGTTCTACAGCGCGGACGGCCGGTTCGTCCCAGGCCTCGCCGAGTCGTGGAAGGCCTCGCAGGACGGCCTGGTGTGGACCTTCAACCTCCGGCGCAACGTCAAGTTCCACAACGGGCGCCCGATGACGGCCGAGGACGTCGTCTACACCATCAACCGTATACGCGATCCGAGGACCCGGGCGCCGCGCGCCGGCGACTTCGCGGACGTGGAGTCGGTGAGCGCACCCGACCCCTACACGGCGGTGTTTAAGCTCAAGAAGCCCTACAGCCCGCTGATCGCCAAGCTCTCCTCCTCGGTTTGGGGCGCGATCGTCCCGCGAGAGGTGGTGGAGAGAGACGGGGATCTGCACACCAACCCAACGGGCACCGGGCCGTTCCGGTTCATCGGCTACACGCCGCAGCAGCGGCTCGTTCTGGTACGCAACGGCGATTACTGGGGCTTCGACGAAACAGGCCGTCGGCTCCCCTACCTCGACCGGATCGAGTTCGTGTTCTTCCCTGATGCGATCGCGCGTACCACCGCGCTGCGCACGGGCACGGTGGACTTCATAGAGTACGTCCCGTCCTCAGAGGTGCGCGTGCTGCGCGCCGACCCGAATGTTGAGGTCCTGGGAGGGCCGTCCGCGAACTTCCGGGCGATCTACATCAACAACGCGGTCGCCCCGTTCAACAACGTGAAGGTGCGCCAGGCTATGGCCTGGTCGGTCAACCGTAAGGAAATCATTGACACCGCGCTGTTTGGCGTGGGCGGCATCGATGCGACCGGCAGCGTGATCCCGCCGGGCAACTTCTACGCGCTGGCGAAGAACGTCTATGACAAGCCCGACATCGAGCGCGCGAAGCGGCTGCTGGCCGAGGCCGGTCATCCCAACGGGATTGACGCCGAACTCTACGTGACCAGCACCTACGACTTTCTACGCACGCCCGCCGAGGTCATCCAGGCGCAGATGGCCAAATCCGGCATCCGGTTGCGGATCGTGGCCGCGGACTGGAGCGTCTACCTCCCCACGGTGTTCGCAAAGCGGTACGTGCTCACCATCCTGGGAACCTCGGGGCAGGTTGACCCGGACGACTACGTCTTCAACAACTTCCGGACCGGCGATGCGCGCAACTACGTGAACTTCTCAGACCCCGTCTTCGACAAGCTGGCCGAAGAGCGCCAGACCGTCTCAGGCGAGGCCCAGCGCAAGCGCATCTACGATCAGGCGCAGTTGCGGCTGCAGGAGATGGTGCCGATGGTCTTCCTCTTCCACTCGACGACGTACGAGGCGGTGCGGAAGTCGGTCCAGGGCTTCGAGCACTGGCCGAACCAGTCGTACTACGGCATGCGACGCACGTGGATGGTGGGCCGATAAACGATAAAGGGGAGGTGCTGCAAGTAAGAATCGGCGTGAAGGTGCTGGCACTGGTGCTTGCCGGAACGATGGCATGCGCCGCGGGAGCGGTGGCCGCCCCGAAGCTCGTCGTGAAGGGCGACGCGAAGGCATGGGCAGAGGTCGCCGCCGCGATGACCAAGCTCACGAAGCTCAAGTCCTACCGCGCCAAGGGAACGATGGCGGGTCCAACAGGCGCCACGACCACCCTGATGGAGGTGGTGAACCCCGGCAGTTTCTACTCGAAGACGACGGTAGGCGGGAACACCACTGAGGTGATCCAGGTCGGGACCGCGGTCCGCATGCGGACCGGAGGGGGTCCGTGGATCTGCGACACTCAGCAGCGAGACCAGTTAGGCATGGACCCCGAGAAGATGTGGGGTGAGGTAACCGCGACCCGGGGCCCCGCAGAGACCATCGCGGGCGTCCAGACCCAGTCCTACACCTACGCGTGGAAGAGCGACGTAATGACCATGAAGATGCGGTTGTTCGTGGCGACCACCGACGGCCTTCCCAGGCGCGGGCAAGTTCTGGGTGAGGACGGCTCGGTGATGGTGACGACGGACTACTACGATTTCAACGCGCCCATCAAGATCACGCTGCCCGCGTGCAAGTAGAACCGTAGACGCGCGTGGGGGGTGCGCCCGGATTGCGCCAGAACCGGGGCACCCCCCTAAGCGCAGGACCCGCAGGCCGGCTACGCGCCGCGACCGGCTAAGCGCCGGGGGCCCTCTCCGGAGCGGCGCCGTGCTCTCCCAGGACGCGCGCCACCAGCTCAATCGGAACGTCGCCGCGGACCTCTGCCCGGCCGACACAATTGGGGAGCACGAATCGCAGGCTTGCTCCCTGCCGTTTCTTGTCGCGCCAGAGCGCCTCCACCAGCCGGGAGGTCGCCACGCCGGAGAAGTCGGTGGGAAGGCCGAACCGCCGCAGGAGCGCGGACTGCCGGGTCTCCAGCGACTCGCACGCGAGTCCCATCGCCGCGGAGACCCGCGCAGCCAGGGTCATTCCTATCGCCACGGCTTCGCCGTGCGTGTACCGGTGGAACCCTGTTGAGGCCTCGATCGCGTGCCCGAAGGTGTGCCCGTAGTTGAGCAGCATACGGCGGCCCACCCCCTCCTCGTCCTCTTCCACGAAGCGGGCCTTGGTGCGCAGGCACCACGCCACTAGCTCCGGCAGGCGTTGGCCCGACTCATCGAGCAGTTCGGCCGCGTGTGCCTCAAGGAAAGCGAACAGATCGGCGTCCGCGATTACGCCGTACTTGACTGACTCGGCGAAGCCTTCGCGCATGGACCGTGCGCCGCTTCCCCCAACGGCGGCCACGTCCGCAACGGCCAGGCGCGGATGGTGGAGGAACCCAATGAGGTTCTTCGCCCGGAAGTGATTGAGGGCCACCTTGCCGCCGATGCAACTGTCAAGCTGCGCCATGAGCGTGGTTGGAACGTGCACGACCGGAATGCCCCGCATGTAGGTGCCTGCCACGAAGCCGCCCACGTCGAGCACCTCCTCGCCGCCCATCGCGACGAGGCACCCGGTCCTGTCAATCTGCTCCCGGGCGAGCCGGCCGTAGAGTCCCCCGGCGCTCTCCCACGTCTTGACGCTCTCCCCTGCAGGGACCTCAATCAGCACGGGGTCCAGGCCCGCTCCCTGCAACGCGTCGCAGATCTGCTCGCCGTGCCGGCGGGCCGCTGCCGGGGATGCCAGGATGCCGGCCCGGCCCGACAGGCCCGCCTCGCGAGCGTAGTGTCCCAGCAGGCCGAGGATCCCCCTGCCCACTACGGCGCGGTAGGGCTGCGCCTTGCCGGGATTCACGTCAATAGAAGCGACCGGTTCCCGTTCCGCCAGGAATCCAAGGATCTTGCGCACGACCCCATCCACGTCCTCGTGCCCCACGTCCACAACCAGATCGGCGGACAGGTACTTCGAGGAGCGCCGTGCCCACAGCTTCTGGAGGTTCTCCACAACCTGACCCTTGAGTAGCGGCCACTGGTCGGCCCGACCGACCCTACGCGCGATGGCCTCTGGGGACGCGATGAGCGCAACGAGCCACCCCCACCCCCGTAGGGCCTGCAGGTTCTGCTCCCGCTCCACCACGCCGCCCCCGGTGGCCACCACGCCGGGCGCTTGCGTGACCTCGGCGATCAACGCCTCTTCAATGGCCCTGAAATGGGGTTCGCCGTGCCGCTCGAAGATCTCGGCGATCGTCGCATCCTCACGGCTCTGAATCGTCTCGTCCATGTCCACGAAAGGCAGGCCAAGGACAAGCGCGATCTGCCGGCCGACCGAGCTCTTTCCGGTGGCGGGCATCCCGATCAAAGCGATGTTCCTCATGCCCATCGCCCTCCATGAGTGGGTCTGTTTGGATAGACTAGGCGCTTTGGGGTTCGGGATCAAGCACCGGGGACGTGGTTGCGCCGGGGAGGGCCTTCGTAGAGAAACCCGGCCTCCGGCGGCGTGGGGCCCTTGAGGCGCTCGCCCTGCTGGCTCTGCTCCCAGGCATGGGCGAGGATGCCCGCGGCCCGCGAGAGCAGGAACAGCCCGCGGCCCAGCGGTGGCGGAAACCCGAGCTCGCAGAACACGACCGCGGTTACACCATCAATGTTCATGGGAATCCGGCGGCCCTTGCGTCGCTCCAGGGCAGCCTCCACGGCACGTCCGATGCGCGCGAACCGGCCCGTGACCGTGCCCTCGGCCGCGGCCCGTGCCACGAGGTCCAGCAGGCGTCCGGCGCGGGGGTCAACTGGGTGGAAGCGGTGGCCGAAGCCCGGGACGAAGGCGCCGGGGCCGAGCCGGTTCAGTTCGGCCTCGACCGCGTCATCTAGCAGGCGCTGCTCCTCGCAACCCGGGGAGCCCTCCTCGCAGGCGGCCGCGATGGCCGAGTAGAGCTCCATGCACTGCTGCCCGGCGCCGCCGTGGACATCGCCCAGGGCGTTGACCCCTGAAGCCACGGCGTTGTTGAGGGGAAGCCCGCATGTGACCGACATACGGGCGATGGCGATGGAAGGTGCCTGCGGCCCGTGGTCAACGGAGGCCACAAGTGCCGCCTCCAGGAGCGCGGCCTGGGCCGGAGAGGGCAGCTCTCCTCGCAGCAGCAACCAGATCATGGCGGGAAAAGAGACTGAACCGATCAGTTGCTCCATCGGATAGCCGCGCACGGCGATCTGTCCCGGGGCTATGTCAATGATCGCCGTGCGCCGCCACGCCTGGAGCGATTCCCTGGATGGCTCCGTCATATCGCGCCCTCTCGCCGGAGCCCGGCGATCTCGTCGTCGGCGAAGCCGAGGCTCCTGAGCACCTCGTCGGTGTGTTCGCCAAGGCGAGGCGGCGGACCGCCTGCGTCGGGCCGCCAGCCCGACATCCTGAACCCGGCCGTCGTGACCGAGATGCCCCGTCCGGCCCCTGGAACTTCATCGATCCGTCGCAGCAGCCCCTGCTCGGCTATTTGCGGATGAGCCAGAATCTCCGGGATTGAGAGCACCCGCCCTGCCGGCACTCCGGCCAGATTCAGTAGCGCCTCCCACTCAGCCGCGGAGCGCGATGCCAGGGCAGCCTCAAGTTCCACCGTCAGGGCAGCGCGGTGAGACAGGCGGTCAGCGCGGCGCGCGAAGCGGGGGTCGCCCGTAAGATCAGGGAGCCCCACCACCCGGCACAGGGCTTCGAACTGCTCCTGCTTGTTGGCGGCGATGTTGAGCAGGCCGTCCCTGGTGCGGAACGCGCCCGACGGGCTGGCGGTGAAGTTGTCGTTACCCATGGGCCTGGCCTGCTCCCCGGCAATCAGGTAGTTCGAGACCACCCATCCCATGGACACAAGGGTGGCATCCAGCATGGAAACGTCAATGAACGCTCCACGACCGGTCTGCTGGCGGGCCAGCAGAGCAGAGGTGATCGCAAACGCCGCCGTGATCCCGCCGATGGTGTCGCACACCGGGAACCCCGTCCGCAGGGGCCCGGTTTCAGCGTTGCCGGTGACGCTCATCACGCCCGATAGCCCCTGGATGATCTGGTCGTAGGCCGGGTTGTCGCGCATGGGGCCGTCGCTACCGAAACCTGATATGGCGCAGTAGATGAGCGCCGGGTTGACACGGGCAAGCTCGTCGCAGCCGACGCCCAGGCGCGCCATTGCCCCGGGCCGGAAGTTCTCCACCAGCACGTCCGCAGTCTCCACGAGCCTTTCCAGCACACGCCGGCCCGATGCCTGCTTGAGATTGAGCGTCACCGACCGCTTGCCGGCATTCTGGGCCATGAATGACGCGCCCATCAGGCGCTGGTTCAACGCGGGGTCCGCGCCTAGCTGGCGGGCCAGGTCGCCGGTTCCCGGCACCTCCACCTTGATCACCTCGGCCCCCGCCAGCGCAAGCTGGAAGGAGCAGAACGGGCCTGCCAGCACGTTCGTGAGATCGAGGACCCTGATGCCCTCAAGGGGACGCCGCACGGGTGCGAATCCTCTCGTCAAAAGGTTTACGGTCGCCACCGAGGGCGCCGGTCAGGTCCGCTGCAGCACGCATGAGCGCCGCCGACATGCGCCGCACCGCTGCGGGCCTGAAGCGGTAGAGGGGGCCGGACAGCGACAGCGCGCCGACGAGCTCCTGCTCCACGCGAAAGACCGGGCAGGCGACGGCCGCGGTCTCGGGACTTCGCTCGCCGTAGGAGACGGCGATCAGGTCGCGGCGGACGGCTGCGAAGGGCGTGCCCCTGGCCCCGCCAAACGCCAGCAGCACCCTTCCCGCCGCCCCGCGGTCCAGCGGGAGGTGGTCGCCCTCGCGCACGTGATCGCGGATCGGCGCCGGGGAGTCCACACGGTGGAGGCACACGCGGACCGTCCCCTGGCGAACGTAGAACGAGGCGCTCTCGCCGCTGTCGTTGGCGAGCCGGCGCAGGACCGGCACGACGCGGTCGGCCAGGGGAAACCCGCGCTGATAGAGGCTGCCGAGGCGCATGAGCGTGGGGCCCAACCGGTACCTGCCGTCGGAGACCCTCCAGAGGTACCCGTACCTCTCCAGCGACGCGCACAGGCGCAGGATGGTGC
The DNA here is from genome assembly GCA_020724185.1 of Candidatus Nitrosymbiomonas sp. Taxonomy (GTDB): domain Bacteria; phylum Sysuimicrobiota; class Sysuimicrobiia; order Sysuimicrobiales; family Humicultoraceae; genus VGFA01. The sequence goes on along the minus strand of DYHL01000017.1, from coordinate 10,819 downwards.
TCTTGTACATCCTCGTGCGCTCGGCGATCTCGGCCAGGGTGAGGCCATCGTCGCCCTCGCGGAAGGCGTCGAGGATGGCAAGCGCGCGCTCCACCGCCGCCACGCCGTTCGTCTTCACGGCTTCAACCGTGCCCTCAGCCCGGGGTGATGAGACACGCCGTCACCACCGGTAGATGTCGTTGATATCCCAGTGTCCTGCGGTCGGGACCGGATCGTTCACCATCGGCACGTCTATGACCGTCGGTCTTCCACTTCCTATGGCCGCGGCAAGGGCTGGGCCCAGGTCGTCGGCCCGCTCTATCCGTACACCGTCCGCGCCGTAGGCGCGCGCGAGGGCAGCGAAGTCCGGGCTGTAGGGCTGCCCGGCGCAACGGAACTCACAGCCGAAGGTGCGGCCGTAGTGCGCTCCCATCAGCCCGGCGATCGTTCCGTGGGCGCTGTTGTTCATCACCACCCAGATCGCGCCGATGCCCTGCTCGACCGCCGTCGCGAGCACCGACGGGTTGGCGCTGAAGGCGCCGTCGCCCACCATCGCAAGGCACGGGACGCCGGGCCTCGCCAGCTTGGCGCCCAGCACCGCCGCGGGGCCGTATCCCATCGTCGCCAGGCCGCCCGGTGGAAGGTGCGTCCGCGGCAGGTAGACCGGGAACTGCTGGCCGACCCCGTTCTTGTTCCAGCCCACGTCGGTGACCAGGACTCCCTCCCTGGGAAGGGCGGCACGGATGTCGGCCAGGATCCGCTGTGGCGCCAGCGGCGTCGAAGAGGAGCGCGAAGGGCCCTCGAGCCCGGCCAGCCAGGCCTGCCGTGCTGACTGGATGTCGGCAAGCCCCGCATGGCCGTCTCCCCCGCCCGCCGACATCTCGCGCAGCGCGGAGAGGATGGCGCGCAGTCCGGCCCGGGCATCCGTAACGGCCCCGACGGCCACGGGGAACGAGCGGCCGATCTCCTGGGGGTCTATGTCGAGGTGTATCAACTCGGTGGGCGGGATGGCAAAGGTGAATCGGGGATCCCATGAGCTGGAGTCGGCCTCGGCGAAGCGGGTCCCGATCGCCAGGATCAGGTCTGCCTCGCGCGTCACACGGTTGGTCAGCTCGGTCCCCCAGAACCCGGTCATTCCGAGTATGAGCGGATGGTCGTCAGGCAGCGCGCCCTTGCCCATCAGCGAGTAGGCCACCGGCGAGCGCAGGTGTTCGGCAACCAGGCGCAGTTCGTCTGAGGCTCCTGACGAGACGACGCCTCCACCCGCATAGATGACCGGGCGGCGCGCTGCCAGCAGCCGCGCGGCGATCGCGCGCGCGGTGTCCGGATCGAGCCCCGGGGGCGCCATTGGGGCTGGCGGCGGTGGCGGTGGCCCTTCGGCCGGCATCGAGAAGACGTCCATGGCCACGTTGACCAGCACCGGTCCAGGCCGGCCGCTGGTGGCCAGACTGTAGGCCCGCGGCAGGATGCGCGACAGCCCGCGCGGATCGGTGACCCGCCACGCGCGCTTCACGAAGGGTCGGAAGACCTCCCACTGATCGCCGTCGGTGTGATACTGGATCTCCTGGTGCGGGTGCCGGCCGTGGAAGTAGCCGGGCACATCGCCCGCGACCACGAGCAGCGGGATCGAGTCGAGGGCGGCGTTTGCCACGCCGGTGGCGGCGTTAGTCAGGCCGGGGCCCAGATGCGTCATCAGGACACCGCAGCGCCCGGACGCCCGCGCATAGCCCTCGGCCATGTGCGCTGCGATCTGCTCGTGGCGCGTCATGACAAAGCGCATCCGGCTGTCGGCGAGCGCATCGAGGAGCGCGATCACCGTGTGTCCGCAAAGCCCGAAGACGTACTCGGTTCCTGCACCCTCCAGGAATCGCACAATCTGGTGCGCGACGTTGTGCTGCTTGGTTCCCATTGATACCAACCCTCCGGGCTAGGTGACGCGTATGACTGCCTTGGCGAACTGGGCGCCGAGAGCGGCCTCCAGGCCGGCCCCCACTTCCTCCAGCGGGAACTCGTGCTCAACGAGGTGGCCCGCCCGTAGTCCTCCCTCAATCAGATTGAGCGTCCGGCGGAAGTCGCGGGGGTGGTCGTAGATCAGCGAGCTGACCAGCGCGACCCCCTCCCGCACAAGGCGCAGCGGCGAGAAGGGCACATCCTCCGCCGTCAATCCCAACAGCACGACGCGCCCGCCCCGGGGAGCCGACCGGATGCACCACGCCGTCCCTGCCACGGCCCCTGAGCACTCGAACAGCGTCGCCGGCTCCCCGGTATCGCGCATGCGCGCTGCGACCGCCTCCCCAACCTCCTGGCTCATCGGCATCGCCTCGGCCGCTCCCAGCGCCCGAGCCTTCTCCACCCGTCGGGTATCCAGGTCCAGCGCGGTGACCGAGATGCGCGCGGCGCTCAGCAGGTGCGTGAGTAGGAGCCCTATGGCGCCGCACCCGAGAACCAGGGCGCGGTCTCCCGGAACCAATCCTGAGGTGGCAAGGGCGTGCACTGCCACGGCCAGCGGCTCCGCCAGCACCAGGTCCTGGTCTGGGATGGTTTCCGAGGCCACCCAGGCGTGGCTGGCGGGCACGGCCGCGAATTCAGCGAACACCCCGTCCACATTGACGCCCAGGACGCGCTTGTTCGGGCACACGGTACCCTGTCCACGCCGGCACAGCGAGCAGTGGGTGCACGGAATGTTGGGCTCCACCACGACCCGTCGGCCCACCAAGTCCCCAGTGACACCGTCGCCGACCGCGGCAATCCGGCCCATTGCCTCGTGTCCCAGGATCAAAGGGTAGGGCGCCGGCCGGTGGCCAGCATACAGGTGCACGTCCGAACCGCAGATACCTACCCGCTCAACCCGGACCAGTACCTCTCCCGGCCGCGGGCCGGGCAGTGGGACCTCCTCCACACGGAGAACCCGGGGCGCATGGAGCCGGGCAGCCCGCATCGTGTTCACTGGACACCTCCCGTACGATTCTCGATCGCCGGCCGAAGCCCCAGCGCGGTCAGGGCCTGCTGAACCAGATCCAGTTCCATCTGGCCTGGCGCTGAGGCATGTATTCCTACGGCGAACGTCAGGTCCGAACCGAAGTACCCCCCGGCCAGGCGGCTGATGGCGCCCTCTACGCCCATAGCCATCAGGATACAGGGTATCTCGAGGAACGAGCGCCGCGCCTCCAGTCCTGCCCCAAGCAGCGTCAGGACTTCCTCCGGCGTCACGGCCACGGTTGCCACCTTGGCGACGTCGGCGCCTGACGCCTGCATCGCCCGCAGCGTGGTAAGGAGCGCCTCCGCCGGAGGCGTTCCTTCGAAGTCGTGCCAGGAGCGTATGACCCCCACCCCGGCTCTCCTGCACGTTGCTGCGACCTGCCTCGCCTGCGCGGGTGCCGTGGCCATTTCAACATCCACCAGGGCCGGCCGCCCGGTTGACGCGGCGGCCTCCAGAATCGCCAGGCGCAAGGTCTCGTCCTGAGGGCGGCCCCCGCCCTCCTCGTGGCGCCGGTTGGTAACGATCAGTGGGCGCAGCGCGGCGGCCGCCACCTCGGCTAGCAGTAACGGCACCTCGTCCGGACCCAGGTCAGGAAGGAAGTCTGCCCGCCACTCGATGCAATCCGGCCCCAGCGCTCCCAGCCGGGCCGCCTGGAGAATCAGCGCCGGCCGGTCCATGGCGGTCAGCGGCACGCACGTAATCACCGCCGGCCCGCCCAGAAAGCGGTCCCCCACAATGACCGGCCGCTTCGCCTGCAGTCGCATCGGCCTCGCCCCCCAAAGGGCCTCCCGCTACGTAGGTGGGTTCTCTCCCGGCGGTGTGTAGGCCCACAGAAGCACCAGCGGCTCAGTGCCCGTGTTGACGTGCTGGTGCTTGAGGCCCTTGGGCACGAACATCATGTCGTGCGGGCCGAACGGCTGCCGGTTGCCGTCGGCGGCGACCGCCTCCCCGCTGCCCGAGAGGACCACGTTGATCTCCTCGGATCCGGGGTGCTCGTGCATCGAGCTCGACTCGCCCTGCGGGAAGACGGCGATCCCGGTGACCAGGAACTCGGAGCCGCAGAGCTCACCGTCCACGGTCCGGAACACCTTGCGGCGGAACCCCGGGTCCTCGAGGCCGATCCAGGACTGCTTACCCTCGGCGAACGTGCGGATCACCTTAATGCCGGCCTGCTGCGTGACGCTCATTGCGCACCCCTCCTTAGTCACGTCCTATGAACACATCAGTCGACGGGCATCCCATAGAACTCGCCGAAGAGCTCCTGCTCGGACGGCCGATCCTCGGGAGTCGGGCGGCTCACCCAGGTGGTGTTCAAGTAGTGCTTGAGGTGGATGTTCTCCGAGGTAATGTTGCCACCCCAGGTCCCGCACCCGAGGCTCGAGGTCATCGGCATCCCGTTGTTGAAGGCGCCGGCGTTCGCCTTCGACTGCGGCTGACGGACCATGATCCGGCTCACGGGCGCCAGGCGCGCCAGCCGGTCGATGTGGTCGTCGTTGAACGAGTAGATGCCGCAGGAATGGCCCTTGCCGCCGACCTCGTAGATGGCCCTGACCATCTCGAGGGCCTCGTCGAAGCCACGATAGCGGAACATCGACAGGACCACGCCGAGCTTCTCGGAGCTGAACGGGTTGTGCAGCCCGATGTCGGTCTGCTCGACAATGAAGAAGCGCCTATCCAAAGCGACCTCGAAACCAGCCTTCTCGGCCAGCTTCTGGGCCGAGATCGCGATTGTGTCCGGCCTCCGGTGGCCCTCGTCGTCCCAGAGGATCGCCCGCAGCTTCGCCGCCTCCTCGGCCGTGGCGAGGTGGCCGCCCTCCGCCACGAGGCAGTCGCGCAGCGCCTCGTAGATTCCGGCCTCGACGACGAGATTGCCGTCGGCCGAGCAGCCGGAGCCGAAGTCGGACATCTTGCTGATCCGGGTATTTCGGGCCGCCTCGGCGACGTCCGCGGTCTCGTCGATGACCATCGTTGAGTTGCCGGCTCCGACGCCATAGGCCGGCGTCCCGGAGGTGTACGCGGCCTTGACCATATCGCGCCCGCCGGTTGCCTGGACCATATCGGCCCGGGTCATCAGGTACTGGGCGGCGGGGATGCTCGAACGCTCGACGCACTGAAGGAGGTCGATCGGAGCCCCTTCGCGGGCCAGGGCGCGGCGCATGATCTCGACGGTCTCGCGGGTGGTGTTCTTGCTGCGCGGGTGCGGCGAGAAGATGACCGCGTCCCGACACTTGATGGCAAAGATCCCGACGCCGGGCGGCGTCAGCTCGGGGTTGGTGGTGGGGACGAGCGAGGCAATGAGGCCCACCGGCTTGCCGTACTTGACGATGCCCTTCTCCGGAAGTTCCTCGATGACGCCGATGCTCTTCTGCCGCAGGACGTCTCGCAGGATTCCCATGACCTTGAAGCGCTTCCCGACCCGGCTCTCGGGGTCGCCGATGCCGCTCTCCTCAACCCCCATGTGGGCGAGGCGCGTGAAGGTCTTCTCGTTCGCGACCGCCCACGCCACCGCCTGGCAGAGCCGGTCCACCTGTTCCTGGGTGGCACCTTCGAACGCCCGGAGCGCCGCGCGCCCGCGCGCCACGAGCTCGTCGACATGAGCGATTTCTTCAGGAGTGATCGGTCGATGCGACATCGTGCACCCCCCCTCTTTCCCAACCGCGGCAAGCGCCGCAGCCAGCCCAGGACCCCTCCCTCTGGCAACTTTGGAATGAACGCGGCCAGCAGCATGATCGTCAGGATCAGGCTGATGGGGTTGATGACGAGTTCCGTCAGGAACGCGGGCACGCTTCCCCGGACCGAGATGATCGCCCTCCGGAAGTTGATGTCGGCGAGCGGTCCCAGAATGACGCCCAGCACCATGGGTCCTACCGGATAGTCGCTCAGTTTCATGAAGTACCCCAGAACGCCGAACCCGATCATCCAGAAGACGTCGTAGATGTTGTTCTGAATGGCGTATGTGCCCACGACCGAGATCAGCGCGATCATGGGCATCAGGATCTTCTTGTTGACGTTGACGAGCTTCACGAACGGACGGACCGCCATCAACCCAAAGATCAACAGGAAGACATTGGCCATCGCGTAGGATCCCACGATGAACCAGAACAGGTCCGGCATCTCCACCATGAGCAATGGCCCTGGGCGCAGCCCGTGGATGAACAGGGCGCCGATGAGCACCGCGGTGACAGCGTCCCCGGGGATCCCCAGCGTTAGCATGGGGATCAGGGCTCCCCCAATGGCGGCGTTGTTGGCGGTCTCCGGGGCCACCACGCCCTCGATGGCGCCCTGTCCGAACGGCCGCGTGGGTTTGCGCACCGTCCGTTTGGCATGGTCGTAGGCCAGCAGGGCCGCGATCTCTCCCCCGGTGCCCGGCAGCGTACCGACGATGACGCCTATCACGGATGTGCGCAGGCTGAGCGGCAGGAACCGCAGCACGAACGCCCACGACGGCACGATCCGGCCGACCTCCGGGATCTGGATCTGAGGCACGGTGCCGCGGCCGACCTTGCCCAACTGGTAGAACACCTCGGACAGGCCGAACAGACCGATGAGGACCGCGATGAAGTGCACGCCGCCGATCAGCAGGGGCAGCCCGAAGGTGAATCGGCCTTCGCCCGTCACCGGGTCCATGCCCACCAGACCGACCAGCACGCCCCCGGCCGCGGCAATGAGGGCTCGCGGCATTGACTTCGCTCCGAGCCTGCTGACGAGTGACAGCCCCATCGCCACCAGCAGGAAGTAGTCCCTGGGTGCGAACTTCAACGCAAACTCGGAGATGAGTGGGCCGGCCACCACCAGGGCTGTAAGGCCCAGGATGCCGCCGACGAACGACTGCACGGTCGCGACGCCGATGACCATGCCTGACTCGCCCTGCTGGGCCAGGGGGTAGCCGTCGAAACCGGTGGCGACGGCCGAAGGCGTCCCTGGGATGTTGATCAGGATCGCCGAACGCGACCCGCCGTAGACGCCGCCGGCATAGATTCCCAGCATCATCGCCAGAGCCGGCTTGGTGTCCCACGCATATGTCATGGACACCAGCAGCGCCGTGGCCATGGTGACCGACAGCCCTGGGATCGCGCCCACGACGATCCCGGCCACCACGCCCACGGCGGACAGCGCGACGTTCTGCGGGGTAAGGAACTCCCGGAAGACCTGCAGCGCAAGTTCGATGACGGTCCCTCCTTAGGGCAGGAGCACCAGGAACACGTGCCGGAACACCACAAACGTAAATGCCACGGCCGCGACCGCCAGCAGGATGGACTTCCACCAGGTGGTTGCGCGCAGCCACATGAATGAGACGGCCAGATACAGGAACGATGCGCCCACGAAACCCAGCTTGCGAAGCACTACCCCGTAGAGGACGGCCATCAGGGCGGCAATCAGGGCCGTGGACCTTACGGCCCCGCCGTCAGAAGCCGGCGAGGCTGTCCCTGCCGTACTCTCCTGCCAGATCAACAGGGCGCACAGCAACAGGACCATGGCGACCAGTGCCGGGAAGACGCCAGGCGAGCCGGGGTCGTGTCCAAAGTTGGACATCCGGCTCGCCTTGAAGAACACGAACCCTGCCAGTGCAACAATGCCCGCTGGCTGCAGGTGTGCCGACAGCCGTCGCCTGTCGCCGGACATCGCCGGGTCTACCGGCGAGGCCGTGGGATTCCGAACATCTCCGGCGACTTCTGGGTCGCCTTGGCGTCGTGGAGCAACCAGGCGGTCACCGACTGCCACTGCTTGACCCAACGCACTGCCTCGTCGCCCGAAAGGTTTATCGGGACGGCACCGATGAGGTCCAGGAACTCCCTGGTATCCTCGGCGGCCACGGCGGGTCTGAACGAGTCAACCAGCCGCCGCACCGCAGGCGCGGGCGTTCCCTTCTTGACCCACACACCGAAGAACGGCCCCCAGGGCAGGTAAGGGCGGTATTCGGGCATCATCTGGCCCAGGGCCGGCACGCCGGGAGCGACGTCCGAGGGCACGTTGTCAATGACGGCAAGGGCCCGCATCCGCCCGGCGCGCATGTGCTCGGCCACCGCCGCAAGGACCGAAACGTGGAAGTCTATGTGTCCGCCCAGAAGGGCCGGTATGGCCGGGCCGTCGCCATCGAACGGAATCGGGTTGAACTTCACCCCGCTGACCGCGGTCATCATGGCCCCCACTACGAAGGGCACGCCACCGATTCCCGTCGAGCCGGCCTTGACCTGGCCGGGCTGCTGTTTGGCCAAATGGATCAATTCCGTGAGGTAGCGCAGCCTGGAATCGCTTCTCACGACCACCACCGGGACGCTGCGCGCCATCAGGCTGACGGGCTCGAACTCATCGAAGTTGCGGGGGGAGATGTCCAGGACGCCGTAGAGGGTGGGATTCTCCGCGGCGTAGAGCAGCGTGTAGCCGTCTGCCCGCTGATCGAAGACGTACTGCATGCCCACCGCGCCGGTGGCCCCGGTCATGTTGCTGAGCACGATCCGCTGGCCCAACCCTCGCTCGGCCAGGGGAGTGATCCGGCGCGACACCCGGTCGGTCGTTCCGCCGGCGCCCCACTGGATGATCCCGGTGATGCTGCGCTCAGGGTAGACCTGCGCGCCGGACGGACTGATAGCCACACCCCATGCCAGGGCTATCACCAGTGCAGGAACGAGGAACATACGCACAAGCCGATGAGCCGTGGTCGCGTGCATCTCGTTACCTCCCCGTGGTGTTTCGATGGCATTCCACTGTGCAGAACTCCATTCTAAAATACGCGCCCCCGGCGGCGGTGTCAATATGCCGCCAGCGGCTTCAACCACAAGGGGGTCAGCGCCGCGGTCCGGTCAGGTCGCTCAGGAGCGCACGAAGTGCGAACCACAGGAACAGCGCAGCGGAGACCTGGCGGAACGCCGACACGGCCGCGGGCCGCGCGCCGGCCGCCTCCATTCGCGCCGCGGCCAGGTGCCCGCCGTCCAGCGGCAAAAGCGGAAGCAGATTGGCGACCCCCACGCTCAGATTCACGGCGCCCGCGGCAGCGGCAAGGGCGCGCGGTCCTTCCCCGTCCGCTCTGGCCAATAGCGCTAGAACGGAGAGCGGCCCGCCGACCTGTATGCGCCCGGCCTGTTTTGGCAATAGCGGCGGTGCCGGCACGCGGGCGGCGTAGCGCAGGAGCAGTCCTACTGCGATGTTGGCCAGCGGCCCGGCCAGCAGAACCGGAACGCGCCGCGCCGGAGGGAGTCTGTCTATGTCAATCGCCGCGAGCCCGCCCAGCGGGAGCGGCCGTAGCGTGACGTCCACGCCGCCGACCTTCCGGCGCAGCAGGACCGGCCCAAAGCCGACCCCGACCTCGCGCACCTCGCCCCCGGCGCGCTTGGCGGCGAGCGCGTGGGCGATCTCGTGCAGCATAACCGTGCCTCCGATTATGCCCGCGACCTTGGCCCAGCGCGCACAGCCCATCCGCGGCCCTCGACCCGGCCCGGCTACTCCGCGGCGTCCTTCGCCGCGACCCTGGCCACGGCCGCGACGCGGTCCCCGGCCTCCAGCCGCATCACCGCTACGCCCTGCGCCTGCCGGCCGTGCGCGGCTATCTCGCGAACGGTGATCCGGTTGACGATGCCGTTGGCGGAGATAAGCAGCAGTTCGTCGTCGTCGTCCACCGCCCGCACCGCGGCTACGGGGCCCTTCGTGCGGGTGATCTTGATGTTGACCACGCCCATCCCCCCACGGCGCTTCAAAGGATACTGGGCAAAGGGCGTGCGTTTCCCGTATCCGGTCTCCGTTACGGACAACAGCGCGCTGCCCTCGCTGCCGTCCGCGACCCCAACGACGCTGTCGTCGCCCTTCAGCCGGATGCCGATCACCCCGCGGGCGGTTCGCCCCATCTCCCGCACCTGCCCTGCCTTGAACCGGATCGCCCGGCCGAGCCGCGTGGCCAGCGCCATCTCGGTCTCCTTCTGAATGTGCCTGACGCCGACGAGCTCGTCGTCGCCCGACAGCGTGATTGCGAAGATGCCGGCGCGCTTGGCGTTCACGAACTCCATCAACCCGGTCTTCTTGACCATGCCGCGCCGCGTCGCCATGAACAGCGCCCCCGCCTCCTCGAAGGAACGGAGCGGGATTATGGCGTTGACGCGCTCACCCTGCGCGACGTTGATCAGGTTGACCACCGGCAGCCCCCGCGCGGTGCGGCCCGCCTCGGGGACCTCGTGCGCCTTGATCCGGTAGACCTTGCCCCGGTTGGTGAAGAACAGGAGGAAGGCGTGGTTGGTGGTCACCGCGATCTGCTCGACCACGTCTTCCTCGCGCGTCGCCATCCCGGCAATACCCCTGCCTCCCCGGCGCTGTACCCGGTAGGTCTCCAATGGCTGGCGCTTGACATAGGTGTTGCGCGTGAGCGTGATGACCACGTCGGCGTCAGGGATCAGGTCCTCGGCCTCGAATGTCTCGGCCTCCCGGCCGGTAATCCGGGTGCGGCGGGCGTCGGCGTAGCGCTCGCGCACCGCCAGCAGGTCCTCCCGGATCGTCGCCATGATCAGCCGCGGCCGCGGGGAGGTGGCGTCCGCCAGCATCTCGTTGAACCGGGCGATCTGCTTGAGCAGTTCTTTGTACTCCGCCTCTATCTTGTCGCGTTCCAGCGCGGTCAGGCGCTGGAGGCGCATCTCGAGGATCGCCTCGGCCTGCGCCTGGCTCAATTCAAACTGCGCCATCAGCCCCGCGCGGGCCGCGGGTACGTCCTTCGATTTGCGGATGAGCGCGATGATCGCGTCCAGGTGCCGCAGCGCGACCTTGAGACCCTCGAGGATGTGCGCGCGTTCCTCGGCGCGGCGCAGCTCGTGCCTGGTCCTCCGTATCACCACGTCGCGGCGGTGCGCCAGGTAGTGCGTCAGCATGTCCTTGAGCGTC
>DYHL01000016.1:10319-19605 GCA_020724185.1 Candidatus Nitrosymbiomonas sp. | reverse complement strand
GCGCCACCACCACCCCGTTGGCCAGGCCCTTGCGCGCCAGGTAGTCGGCGAACAAAGGAAGCGCCCGCAGGTGGTCCACCGGGATGGTGAAGAAGCCCTCGATCTGCCCTGCGTGCAGGTCAACCGTCAGGACCCGGTCCACCCCGGCCGTTGTGAACAGATCCGCCACGAGCCGTCCGGTGATGGGCTCGCGCGGCGCGTCCTTCTTGTCCTTCCGGCCGTAGCCGTAGTAGGGGACCACGGCTGTGATGCGCCCGGCGGAGGCGCGGCGGAGCGCGTCTACCATAATCAGGAGCTCCATCAAGTGCTCGTTTACGGGGTGGCAGGTGGACTGCACCACGAAGGCGTCTTCGCCGCGCGCGTTCTCTTCGAAGCGACAGTAGACCTCTCCGTCGGCGAAGCGCGTCAGCGTTACCTGCCCCTGGGGGATGGCCAGGTAGTCGGCAATCTCCCGGGCCAGGGTGGGCACCGAGCTGCCGCAGAAGAGCTTCAGCTTCCCGTAACCGGTAGCATCCATTGGCGCGGGCTAACGCGGCTCGATGAGAAACTTGATTGCGGTCCGCTCCTCCCCGTCTATTTCGACCTTCGTGAAAGCCGGGATGGCCACGAGGTCTATCCCGTTGGGCGCGACGTATCCCCGGGAGATCGCGATCGCCTTGACCGCCTGGTTCACGGCGCCGGCGCCGATGGCCTGTAGCTCGACCGAGCCCTTCTCGCGCACCACTGCGGCCACTGCCCCTGCCACTGCCTTCGGCTTGGAGTCCGCGGAGACCTTGAGCACCTCCGGCATGATGGACGGCGCCTCCTCGAATGCGGCGACGAAAAGCGTGCGTCGTTATCGGTATCCGAAAGGCTATTCCGTTCGCCGGATCGGAACTCCTGCCGGTTCCGGATCAGCCAGGGGGCGCCAGCAGCCTCACAACGCCGCGGACGCCGGATGCGGCTGCCTCCCTCAGGGCAGGAGCGGCTGACCGTAGGTGAGCGCGCGCGTCCTCGCGCGAGCTCCAGGCAAGCTCGAGCGCCTCCTCGAGATCTTGCTCTGAGGCGTCGGCGGCCAGGGGACCGGGCAGGCCCATCCCGGACGCGAACGCCGTCACCTTGGGATCGTAGGTCAGAGCCACCGCGGGCACGGCCTGGATCGTCGCGAAGATCAGGGCGTGCAGGCGGACGGCCAGCATCAGGTCCACCGCACCCACCAGGCCCAGCAGGTCCTGGGGGGTCGTGGCCTGCACGACGCGGCCGCCGGAGGCCTCTGCCACGGCGTGGCTGATCTCCAAATCGCGAGTCCGGTCAAACGGGAAGACCGCGATCTCCGCGCGGTGCGCCGCTGCGAAGAGCCGCGCCGCCCTGCCCATATTCGAGACTTCCACCAAGCCCCTCCACGGGCGCACGACAACTCCCAGACGCGGGACCGAGGTGCCCAGCCCAGATCCGGCCAGCAGCTCCTCCACACGCTGGGGCGGGGACGGGGTCATCAGCGCGGCTAGGTCCGCTCCCACGTCTACCGGGCGGACCACCCCCATCGCCCGGAGCGCGCGGGCCGAGGCGGCGTCACGCACGCTGATCGCCTGCGCCCTGTTGAACGCCGCGGCCGCCAGCCGTCTTACCCATGGCCGGCGGACCGGCCCGACCCCCTGCCCAACCACCGCGAGCGGCACCCGACGCATGGAGGCCGCGAGCATGGTGCCGATGTAGTACAGGGCGCTGCGCGCGCTGGTCACGTCCTGGACAAGGGATCCACCTCCGCTGATCAGCAGGCGCGCTCCCGCTAGCGCTTGCCATACGGCAAGCGGGGAGCGCGGATGGGCCTCCACCCCGTGCAGCATTGTGGTCTCTGCCGGGTCGGCGGATAGAACCACTAGCCGCTGGTCCACACCGGCGGCGCGCAGCCCGGCAATCAGCCCGGCCAGGACGGCCTCGTCGCCCAGGTTGCCGAAGCCGTAGTAGCCGCTGACTAGGACCGGGGGAGTCGCCGCGATACCCAGAGGAGCACCATGACCGCGGGGACGGCCAGAACCGCGCCCAGGAGGAGCGCGTTCCCGGTCCGCCACACCGTGTAGACCAGAGGGGTGTGCAGGTGGGAGAACGAGTTGATCGCGCCGGCGGTGCCGATGGCGCCCGCGAGCGCGAACGCCACCGCGATGCGCCTCCATCCCAGCGAGGCCGCGACACCGGCTGCTACCAGGGCCGGATAACCGATCAGGAACTCCTTGGTGCGCGGGCGGGCGACGAGCAGGTTCTCCAGAACCGTCCGAAGACTCTGCTCGGCTCCAGTGAGGGGCAGGCTTATGTTGCCGGTCCGCGCCAGCAGCATGACCCCTGCCAGGCCTGCTACGAGCACGGCCAGCGCCGCCCCCAGGCGGAGCGGCTGAGCCACCCAGCCGTTCAGTTCCTGAACGGTTGCGCGCCAGTCACCCTCCCCCTGCCGGTCGAACGCCAGCATCAGGGCCACCAGCACGACCGGCGCCATGTGCGCCGCCTTCACTCCCAGGAAAGTGGAGAAGGCCAGCATGAACTCCCACCGGCTGAGCAGCGCGGCTACCAACACGCCGGTGGCGGATGCTGCTGCGACGGCGCGGAGGAGCGTGAGCCATCCCGCCACTGCCGCGCCGAAACCCGACCGCCTTTCCCGCGGCAGTGCCCACACGGTCGCGCCGGCTGCGCCGGCCACGGCCGTGACCAGCGCCAGCACCTGCCTCCAGGGGGCATCCAACCGGGTGAGCCCGGCCAGCACGCTCAGCAGCACGGCTGCGCCCAGAATCACACCGTACGCGCCGCGCGCAACAGGTGTGCCGAGCACCCGCGCCAGGTCGTCGGCGACCAACAAGACCAAAGCAGCGGCCCCGAGCGCTACCACCCAGATCAGCGGAGCCGGCACCTCCAGGGGCGGCAGCGGCCGCGCGCGGCCAGGAGAGAAGCCCAGCGCCCGCAGCTCCCGGGCGACCGTCTCGACCACGCCCAGGTTGATCTCCAGCGCCGGCGTTCCGGCAGGCGTCACAAGCAGCGGTCGAACGTAGAGAAGCCGGATGTTGCGCTCGGCCGCCGCGCGCACGAACTTGTCCACGACCTCGCCGGGCCGCAGTATCAGCAGCTCTTCAGGGGTGATGCTGAAGACGCGAATGACGGACGGCCGCATCAAGGCAGTGAGCCGGTCCTCACCCTTCTGTTTCCGGCGTGCCGTGAACACCTCGATCCGGCCGTAGCGGGCGCCGACCCGCTGGTAGGCTGCTGCCGCATCCGCCAGCAGCTCCTCGTAGCCCTGGACCTCGGTAAGCGCGAAGATCAGTGTCGGCGAGGCCGTCGTTGCCGCGTAACTCCCGACCATCACGCGGAGGCTCTCGGGGGTGAGACCGCGGAAGTTGCACGGCCGCAGCACTACCTCAAGACCCGCCGCCCTGTAGGGAGCGGCGTCTGCGGGCCGGAATCCCAGACCCAGCTCTTCGAGATCGGGCACCGTGCCCAGGACCTCGATCGCGCCGTTTATCGCGCGCACCCTCTCCGAACCGAGCAGCGCGGTCAGGCGGACCGACACGAACTCCAGCGCATCCGGCGATCCCGAGACATAGACCGCATCCGTGCGCAGCGCTCCCATTGCCGCCAGGCCGGCAAAGGGCTCGCGCAGTGTGGCCAGTCTTCCCGCGGAGGCGAGCTGACCGCCGCCGGCGTAGCTAACCGCGCCCTCCTCGGCGAGCCGCTTGAGCGTGTTGTCGCTGAGCGCCACCGAGACCGCGCCACGCTGCCGGAGATCAGCCATAACCTCGGAGGTGAGGCGGCCCTCGCGGCGGATCAACGATACCCAATCATCGCCGTCCAGCACGATCTCAACCGCGCGGTACCGGGCCTCAAGGCGGTGGCGCATGGCCAGCACGGCCGCGGAGGCCACAAGGCCAAGCACAACCAACCAAACCAGGGCGCGCCGCGTCACCGGAGGGATCCCACGACGTGCGCGGAGACAACAACCCGGCCTGCCTCCAAGATCACCTGCTCAATCTGGACGGGTACCGGCAGGCCGCGCAGCGAAAGAACGGGTTGCGAGGCCACGGCCAGCACCGCGTTGGCAAGCGCCGGAGGCAGTTCTAGTCCGTTCACCTCCAGGGACTCCACGCGGAAGTGGAGATCGGTCCCGGAGACGGCGTAAAGCTGCCCGCGGACCCTGGCCGGCCCACCCACCGGTCCGGCACGCACCAGGCCCGTCGCGGTGATCCCGTCGGCGGCAATCGTTACCGCGGGGCCGACGACACCGTGGGCTGCCAGCAGGTGCTCTAGATCCGACTGCCCGATTTCGAGTTCCGCGCTGCCGGATTCTACGCCGCGGATTGCCCTTCCGCCCTGGCCCGACCCTGCCATCTCGACACCGACCATGCTGGCGCGGAACCGGCGGGCAGAGACCTTGCCCAGGGGCAGGTCTCGGGCTTCAATCTCCAACCGGTCCACGCGGCCACGCGCGAGTGACCACGCGGTCGTGCGTGCGCTTATCGTCAATTGCCCCGGGGTCCCCAGTTGCGCGCGGATCGAGGAGGCCACCTGATGCCGGACGAAAGCCGACGGCACCCACCACCACAGCGCCGCTAGCGCGGCGACCCCGACGAGCAGCCATACGGTTCGCCGCATCAGTTCGCCCGCGAGCGCAGCGCGGCCTCGATGAATGGATCGAGCGCGCCGTCCAGCACCGCGGCGGAGTTGCCGGTCTCAACGCCCGTTCGGTGATCCTTGACCATCTGATAGGGGTGCAGGACGTAGGAGCGGATCTGGTTCCCCCAGGCAGCCTCCCGGTACTCCCCGCGGAGTTCTGCCAGGCGTTCACGCTGCTGCGCCTCGGCCGCCTCCACCAGGCGGGACTTGAGGACGCGCAGCGCGGTCAGCTTGTTGGCGTGCTGGGACCTCTCGTTCTGGCACTGCGCGACCAGCCCGGTAGGCACGTGGATCACGCGCACCGCGGTCTCGACCTTGTTGACGTTCTGTCCGCCGGCGCCGCCAGCCCGGTAGGTCTCGATGCGCACGTCGTCCTCGCGCATCTCTACGTCCACGTCTTCCACCTCAGGGATGACGTCCGCCAGCGCGAACGAGGTGTGCCGGCGGTGGGCGGCGTCGAAGGGCGAAAGCCGGACCAGCCGGTGGACGCCCCGCTCCGTCCGGAGGTGCCCGTAGGCGTAGGGACCGCTGATGATCACGGTCACGCTCTTGAGACCGGCTTCCTCGCCCGGAGACAGGTCCACGATCTCGGCGGTATGGCCGTGTCCCTCGGCCCAGCGCAAGTACATCCGGAGCAGCATCGAGGCCCAGTCCTGGGACTCGGTGCCGCCGGCGCCCGCGTGGATCGAGAGAATCGCGTTGGAGGCGTCGTGGGGACCCGAGAGCAGCGCCGCGGTCTCGATGCGGGAAAGGGCGTCCGTCACCGCGCGCGCCTCGGCCTCAATGTCCGCAGGGTCGAGATCCTGGGGAGACTCGGCTGCGAGCTCCAGGAGCGCTTCAAGGTCGTCGAGCTGGCGCTGCAGGGCCCCCACCGTCTCCACCGTGGTGCGGATCTGGCTGAGTTCTTGTCCCACGGCCCGAGCCCGCGCAGGGTCGGCCCAGAGCGTGGGCTGCTGCATCGTTACCTCGAGTTCATGGATGCGGGTTTGCTTGGCCGGCAGGTCAAAGATGCCCCCGGAGGTCCTGGAGGCGGCGGCGGCTCTCGTTGAGCCGAACGTGCAGGTCGTCAAGTTGGATCATGGTGAGTGCATTATATCAGAACGCCCGGACGGGCTCTACCGCAGCCCTGCAAGCGCAAGGATAGCGGCGTCACCCAGACCACGCGCCGGGCCCAGGCCGAGCGCATCCCCGGTGCGGGCGCGCAGCAGACCGTATCCAACGCTGGTGAGAAGGTGCCAGAACAGGATCTCCTGAGGGACCCGGGCCCCACCCATGTAGAGACCGATTCCCATGGCAGTTGACGCCGCCACGGCAAACACCCATCCACCCAATTCCTGGGCCGAAGCGAACACGGCGCCGCGCAGCCAAGCCTCGATCGCGATCCCGCCCAGGACATACCCCAGGATGGCAACGAACCACGCGTCCGCCGGGACTCCGGCAGGCACCTGAAACCCGTACTGCGCATAGGCTGCCCGTATCGCCCAGACAAGAAGGCCCGTGGCCCCCAACGATACAGCGGTCGAGGTTACGATCCCCCGGCGATTCAGCAGGTGCCCCCACCCCACCAGCATCGAGGCCAACAGTACGCCCGATGCTGCCAGGGGACCCGGCCCATCCCCTCCTGGAGCAAGCAGGCGTCCCAGCACCCAGGGCACCGCCGGGATGGCCACGGCAGCGGCGAGTCTCCAGGCAACGGCCGGCCGCCGGCGAAGGGCGGCGATGCCTGCCGGTGCCGCGGCCAGCACCCACACCGCGACGGCCAGTGGCGCCACCAGCCACCCCCACAACACGTACGGCGTCACCGGGCCGCCAACCGGCAGCGACGCCACAAGCATGCCTGCGGTATCGAGAGGCAGCGAGCGCTGGACGGTTCCATCCGGACCGATCAGCATCGAGGAACCGGTGTTCGCGGCGCGGGCCACGCTGCGGCCGCCCTCGACGGCACGGACGACGGCGTGGGCAGCGTGCTGGGCAGGTCCTGCAGACCGTCCGAACCATCCGTCGTTGGTGATCACCGTGATCAGGCCAGCGCCGCCCCTGACCAGAGACCTGACCATGAAAGGGAACGCCGACTCGTAGCAGATCACCATCCCGATCGTCCCGGCCTGTGTCCTCACCGGATGCGCATCAACGCCCGGCACCACGCCGGCCTCGCCGAAGGGGACGAGCCGCTGCTTGGCATGGGCGCCCAACGACTCTCCCCTGGGATCCAGCACAACGGCACCGTTGCGCGGGCCGGCCATGTACGCGCCTGCCACCACCAGTGCCCCGGCTGCACTGTGCGCTATGGCCGTCCTTAGCTCGGGGGCCTCGCCGAGAAAGGCGGGCACAGCGGTCTCGGGGTAGACGATGATCTCCGCACCGGCAGACCTCGCCTCCGCGGTCTGACGTAGTAGCCCCTCGACGATCAGCGCAACGCTCGATGCGTCACCCCTCTGCTGCGGGGGCACGTTGGGCTGCACAACGGCGATGATTCGGCGCTCGGCGCGCGCTGCCGCCTCCCGAACCGCCCCAGCGGAGATCGCGGCGGATGCGAGCGCCGCCGCCACCACCAGCGCTGCCGCGGCCACTGCCGTGCCCGATCCGCGGTCAGGACGGCGCCGTGAGAGCGCAAGCGCTAAGGCGGCGTTCACCAGAGCGATCAGCCCTGAGATCCCGTATACCCCGAGCACCGAAGCCAGCCCGAGCACGGCCGGTGTCCGGTACTGGGTCAGTCCGAGCAGGCCCCAGGGGAACCCGAGAGGCCCTACCGAGCGGACCAGCTCGACCGCGACCCAGGTGAGGGGCGCTGCCCAGAGCAGCGCGACAGGCCTTCCGCGCGCCAGGAACGAGGTACCGGCTGCAAAACCACCCAGGTACAACGCAAGGGCTGCCGTGAGCAAACCCCAGGCCGGCAGTCCAAAGATTCGGATCCACTCCAGCAGAAAACCGAACCCGAGCAGCCCGGCCAGAAGACCGAATCGGAAGGCTCTAGCAGGAGTGAGGTCGCGGATGACCAGCAGAAGCGGCACGAGCGCGATCCAGGCCAGCCAGCCGAGGTCCGGGCCAGGGAAAGCCAGGGCAAAGAGCAGCCCGCTGGCCAGGGCGCCGGCGATCCGAAGATGCCTGAGGGGTTCCCTCACGCCTCCCGGCCGTGACACTTCTTGAACTTCTTGCCGCTCCCGCACCAGCACGGATCGTTCCTCCCGACCTTGGGCTGGCCGGCAGGGGTGGACCGGACGCCGTGGACGGCCGGCTCACGCACCGGCATGACCGGGCGCGCGACCGCGCGCTCTTCGGGAACCACCTCCACCCGGAAGAGCAGCCGGACCGCGTCTTCCTGGATGGCGTTGAGCGTAGCCTGGAACATGTCGTAGCCTTCCCGCTGGTACTCGATCAGGGGGCTCGCCTGCGCGTAGGCGCGCAGACCGATTCCCTCGCGCAGGGCGTCCATGTTGTGCAGGTGATCTATCCACTTGCGGTCTATCGTCTGCAGCAGCACGAGCCGCTCGATCTCGCGGAGGGTGGCGGCGCCGATCTCGGATTCGCGGCGCTCGTATGCCTCCAGCGCGGCGTCGGTCACGCGGTCGGCCACCTCGTCGGCCCGCAGCCCGCGCAGCGATTCGACCAGCAGGCCGGTCAGCGACGGAATGATCTGGCCTATCTCAGCGCGGAGCCCCTCCAGGTCCCAGTCGTCGGGGTGGACCTCCTTGACGCAAGTCGCGTCAACCTGTGCCTGGACGAGGCGTGTGATCATGTCGAGCACGTTCTCGCGGATGTTGCTGCCCCCGAGCACCTTGCGGCGCTCGGCGTAGATCACCCTGCGCTGGACGTTCATGACGTCGTCGTATTCGAGAACGTGCTTGCGCATGTCGAAGTGGTACTGCTCCACCTTCTTTTGGGCCGACTCGATCTGCCGGGAGATCAGGTTGTGCTCAATCGGGGTGTCCTCGTCCAACCCCAGACGGTCCATCAGGCCTGCGATGCGCTCGCCGGCGAAGATGCGCATTAGCTCGTCGTCCAGACCTATGTAGAACCGGCTGGCCCCTGGGTCGCCCTGGCGACCGGAGCGCCCGCGTAGCTGGTTGTCAATGCGCCGGGCCTCGTGGCGTTCCGTCCCTATGACATGGAGGCCGCCCACGGTGCGTACGCGCCCGGCTTCGGCAGGATCCGGCGGATTCCCGCCCAGGACTATGTCCACCCCGCGGCCGGCCATGTTGGTAGCGATCGTAACCGCGCCCACTCTGCCCGCCTGCGCGATGATCTCCGCCTCGCGTTCGTGCTGCTTGGCGTTGAGCACCTCGTGACGGATCCCCCGGCGGCGCAGGAGCTCCGAGAGCTGCTCGTTCTTTTCAATCGAACGCGTGCCGACCAGGACCGGGCGGCCCTGGCCGTGCCACCCGGCTATCTCCTCGACCACCGCATTCCACTTGCCCCGCTCCGTCTTGTAGATCATGTCCGCGTGATCTGTGCGGACCATCGGTCGGTGCGTGGGGACCACGATCACCGGGAGATTGTAGATCTTAGACAGCTCCTCTTCCTCGGTCTTGGCCGTGCCGGTCATGCCTGCCAGCTTCTCGTACATGCGGAAGTAGTTCTGAAACGTGATGGTGGCCAGGGTCTGGCTCTCACGCTCCACCCTGACGCCTTCCTTGGCCTCGATGGCCTGGTGCAG
>DYHL01000016.1:1514-10309 GCA_020724185.1 Candidatus Nitrosymbiomonas sp. | reverse complement strand
GCCGAACATCAAACGGCCGGTGAACTCGTCCACTATGATTACCTGGCCGTCCTTTACCACGTAGTCCACGTCGCGCTTGTAGACCGCGTGCGCGCGAAGCCCCTGGTGCAGCTGGTGCATCAGGTCACCGTGCTCGGGGTCGGACAGGTCGTCAATCCCCAACAGCCGCTCGGCGTGACCAACGCCCTCGTCGGTGAGAATCGCGTTCTTCAGCTTCTCGTCCACGGTGTAGTCCACGTCGCGCTGCAGCCGGGGCACGACGCGGGAGAAGCGCTGGTAGCGTTCGACCCCTCCCTCAACCACTCCCGAGATGATCAGGGGAGTGCGGGCCTCGTCAATCAGGATGAAGTCCACCTCGTCCACGATGGCGTAGTGGAGCTCGCGCAGCACCAGGTCCTCCTCACGCAGGACCATGTTGTCGCGGAGGTAGTCGAAGCCAAACTCGTTGTTGGTACCATAGGTGATGTCCGCCGCGTAGGCCTCGCGCCGGCTGACCGGGCGGAAGTGATTCAGACGATCATCGTGGTGCGGCTTGGGATCGGCGTAGGAGGGATCGTACAGCCCGGAGAACTCGTGCCCGATCGCCGCCACCGAGAACCCGAGGAGATGATAGATCGGCCCCATCCATCCCGCGTCGCGCCGGCTCAGGTAGTCGTTCACGGTAACCAGGTGCGCACCGCGTCCCGTCAACGCGTTGAGGACCATCGGAAGCGTGGCCACGAGCTTCTTGCCCTCGCCTGTCTTCATCTCGGCGATCTTGCCGCTGTGGAGTACCGCCCCGCCGATCAGCTGGACGTCGAAGTGTCGCTGGCCTATGGTGCGCTGACTGGCCGCTCGGACTGCGGCGAACACCTGGGGAAGCAGCTCGTCCAGGACGACCGCCTGGGCCGCCTTGCGCTCGTCACCCTCCAGGCCCTCGATCGCCCCGGCAACCCCCTCGCGCCAGACCCCGATGCGCTCCCTCAGGTCCTCGTCGCTCAACTGCTGGAACTCGGTCTCCAGGTCGTTGGTCTCCTCGACAGTGGGCCGCAGCCGCGACACCTCGCGCTCGCTGGGATCGCCCAGAAGCCGGCTGAACAGACCTCGCATGACGCACCTCGCAGGCCGGAGCACGCGTTGCCCCGGCCAGGCAACAACCACGGTAGATTCTATCAGACCTAGTGGGGAGCGCGCCTGATCCCTAGCGGTTAGCTGCCAACCAGGAAATGGGGCGGTTCACCGCGGACAAAACCGCGCGCACGACCGCCTCACGGGGATCGTCGCGCACCACCGATGCTCCGGCCAGGGTCTCATGATCGGTCCCTGCCAGGGTGATGGTAACAACAGCCACCTCTTGCTCGGCCACCGCCTGCACCGCCGCGCCCTCGAAGACCAGCATCCCTTGAGCCCTCAGGAAGACCTCAACCGCACGCAGCGTCGCCTGCGCCACCAGGCCCAAGCGGTGCCGGGAAACGTTGGGGCCTGCCGCGGTCCCCTCGTAGAGCATCCCGCGGTCCTCAAGGTGCACCCTGATCTCCGCGCAGTCCCGAATAACGCTCTGCGAGAGACCCACGAACTTAAGCCGCGCCTGGGGTACCGCCGAAGTGCTCTCCTCCGGCCGCATCGCCGCAACCCGGACCTGGCGAGGTTCCAGTGAAGCACCCATCTCGGCCGCCAGGGCGGAGACGACGTCCAGCGCGATCAGCTTGGGGCTGCGGTCCGCCTGCCCGAGCACGTGAATCACGTCAATCTGGCCCTCGGGCGTCGGCACTACCCTCGCCGCCACGACCCCGCGGAGGCGGCGGATGATCTCCTCTGCCTGATCGGCTTCTGTTCGACCGAGTTCACGGGCCATTGGGCACCTCCGGCGTCCGGCTGGTCAGGAACGATCCGCGGCTAGGCTTCAGGCTCGATCAACCCGTAGTCGCCGTCGCGGCGCTTGTACAACACGTTGATGTCCTGCGTCCCGGCGTGACGGAAGACGAAGAACAAGTGCCCCAGCAGCTCCATCTGGAGCACGGCCTCATCGGGCGTCATCGGCTTCATGGCGAACCTCTTGACGCGCACGATCTGCGGCTGCGCAGGAGGTTCCGCCCCCCGGGCCTCCATCGCCGACTCGGCGGTCTGCTGGGCCCTACGCCGCCGGCGCGACTCGTCAAGCCTTCGCTTCTCGATGATCCGACTGCGATACTTCTCGATCTGCCGCTCCAGCTTATCCACCGCGCGGTCAATCGAGGTGTACATGTCCTCGGAGGTTTCCTCGGCGCGAAGCACCAGCCCGTCGCACCATACCGTCACCTCGACCACCTGCGCGCGCCCCCTGGTTCTGTCGCGCGCCACGCTGAGCACCACCTGCGCGTCCTGCACCCGATCGAAGTTGCGTGGCAGCTTCGCGAGCTTCTGCTCGGCATACCCCCTCAGCGCGTCGGTCACGGCGATGTGCTTTCCCTGAACGCGAACCGGCATCTCCCCGGCCCGCTTGCGCTCAGCCATGACTCGCCTCCTGTCGGATCTCCTCGGGATATCCCATGTTTCTTCGGCGGCGCCGACCCCTCCTCCCGCCCGCTAGCGGAACAGAGGAGCGAAGACCAGGGCAACCACCGTCATCAGCTTTATCAGAATGTTCAAGGCCGGCCCCGCGGTGTCCTTGAACGGGTCGCCCACCGTGTCGCCTATGACAGCGGCCTTGTGCGGATCGCCCCCTTTGCCGCCGTGATGCCCGGCCTCGATGTGCTTCTTCGCATTGTCCCACGCCCCACCCGAGTTGGCCAGGTAGAGCGCGAGCGGCACCCCGGTCACGATGGCGCCCGCCAGCAGCCCGCCGAGGGCCTCCTTGTGCAGGAACACGCCCACGGCGATCGGGATCAGGACCGCCAGCAGCCCGGGGACCACCATCTCCCTGAGCGCGCCGCGCGTGGCGATGTCCACGCATCGGGTGTAGTCCGGCCGTGCCGTACCCTCCATCAAACCCTTGATGCTCCGGAATTGCCGACGGACCTCTCCGACCATGGTCTGCGCGGTGCGGCCCACCGCCCGCATCGCCAGCGCCGCGAATAGAAACGGCACCACGCCGCCCAGGAGAAGACCGGCGAGCACCTCGGGGCTCATCAGGTCAATCGTCTGAATGCCCACTGCCTGGCGGAAGAAGAAGAACAGCACCAGCGCCGTAAGCGCGGCTGACCCAATGGCGAACCCCTTGGCTATGGCCGCGGTCGTGTTCCCGGCCGCGTCCAGTGAGTCTGCCACCTGCCGCACCTGCGGGCCCAGGTGGCTCATCTCGGCGATCCCCGCGGCGTTGTCGGCAATCGGGCCGTACGCGTCCACGGAAACCGTCATGCCTGTGATCGAGAGCATGCCGACCGCCGCCAGCGCTATGCCGTAGAAACCGGCGAGTTGGAAGGCGAAGATGGTGGACAGCGCGATCACCACCAGCGGCAGCACCGAGCTCAACATTCCCTGCGCGGTGCCCTCGATGATCACCGGCGCAGGCCCGGACACCGCTGAGGCTGCAAGGGCCCTGACCTCGCGGCCCGAGGTGTAGTACTCCGCCACCTGCCCTATTATCACGCCGGACGCCAGCCCCATCGCCACCGCCCAGAAGTAGCGCAGATCCCCCATCGTCGCCTGCACGACCAGGAAGGCGGCGCCGGTCATGACCGCGGCGCTGGCCAGCGTCCCGCGGCGCAGCGCCCGCTGCGGGTCGGCCCCGCGCACGAAGATCGTGCCGATGACCGAGGCGCCGATGCCCGCGCAGGCCAGCAGCACCGCGGTCAGGGCCCCAGGCTCCTTCAACTGTGCGAACCCGATTGCGATGGCGGCGATTACGGTGCCCACATAGGATTCGAACAGGTCCGCGCCCATGCCGGCCACGTCGCCGACATTGTCACCCACCGCGTCCGCGATGACCGCGGGGTTGCGCGGATCGTCCTCCGGAATGCCCACCTCCACCTTGCCGACCAGGTCCGCGCCCACGTCGGCGCCCTTGGTGTAGATGCCGCCTCCCACGCGCGCGAACAGCGCAACGGACGACGCGCCGAGCGAGAAGCCGATGACCTGGTTGGCATCGCGGAAGAGCAGGTAGAGAACGCCTACCCCCAACAAGCCCAACCCCACCACGGTCATCCCCATCACGGCGCCGCCGGGAAACGCCACCGCAAGCGCGGGGGCCAGACCCGACCGCGCCGCCTGGGCTGTGCGCGTGTTCGCCAGGGTAGCCACGCGCATGCCGAAGTACCCGGCGGACACCGAGCACCCCGCGCCCAGGACAAAAGCCACCGCGGTCCGGAGCGCAAGACCCGGCACCAGGCCCGACGCAAGGATCACGAACAGTACCGCCACGAAGAGCGCGATGGCCCGGTACTCCCGCGCCAAGAACGCCATCGCCCCGTCGCGAATGGCGCCGGAGATAACCTGCATCTCCGGCGTGCCGGGGTCGTGCGCCTTCACCCGGTGCGCCAGAATCGCGGCGTAGATCAGCGCCACCACCCCTGCGATCGGCCCCCACCACAGCAGCTCCATCACGGCCTCCCCCAACCTATGAGTTACTGCGCCTAGCCCGCCACCATGAAGAGCCCGGCAAAGGTGCGGACCGCGTACCGATCGGTCATCCCGGCCACGAAGTCGCAGGCGGCCCTGTAAGGGGATTCCGCGGATCCGGCGCTCATCGGATCGCCGGGGATATCGCTCGGATGTGCCGTGAAGTAGTCGAACAGGAGTCGGAGCATGCGCTGGCCTCGCACGGCCTCCATCCTCGACGGAGCGCTCAGGTAGACCCGTTCCGCCAGGAAGTCCTTGAGGCCGTTGAGGGCGTCGCGCATCGGGGCCGACAGGTCAACAGCGTCGGTAGCGGATGCCACCGAAACGATGTCGTGAACGATCGCGTCCAGCCACCGCGCTCGGGGCTCGCCCAGCACCGCGGTGATCTCCGCCGGTATGTCGGCTTCCCTTATCATCCCTGCCCGGATGGCGTCGTCGGTGTCGTGGTGCAGATAGGCCACGCGGTCGGCCGCCCGAACGAGCCGGCCCTCCTGCGTGGATGGTCCTTCCGCGTCCTGACCCGCGGCCTCCAGGTCGCGGAGGCCTTTGGAGTGGCATGCGATCCCGTCCCTTACCTCCCAGGTCAAATTCAGCCCGGCCACGAGAGCGCCATCGGCCCGCCTGCGGTACTCGAGGCGGTCCACCACGCGCAGGCTCTGCTGGTCGTGACGAAACCCGCCCCACGGCGCCATCGCCTCGTTCAGCGCCGCCTCGCCGGCGTGGCCGAACGGCGGGTGTCCCAGGTCGTGCGCCAGCGCGATCGCCTCGGTCAGATCCTCGTTGAGGCGCAGGGCCCGGGCGATCGTGCGGGCAATCTGCGCCACCTCCAGCGTGTGCGTGAGCCGCGTGCGGTAGTGATCGCCCTCGGGTGCCAGAAACACCTGCGTCTTGTGCATGAGGCGGCGAAATGCCTTGGCGTGCACGATCCGGTCGCGGTCCCGTTGGAAGGCGGTCCGCAGCGGGTCGTCGGGCTCTGCCTCGGCCCTCCCGCGCGACTCCGCTGAGCGGGAGGCGCGCGGCTGCAAGGCCGCGGCCTCCCACCTCTCGGTTTCCTCGCGCCCGCGCACGTGCCTAGACGTCCCTGGCCGCCTTCATGCGCTCGCGCAGGGCGGCTTGGGCGGCGGCCAGCCTGGCCACGGGCACACGGTACGGCGAACAGCTCACGTAGTTGAGGCCCAGGGAGTGGCAGAACTCGATCGACTCGGGATCCCCGCCGTGCTCGCCGCAGATCCCGATCTCCAGTCCGGGGCGCTGGGTGCGCCCGCCGGATACTGCCATCTTCATCGCCTCACCCACACCGGGGCGGTCAATCGTCTGGAACGGGTTCTTGGGCAGAATCCCCTTCTCCACGAACTGCAGCAGGAACTTGCCCTCGGCGTCGTCGCGGGAGATACCGAAGATGGTCTGCGTGAGGTCGTTCGTGCCGAACGAGAAGAACTCGGCGTGCTGTGCGATCTCACCGGCCACGAAACATGCCCGCGGCAACTCGATCATCGTTCCGAACTTGTAGGCAACCTTGACGCACTCGTGATCAAGCACGTCGCGAACCACCTCCACCAGCTCGCGGTGCGTCTCCCTCAACTCGTTGACGTGACTGACGAGCGGGATCATTATCTCCGGGACCGCGACAACGCCGCGCTTGGTCACGCGGCAGGCCGCCTCCATGATCGCCCTGACCTGCATCGCGATGATGGCCGGATAGGTCAGCCCCAGCCGGATCCCGCGCAGGCCCAGCATCGGGTTGGCTTCACGCATGGCGTCTACGGCCCTAAGCTGCGCCTCCTTGCGGCGCATCTCTGCGCGCAGCGCGCCCAGCGAGAGCTGGCCCTTCCCGGGCCGCCACCGGCGAACGCCCTCCAGGGCCTCGATCCGCGCGCGCAGCGCACTCGTCTCTTCCAGCAGCGAATCGTGCGAGGGCAGGAACTCGTGCAGCGGGGGATCAATGAGCCGGACGATCACCGGCAGACCGTCCATTGCCCGGAACAATCCCTCGAAGTCCTTGCGCTGCAGCCTCAGGAGCTTGGACAGCGCGGCCTGGTACAGGCGGACCGCCTGGGAAGCCCGTAGCGCCTGCCCTGCCGCCCGGACCTCGGCCTTGAGCTTCTTGTCCTCGGGCCGTTCGGCCGCCGCGCGCTCCGCGGCCCGGCTCCTGTCCAGAAGGGCCTGGGCCTCCCCGGCGTTCAGGATCATCTGGCGCACCATCGGGAGGCGGTCCTCTTCGAAGAACATGTGCTCGGTCCGGCAGAGGCCGATTCCTTCCGCGCCGAAGATGCGGGCGCGAACGGCGTCGCGCGGGTAGTCGGCGTTCGCCCAGACACCCAGGCGGCGGGCCTTGTCGGCCCAGGACAGCAGCTCAATGAGCTCGGCCTGATCCTCAAGCCTGGGCTCAATCGCCGGCAGCTCGCCCGAGAACACCTCGCCGGTGCCGCCGTCAATCGAGATGTACTCGCCCTGGCGAACCGTCCGGCCGTCCACCGAAAGCCGGAGGGCCTCGACGTCAACGCGGAGCGCCTCGCACCCTGCCACGCACGGCAGGCCGAGCCCGCGCGCGACCACCGCCGCGTGGCTCGTGGCACCGCCGCGGCTCGTCAGTATCCCCTTGGCGTTGAGCATCCCGTGCACGTCGTCGGGGTTGGTCTCGGGTCTGACTAGGATGACCGGCTTGCCGGCCTTACCCCAAGCCTCGGCGGTGTCCGCATCGAAGACCGCGAGGCCAACGGCCGCGCCGGGAGAAGCGTTCAGGCCGCGCGCCATGAACCGCCCGGCGGCGGATGCGGCCTCTTTGGCGCGCGGATCGAACCGGGGATGGAGCAGCATGTCAATCTGGCCGGGCTCAACGCGCAGCAGCGCCTCTTCTTTCGAGATGAGCCCCTCGCGCGCCATGTCCACGGCGATCTTGACCGCGGCCTGCGCGGTCCGCTTGCCGCTCCGCGTCTGCAGCATCCACAGGCGGCCGCGCTCGATCGTAAACTCCAGATCCTGCACTTCCCGGTAGTGCCGTTCGAGCATCTCGCAGACGCCCAGGAACTCGTCGTACGCCTTGGGGAGGTCTTTGGCCAGCTCGGCGATGGGCTTGGGGTTGCGGATGCCCGCCACCACGTCCTCGCCCTGCGCGTTCATGAGGTACTCGCCGAACATGCCGCGTTCACCGGTCGCCGGGTTGCGGGTGAACGCCACACCGGTCCCGGAATCGGAGCCCATGTTACCGAAGACCATGACCTGCACGTTCACGGCGGTGCCCAGGTCGTGGGAGATGCCGTGGAAGTTACGGTAGTCAACCGCCCGTTTCCCCTGCCAGGAGTTGAACACCGCCAGGATCGCCATCCGCAGTTGCTCGCGCGGATCCTGCGGGAACTCGGTGCCCCGCTCGGATTTGACCAGGCGGCGGAAGGCGTCCACGATGCCGCGCAGGTCGTCCGCGTCCAGGGCGGTGTCCTCAACGACCCGCTTGCGCGCCTTGGCGCGCTGGATTATGTGCTCGAACTTCTCCCCGGGGATGCCTAGAACGGTCTTCCCGAACATCTGAATCAGCCGGCGGTAGGCGTCGCGGGCAAAGCGCTCGTTACCCGTCAGTCGGATCAGGCCATCGAGGGTCCGATCGTTCAGGCCCAGGTTGAGTACCGTGTCCATCATCCCGGGCATGCTGAACAGGGCGCCCGACCGCACCGAAACCAGCAGCGGGTTGGCGGGATCTCCGAAGCGCTTGCCCACCTTCTCCTCGAGGGCGCGCATCCGCGCCTCCACCTCGTCGAGCAACCCGGCAGGGATCTTTCGCCCTGTCCGCATGTACTCCACGCAGGCCTTCGTGTTGATGGTGAAGCCGGGTGGTACCGGCAGGCCCACGCGGCACATCTCGGCCAGCCCGGCGCCCTTGCCGCCCAACAGCTCGCGCATCGAAGCGTCGCCCTCCTCGAAGAGCTGCGTCCACCGCAACGCGCCGGGCGCGGCCTTCCTTGCTGCTGCCATCTACTCTCACTCCCCTCTAGATTGCGAGCACGCTGAAGTCGGCGATCCTCTTGAAACTGCCGGACACCCTTTCCAGCAGGGCCAGGCGGTTCTCACGGAGCACCGGATCAGGCGCGTTCACTAGCACCTTGTCGAAGAAACCGTCTATTGGGCCGGCGAAGGCCGCGATCTCTTCCAGGGCCAGCGCGTACAGCTTGGACTCCGCGGCCTCCGTCAACCTGGGATGGACCCGGAGCCACGCGCCGTGCAGTTCGATCTCCGCCGGCTCCGTCAGCAGATCCTCCCGGAACGCCCTAGGAGCCTGCTCGCCGGCG
>DYHL01000016.1:0-1504 GCA_020724185.1 Candidatus Nitrosymbiomonas sp. | reverse complement strand
GTTCTCTCCCTCAGCGGTCTGCCCCGCCTGAACCAGTATGCGGTGAACCCTCAGGTACCCCGTCGCCAGAAGCGACATCGCAGGCTGCGCGCGGAACTCGTGCAGCGCGCGCGCGCGGGCGACGAGATCGGGAACGTCATCGGCGCCCACCGCGGCCACCGCGTTGATGGTATCGTAGGCGATCCCATCGTCGGCCAGCATGCCCTGGAGCCGCTGTCGCACAATCCTGAGGCAGGTGTCCACGGCCTGGGCGCGGGCCTCATCCGGCGCGTCGAACGTCAGCGCGGCCTGGCCAAACAACTGCCGGAGGGAGATCGTCAAACCGCCTTCCCGGAGGACGGCCGCGACCCCGGCCGCGGCCCGCCGAAGACCATGGGGATCCTGGGACCCGCTGGGCTCCAGTCCGGCCAGCACGGCGCCGGCCAGCAGCACCGCGCGGTCGGCCACGGACAACAGAGCCCCGGGGATGCTGCGCGGCAGGTCCGCACCGGCGGCGGCCCTGGGGCCGTAGTGCTCCTCGATGGCGGTGCCGACGCCTGCGGTCTCGCCTCTCTCCCTCGCATAGATGCCCCCGATCGTGCCCTGCAGCTCCGGGAACTCCCGCACAAGGGAGGTTGTCAGGTCGGCCTTGCACAGCTCCGCGGCCCGATTCAGCGTACGCCTGTCGAGCTCCGAGATGCCGGCGGCGCCAGCCAGCCACCCGGCCAGCCGGCGCACCCGCGCCACGTGGTCGGCCACGGTCCCAAGCCCTGCGATGTGGGCGATGCGGGCCAGCGCCTCGTTCCATTGCTCGAATCCGCCGCGGCGGTCCTCCTCCAGGAAGAACAGCGCGTCCTGGAGCCGGGCCCGCACCACCCACTCGTGGCCGGTGCGCACCGTGTCAAGGTGGGAACTCCCCCCATCCCGCACCGTTACGAACGCGGGCATCAAGGCGCCCCAGCCATCCACGATGCCGAAGCACTTCTGGTGATGCTGCAGCGTCACCAGAACCACCACGGACGGCAGCGCCGCGACAAGTGCGGGCTCAAACGTCCCCAGCACCGGGGTGGGATGTTCGGTGGACCACACCAGTTCATCGAGGAGCGCCGGGTCAATCACCGGACGGCCGCCCATGGTGCCGGCCAGCGCGGCCGCGCCTTCGGCTATACGGGCGCGCCGTTCCTCCTCGGATAGCAGGACCTGTGCCTGCTTCACGACGTCTTCGTAGGCAGCCGCCCCTGGGACGGTGATCGAGCCAGGTGTCAGGAAGCGGTGCCCGAAGGTGCGCCGCCCTGCCCGAATGCCGGCGATCTCCAGCGGGATAACCCGTCCATCCAGCAGGGCGACGATCCATCGAATGGGGCGGCCGAAGCGGAAGCCTCCAGCGTTCCAGCGCATCATCTTGGGAAAAGCCAGCCCGGCCGCCAAGCGTGGCAGCAGATCTCCAAGAACCTCCGCGGCAGGGCGGCCGGGCTCCCGAACCTCGGCGACCACGTACTGGCCGCCTTCGATCTCGCGCACCCGC
>DYHL01000015.1:16707-20503 GCA_020724185.1 Candidatus Nitrosymbiomonas sp. | reverse complement strand
CAGATCGAGCGCGGTCTCGGTGGTCCGCAGCGCCGCCGCCTGCCGAACCGCGTCAAGCAGCAGGGGCAGGGCGTTCGGGTTGGGCGGGGTCTCCGTTGCAGGACGCAGCACGACCCGCAGCCCTGCGACCTCCTCGACGATGTTGTCGCGGCCCCAGAGCAGGCGCAGGCGGGGTCCCAGCAGTTCAGGCGCCGGGGTGGGCTGCACCGTGCTCAGGATGCCAACAAGCCCTGGCACCCGGCCGATGAGAGCGTGCACCAGCGGCGCCGCGTCCCGAAGGGGCCTTGCCATGGATAGCGTCAGCAGCGCCTCCCCGGTGGCGAAGGACGCCAGCCCCAGCACGCCCCTCAGGAGGCCGGTGCCGCTGGTCCGGTCGTGGACCGGCAGATGGAGGGCACGCACCGCACTGCGGGCAGCGTGCAGGATCGCCTCGTTGGCCGGATGCTGCACAGGACACCGCGAGATGTCCATCACCCGCTCCGAGGCGGCGGCGCGGTAGCCGGCGACCGCGATTCCCTCTCTCTCGGCAAACGCCGCACGGAGGGTACTACGATAGGCCCAAGCTTCTCCACCGATAGTCTCGCGCACGATGTCGCGGTGGACGCCGGCATGCTCTTTCAGAAAGTCCTTCACCAGCGCGGTCTTGAGGCGGCGCTGCGCCTCGGGCACGAGGTGCTGCCATTGGCACCCGCCACACCGGCCGAAGTGGGGACACCGGGCCATCACGGTGCTGGCCGACTTGCGCAGCAGCGCCACCAGGCGGCCCTGGGCGCGGCGGCCGCCCTTGGTCACCTCTACCACGGCCTCCTCGCCGGGCACGCCAAACGGCACTGCCAGCACAACCGGGCCCAGGCGCGCAACGGCCACGCCGTCCGGTCCCACCGCCGATAGGCGGACCGTCAACCGTTCCCCCACGTGCACGGTGCCCAGACCTCCCCGCCGGGGATGCCGCGTGGGCGGCCCTGCCCTGGGAATGAGGCGGGCGGTTCGAGGCATCAGGACAACCGCTCCCTGAGCAGGCGATTGGCCGCCTCGGGGTTGGCGCGGCCGCCGGTGGCACGCATCACCTGCCCCACCAGGAACGGCAGGGCGCGCACCTTGCCTGCGCGGATCTCGGCTGCGGGTCCGGGGTGATCGGCTATGACCTGATCCACGACGCCGCGCAGCGTGGCCTCATCGCTGATCTGCTGCAGGCCTCGGGACTCCACTATGGCCTCGGGCTCCTGATCGCGGGCGATCATCTCCACCAGGACATCCTTGGCGGTTCGGCCGCTGACGGCCCCCTCGTCCACCAGGCGCAGCAGGGCCGACAGACGCGCTGGGGTGAGCGCGATGCGGTCAATCTCCACGCCGTGCTCGTTCAGGTAGGCAGTCACTGCGCCGGCCAGCCAGTTGGCGACCGCCTTGGGGTGCGGCCCCAGGGCCACCGTCTCCTCGAAGAATCGGGCCATCGCAGGCGTAGCCGTGATCAGGTCGGCGTCGTAGGCCGGCAATCCGAAGGTGGCGATCAGCCGATCGCGGCGGGCCGCGGGCAGTTCAGGGAGCGTCTCGCGGATCGCCTGCACCCACGCCCGGTCCACGTCCAGGGGAACGAGGTCGGGCTCGGGGAAGTACCGATAGTCCTCGGCCTCCTCCTTGGACCGCGAGGCGAAGGTGACGCCGCGCCGCTCCTCCCAGTGCCGCGTTTCCTGCACAACGACCTCCCCTCGGGCCAGCACCTCGCGCTGACGGACGGCCTCGAACGCGAGTGCCCGCTCGACGGCGCGGACCGAGTTCATGTTCTTCACCTCGGTGCGCACTCCTGGCGGGCCGCCTGGAGCCTGGAGCGACAGGTTCGCATCGCAGCGCAGAGTCCCCTCCTCCATCCGGCAGCTGCTCACCTCCGCGAACTGAAGCAGGCGGCGAATCGCGTTCAGGAACTCGCGGGCCTCCCCCGGAGAGCAGAGGTCGGGCTCGGTCACGATCTCCATCAGCGGAACGCCCGACCGGTTGTAGTCCACCAGGCTTGACGCGGCGCCTCCGGCACCGGCGGGGTGGAGGAGGCGCGCGGTGTCTTCTTCCAGATGGACGCGGCGGATGGCGACGCGCCGGGGCCGTCCGTCGGATGGGATCTCCAGCACCCCGCCTGTGGCCAGCGGCGGGTGGTCGGCGTACTGGTACTGCGATATCTGGTAGTTCTTCGCCAGGTCGGGGTAGTAGTAGTTCTTCCGGTGGAACCGGCTGCGGGGGTGCACCTGGCAACCCAACGCCACCGCGGTCCGCAGCCCAAGCTCCACCGCCCTCCGGTTGAGCACGGGCAAGGAGCCAGGAAGACCCAGGCACACTGGACAGACGAGCGTGTTGGGCGGCGCGCCGAACGCTGTCGCGCAGCCGCAGAACATCTTGGACGCGGTCAGGAGCTGGACGTGGATCTCAAGCCCTATTACAACCTCGTGGGTTCCATCGTGGGCGCGGGTTGAATCCATGGAATCAGGCCTCCGGGGCGTGCCGCAGGTGCCAGGAAGTCGCCTGCTGGTAGGCAACTCCTGCCTGCAGCAGCGTCGCCTCGTCAAACGCCCGACCCACGAGCTGCATCCCAACCGGCAGGCCGGCGCTGAACCCGCAAGGCAGCGCCAGGCCGGGCAGTCCTGCCAGGTTAACCGGAATCGTGAAGATGTCCGAGAAGTACATTCGCAGCGGGTCGTCCACCCGCTCTCCGATGGCAAAGGGCAGTGTCGGGGATGTCGGCATCACCACGATGTCCACCCGTGCGAACGCGCGCTCGAAATCGTGCGCCACCAGAGTGCGGACCTTCTGCGCCTTGATGTAGAACGCTTCGTAGTAGCCGGCAGATAGCGCGTAGGTGCCCAGCATGATCCGGCGTTTGACCTCGGCGCCGAACCCCTTCTGTCGGGTCCTGGTGACCATCTCAAAGAGATCGTCGGATTCGTCGCGCGCGCCGTACCTGACGCCGTCGTACCGGGCAAGGTTCGATGAGGCCTCGGCCGGCGCGATCAGGTAGTACGTGGGAAGCGCTGCGTCCAGCGTGGGGAGGGTGATCTCCTCAACCCGGAAGCCCAGGTTGTCGAAGGTATCCAGTGCGGCCCTGACCGCCTCCGCCACGCGCGCGTCTACGCCGGAGCCGAATGCCTCCGCTGGCACCCCCAGGCGGACCCCTTCTCGAACGTGGCCGATGTTCTCAAGGAAGTCGGGCACCGGGACATCGGCTGAGGTTGAGTCGCGAGGATCATGGCCGGCGATGGCGTTCAGAAGTAGGGCGCAGTCGGCCACGTCCCTTGCGAGCGGCCCGACCTGATCCAGGGAGGAGGCAAACGCCACTAGCCCGTACCTGGAGACCCGGCCGTAGGTGGGCTTCAGGCCGACCACCCCGCAGAAACCGGCGGGCTGCCGGATCGACCCGCCGGTGTCGGAGCCCAGTGCCAGGGGCACGTATCCAGCGGCAACCGCGGCAGCCGAACCGCCGCTCGACCCTCCGGGGACGCAGCAGAGATCCCAGGGGTTGCGGGTGTGCCCAAACGCGGAGTTCTCGGTAGACGACCCCATGGCAAACTCGTCGAGGTTGGTCTTGCCGAGAATCACCGCGCCCGCCTGGCGCAGCCGGGCAATCACCGTGGCATCGTACGGAGGGAGCCAGCCCTCTAGGATCCGGGACCCGCAGGTGGTTGGAACGCCCCGCGTGCACAGGTTGTCCTTGACCGCAACCGGAATGCCGGCGAGCGGGGGTAGCGCGTTGCCGGCACCAGTCCGCCGCGCCCGGGTATAGAGGTCGTCCCACTCGACCGCCTCTTGGCGGGCG
>DYHL01000015.1:1589-16697 GCA_020724185.1 Candidatus Nitrosymbiomonas sp. | reverse complement strand
CGCTCCGTGTCCAGGTGGAGAAAGGCGTGCAGCTCGGAATCGCGCAGCGCGATCCGGTCGAGCGCCGCAGCGACGATCTCCGAGGGCCGCAGCGTCCCAGCGGCATAGGCGGTCTTCAAGGCTCGCGCGGACTCCCAGACGGTTGGGGCCATCCTGACCGCCCCTACTCCGCCTCGAGTACCCGCGGAACTCGGAAGAACCCCTGCTCGTGGGCGGGGGCCTGCGCCAGGACCTCGTTGCGCGAGATGGAGGGCGCCGGCAGATCCTCTCGGAGCACGTTGACGATGGGGAGCACGTGCGACGTCGGGGGCACGCCCTCGATCGAGAGGGCGTCCAGCCGCGCGCAGTGCTCGAGGATGCGGCCGAGTTGCCCGACGAACCGTTCGCGCTCCTCGTCGGTCAGTGCCAGACGCGCCAGGCGCGCCACGTGCTCGACGGTTGCCCTGTCAATTGCCATCGGCTACCTCCCGGGATCAGGTCGAGCCGCGCAGCCGCGGATCCAAGATATCCCGAAAGGCGTCCCCCAGGAGGTTCCAGCCGAGTGTAAACAAGAAGAGCGCGGCGCCTGGGAAGACCACGGTGTACCAGAACTGGAGGGCGTTGCCTGCGCCGCCCAGGATCCAGCCACGCGAGAGACTGATGATCTGTCCCCAGTCGGAGTACCCGACCGGCGCGCCCAACCCCAGGAAGCTCAGCGCGGCTGCCGCCACGACGATGCTCCCCATGTCCAGCGTGGACACCACCAGCACGGGGTAGATGCTGTTGGGCAGGACATGCCGGGCAATGACCTTGAGATCGCTGGCACCGAGCGCCCTGGCTGCTTCTATGAAATCGCGCTCGCGGACCGAGAGGACCTCTCCCCGCAGCAGCCGGGCATACCCGGGCCAGCTCACCAGGGCCAGGGCGATCATCACCTTCTCCAACCCGGGGCCCAGAATCGCCACCACCACGACGGCGAGGATAAGGCCGGGAAAGGCCAGGAATATGTCCACGATGCGCATCAGGATCTCGTCGAGCCGGCCGCCGTAGTAGCCCGAGATGCCGCCCATTATGATCCCGATGGTGACCGCGGTGGCCACCACCACCAGTCCTACGCGAAACGCCGTGCGCGCGCCCCACACCAGCCCGTAGAAGATGTCAAACGCCTGCTCGGTCGTGCCGAGGGGATGTCCGGCCCGTGGCGGCTGCGGATCCGGGCTGTAGCCCTCGTGGGGCATCATGTAAGGATCTCGGGCCCCCTCCTTCGGAGGCGCGATAACCGGTGCCAGGAGCGCGGTCAGCACGAAGGTCACGATGATGGCCAGCCCCAGCATGGACAGGGGATTGCGCCGCAACCTGCGCCAGGCCATCTGCCAGGAGCTCAGCGTCCTGGGATGGGCGGGCTGCTCCAGGACGGCTCCGTGGGTCGCGGTGTTAGTCGTCATCGCAACCGGATGCGGGGATCTATCACCGCATACAGGACGTCGGCCGCCAGGTTGCCCACAACCAGCAGCAACGCGTTGAACAGGGCGAACCCGGCAACCGCGGCCGCATCGAGCTGGATCGCGGCGTTCACGCCCCAGAGCCCTATCCCGGGATAGCCGTAGACCGTCTCCGTGATCGCCACGCCATTGAGGAGGCCCACAAACAGCAGGGCAGACAGCGTCACCACCGGAATCATGGCGTTCTTGCGGGCGTGCTTGTTCACCACGATGGAGCTCTCCAATCCCTTCGCCCGCGCGGTCCGCACGTAGTCCTGGCGGAGCGTCTCCAGCATCGAAGATCGGGTCACGCGCACGAGCGTTGCACAACTGACCAGGCTCAGGGTCAGCACCGGCAGCGCAAGGTGGCGCAGCGCGTCCACGAAGATCCAGAGCTGGCCGTTCAGCAGGGCGTCCACCGTCATCAGCCTCGTGTAAGGGCGGAACTGCTGAGACAGCACGTACATGTTGGGTTCCAGCGAGAGACGCCCGGGCGGGAAGAGCTGCCACGTACCATAGAACACCATCAGAAGCAGGAGGCCCCAAACAAAGGTGGGCATCGAGGTCCCGCTGATGGAGAAGAAACGGGAGAAGTGGTCAACGATGCGGTCGCGGTGCACCGCGGAGAGGGTCCCCAACCAGATCCCAATGACGATGATGGGCACGACAGCGAACATGGTGAGTTCCAGGGTCGCCGGGAAGAAGGTGGCGATCGCCTTCGCCACAGGCATCTTGGCGGTCTCCGACCACCCCAGGTCGCCCTGCACCACGCGGCTCAGCCAGCCCACGTACTGTATGTGGAAAGGCTTGTCCAGACCGTGCGTGCGGATGACGCTGTCCACGGCGCGGAGCTGGCGGGGGTCGGTCACGTAAAGGGCGGCCCGCATCTGCGGGGAGAGCATCTGGAGCAGCCCGAATATCAGGAGGGTTACCCCGAGTGCAACCAGGGGTAATAGAAGCAGCCGCCTGAGCACGAATGCCGTCATGGGAGTCCCGTGGTGGGGATCAGGAGGGAGATCCCTCCCGATCCCCGTGCGGGTTGGCTATCCCTTGAAGATCGTGTAGTAGTCAGTCCCCGGGAAGACCGGGTTGTTGTACCATCCCCTCACCCAGGAGCGCTGCACGCGGAACACCACCTGGTTGACCGGCGAAACCGACGGCGCCAGCTCGAAGAACTTCTTGTTAATCTGGAAGTACAGCGCTTGGCGCTTGTCCCGGTTGGTCTCCTTGATTGCCTGTACCACCAGCCGGTCGAGCTCGTCGTTCTTGAACCGCTGGGCCTTGGGGAAAGTCCCGTCGCTGTGCAGGAAGTGGAAGGCGAAGTTGTGGGGGTCTGGGTAGTCGGCTATCCAGCCCACCCAGAAGACTGGCAGCTTGCCATCGTTCATCGCCGCCAGGTAGGAGGCCCAGGTGACGCCGCGGACGTCCACCCTGAACTTCGGGTTCAACGCCTCGACGCCGTCCTTCAGGATGCGGGCGCCTATCTCGCGAGGGACGTTGCCGGTGTTGTAGAGTACCGTGACCCGGAAGCCTCGCTCCCATACCTGGCCGCCCCACGCTTCCCTGAGCTCGGCGATGGCCTTCTCCCGGTTGAAGATGAAGTACTCCTGGTTGGCGTTGAAGCCC
Organism: Candidatus Nitrosymbiomonas sp.; assembly: GCA_020724185.1. GTDB lineage: Bacteria > Sysuimicrobiota > Sysuimicrobiia > Sysuimicrobiales > Humicultoraceae > VGFA01. The sequence goes on along the minus strand of DYHL01000015.1, from coordinate 13,611 downwards.
AGCATGCCCGGCGGGATCACGCCCTTGGGCAGCGCGCCCTGGTTGCGGAAGGCGTCACGGAGAAACGTTGCGTAGTCGAAGGCGTACGCGAATCCCCGCCGCACCCTGATGTCGGAGAAGAAGTTGGCCGGGACCCCAGCGCCGTCCAGCCGTCCACTGCCCACGTCGGGATTGCCGCGTGTGTCAATGTCCACGGTGAAGAAGAAGGCGTCGGTGCGCAACCACGGCAGGTTGTCAATAAACCGGATGTTCGGATCGTCCTCCACCTGCGGCTGCTCACGCCGGCTGATGGCGATGCTGTCGGCATCGCCCGCCTTGAGCATGAGTACCCGAGTAGCGGCCTCATCGATGCTGCGGAACACCACACGGGCCAACCTGGCCGGCTTGCGCCAGTAACCATCGTTGCGCGCCAGGATGACCTGCTTGCCGGCCCGATCCCACCGCTCAAGCTTGAACGGCCCGGTGCCGTTGGCCTTCTCAAAGAAGGCGCTGGACTCCTTCTTGAGGTTGTTGTACTTGGCCATGGTCGCCGCGGTACCGTTCCAGTCGCCGTTGGCGGTCGCCCACTTCTTGGAAACCACGTTTGACCACAGCGCCATGATGCTCAGGAAGGGCCCAAAAGGCTCCTTGAGGGTCACCACGACGCTGTTCCCCTTGACCTGGACGGCGCGCTGCAGGTCGTCAAACTTCAGCGTCAGGTTGCCCTTGTCGTCCCGGGTCTTGGTGATTCCCAGGATCGGCTCAAGTAGCAGCGAGGAGGGCCCGCCGTCCCGATCAATCATGAGAAACCGCTGCAGGGAGTAGGCGGCGTCCTCAGCGGTCATGGGCGTCCCGTCGTGGAACTTCACGCCCTCCCGGATCGGGAAGGTGTAGGTCTTACCATCCGCCGAGACCAGCCCGTTCTGCAGGCTGGGCACCGCCGTGGCAAGACGGGGGACGAAGCGGTCCACGCGGCCGCCGTCGTAGGCAACAAGCGGCTCATAGACGTTGAAGATCACGGTGTGGCTCGAAGTATCGTAGGCCCACGCGTAGTCGAAAGTATCCCAGTCGCCGAAGCTGACCTGGATGAAGGTGTCCGGGTTCTTCACTGCCTGCCCCGTGGCGGTCCCTGTCAACCCCACGAGGGACAGCGACAGCGTCAACGCGAGCAGTAGCAGCACCTGCCTTCGCACTCGTCTCATCTGTCACCCTCCTGTCTGTCTCTATCCTGCCTGTCTCTATCATACCAGAATGCTACACGCCTGCCCTCAGCCGTCCTAGCGCGCTGGCGGGCAGGCGGAGCGCGGAACTCAGCGAACGGCTATGGCGCTGTCGCCTTGAGCACGGCCGCCTTGCTGCGCTGGTGCTTGAACGGCTGAACCGGACATGCCACATAGTGCCCATCAGCGACGTCCACCATCGGTGGCTCGTTCACACGACAGGACTCCACGGCATAGAGGCACCGCGTATGGAAGCGGCAACCACTGGGCGGGTTGACCGGGCTCGGCACGTCACCGGGCAGGATGATCCGCTCGCGGCGCATCCCGGGATTGGGGATCGGCACGGCCGAGAGCAGCGCCTCGGTGTAGGGGTGCTGCGGGTTGGCAAAGAGCTCCTCGGACCGGCAAACCTCCACGATCTTACCCAGGTACATCACAGCGACCCGGTCGCTGATGTGCTTGACCACCGAGAGGTCGTGGGCGATGAACAGGTAGGTTAGCCCGAACTCCTTCTGCAGCTCCTCCAGGAGGTTCAGGACCTGCGCCTGGATCGGAACGTCGAGGGCGGAGACCGGCTCGTCGCAGATAATGAGCTTGGGGTTGACCGCCAGCGCCCGGGCGATGCCTATCCGCTGCCGTTGCCCTCCGCTGAACTCGTGCGGGTAGCGGTTGGCGTGGTAGGGCGACAGGCCTACCACCTCGAGCAGTTCCTGGACCCGGCGCACCTTGTCCTTGCCCCGCGCCAGATTATGGATCTCGAGCGGCTCGCCGATGATGTCACCGACGGTCATGCGGGGGTTGAGCGACGAGTACGGATCCTGGAAGATAATCTGCAAGTTCCGCCGCATGCGGCGCAGCTCTTCCTTGCCGAGAGAAAAGATGCTCCGTCCTTCGAACACCGCGTCGCCGGCGGTGGGTTCCATGAGCCGCAGTATGACCCGGCCGGTAGTCGTCTTGCCGCATCCGGACTCACCCACCAGCCCGAGTGTCTCTCCCGTGTGGATGAAGAACGACACATCGTCCACGGCCTTGACGGCCCCGACCTGCTTCTGGAAGATGAACCCCTTGGTGATGGGGAAGTACTTGCGGAGGTTGCGCACCTCCAGAATGACCTCGTTTGATTTCCCGGTAGACACAGCCAACCTCCTACGCTTCCCGCGTCGAGGCCAACAGCCCCGCCGCTTCGGCCGCCCGCTTCTCTTCCCCGGTCGCGTGGTTCGTGTACAGATAGCACTTCGCGTAGTGCCCCACCTGGATATCCACGTCCGGCGGGTCCTCCTGAACGCAGATCTCCATCGCAAACGGGCAGCGCGGCGCGAAGGGACAGCCCGGAGGGAGGTCAATCAAACTCGGGGGCTGGCCCTCGATGGGGATGAGCCGCTCCTTGCGCTCGTGCAGCTTCGGGATCGAGTGCAGCAGGCCCCAGGTGTAGGGGTGCTTCGGGTCCTGGAAGACGCGCTTCACGTCGGCGTGCTCCACCGGCTTGCCGGCGTACATCACCACCACGTTGTCGGTCATCTCGGCCACCACGCCCAGGTTGTGGGTGATGACGATCACCGACATGTCGAACTCCTTCTGGAGATCGCGGATCAGATCGAGGATCTGCGCCTGGATCGTAACGTCCAGCGCCGTGGTGGGCTCGTCGGCGATCAGGATCGAGGGGTTACACGATAGCGCCATGGCGATCATCACGCGCTGCCGCATGCCTCCGCTGAACTGATGCGGGTAGTCCTTCACACGCTCGCGGGCCAGCGGGATCTTGACCCGCTCGAGCATCTCTGCGGCGCGGTCCCACGCGGCCTTCTTGTCGAGCTTCTGGTGGAGGATGACCGCCTCGGCGATCTGCTCGCCGATCGTCAACACTGGGTTGAGCGACGTCATGGGCTCCTGGAAGATCATGGCGATCCGGTTGCCCCGGATGTGCCGCATCTCCTCGTCGGAAATCTTCAGTAGGTTGCGGCCCTCGAACCAGATCTCGCCGCTGACGATCTTGCCCGGCGGCGTGGGGATGAGCCGCATGACCGACAGCGCGTGGACGCTCTTACCGCAGCCCGACTCGCCCACGATCCCCAGCGTCTCGCCCTTCGCCAGGTCGTAGGTAAGCCCGTCCACGGCCCGTACCACGCCTTCGTCGGTCTGGAAGTAGGTCCTCAGATCTCGAACAGACAGCAGCGGCTCTGCCACGCGCCTCACCTCTCAATGGTCTTCCTGATTCTTCTGCCCCGGCGGTGCGTATCCTCCTCCGGGCCCCGGGCGATTACTGGTCCGCCCACCGCCACTCCCAGACGTTCCAGGGCAGGTAGTACGTGCCCAGCCCCACCGGCTTGACGTTCTGCATGGCCTTTGGGAAGGTGGTCAGGTCGAGCCGGAAGTAGAGCGACAGACTCGGCAGCTCCTCCGCGAAGATCTCCTGCTGTTTGCGCAGCAGCGCGGTGCGCTTCTCCACGTCCAGCTCGGCGACTATCTGGTCCCATATCTGGTCGTTTTCGGCGTGGCGCCAGCCCACGCGGTTGTTGCCCGACCAGTTGTTGGCAAGCGTCGGGATGCCGATGCTGTGGAACCTGTCGTGGGGCACCGACTCCGGGGTGAACAGGCTGGCGTACATCGCCATGTGTGGGAACTGCCTCCGGGTCGTGTAGGTCCCAAAGAACACCGACGCCGGCCGGTTGCTGATCCGCAGGTCAATGCCGACCTGGCGGAGCTGCTCCTTGATGATCTGCTGAATCTGCTCGCGGATGGAGTTGCCCGCGGTTGTGGAGATCTCCATCTCCACGCACTTCCCGGTGCCGTCGCGCAGGAAGCCGTCCGGGCCGGGCCGGAATCCCGCCTCGGCCAGGAGCGATCGCGCCCTCGCCGGGTCTGGGTCATACTTCTTCACGTTGGGGTTGGCCGCGGGATGGCCGGGTGCCATCCACGAGTTCGCCACCGGCTGCCGACCGCCGGAGCACGAGACCTCGGCGATCGCCTTGCGGTCGAGCGCGTAGCCGATCGCCTGCCGCACGCGCTTATCCTTCAGCCATGGGTCATCCAGGTTGAAGTCAATCCGCTCCCAGACCATGGCCTCACGGTAGTGGGCGTTCACCCGGGGGTTGCGCTGGGCAATCTGTTCCATCTGCATGCAGGAGAAGTTGCTGATCTCCGTGGCGTCCACGCCGCCCGAGATCGCGTTGGCCTGCAACACGGTGCTGTCCAGGATGAACCGGACGGTCAGCTTCTTGATCGCCGGTGCGCCCAGGGGCCACTTAGCGTGGGCCTCGAAGCTCATGTGGCTGCCTGCCACCCACTCGGTCATCCGGTAGGGTCCGTTCGCAACCGGCAGCCGGAAGTAGGGCTCCGCCCGCAGGTTTTCCGGGTTGGACAGATAGGGGCGCTCGAGCAGATGGCGTGGCAACGCATACGCCGCGCCGAACGGTTCGGAGCCGGCGAACGGCCAGAGCTCGTTCCACTGGACAACCAGCTCGTAGGGATCGTTCATGTTGGTGACCAGGATGTTGTCCACCTTGTTGACGACGAACCGGGCGGTCGAGGGCGTGCGCGGGTTCCGCATCAAGCCGTAGGTGAACCGCCAGTCCAGCGCCGTGACCGCCCGACCGTCGTGCCAGGTGAAGCCGCGCTTGAGCTTCCAGGTAACGCGCATCTTGTTGTTCGGGAGCACCTGCCAGTCGCCGTCCTTCAGTGTCGGGAGCTTCTCAGCCATTACGGGAACCCGCTGCCACTTCTCGTTGAAGGGCGCGGCGTACCCGAAGATGATGTTGTGGATGACGCCGGTCGCGGCCATGGTAGAAAACGGGCCGATGATGTCCGGCTCCTGCGCCATGCCGATCGTCACGCGATCGCGCCGCTGCTGTGCTTGTACCGCCGACCCCGTGACGGAGAGCGCGAGCACGGCACTCAACGCGAAGACGCCTACGCGAAGCACAGTGCGCTTCATGCTACTCCCCCCTCTCACCAGATCACCACTTCTCCCACCTACGTCTTAAGCCGCGGGTCGAGCGCGTCGCGCAGCCCGTCCCCCAGGAAGTTGAACGACAGAACCGTTATGAAAATGAACAACCCAGGAAAGATCGCCAGCCACGACGCCTTTAGCAGATATTCCTGGGCGCGCTGCAGCATGTTGCCCCACGACGGTATCGGCGGCTGGATCCCCAGGCCCAGGTACGACAGGCCCGATTCCGACAGAATGGCGGTCCCCACCGTCAGCGTCGCCGCCACGATGACGGGTGCAAGCGCGTTGGGAATCAGGTGCCGTAGGATCAGACGCGCCTCCGAGGCCCCCATCGCGCGCCCTGCCTCCACGAAATCCTGGCTCTTCAGGGATAGGATCTGCCCGCGCACCAGCCGCGCCACGGTGGTCCAGCCGAAGAGGGTGAAGATCAGCACGATCCGGCCCACCCCGCCGCCGGGGATGAGCGCGGCCAGGATGAGGTAGAGGGGTAGGAGCGGAATCGCGATCAGCATGTCCACCAGCCGCATGAGCACACTGTCCACCCACCCGCCGTAGAAGCCGGCAACCGCGCCGACGAGGGAGCCCACAATCGAGATGGAGACTGCGGTTACGTACCCTACGACGAGCGAGATGCGCCCAGCGTACATTATGCGCGTCAGCACGTCGCGGCCCAGTTCATCGGTCCCGAAGACGTTCCCGGTCAACCCAGGCTGGGTCCAGCGCGCGTTGAGGTCGATGCGGTCGAAGGTGTGGGGCGCGATCCACGGCGCCAGCACTGCCATGAGCGTCAACAGGAGGCACACGGTACCGCCTATCATCGCCAGGCGGTGCTTCAGGAAACGGCGCCGGGCGATCTGCCAGTACGACTGTCCTACGGCGTAACCGGCGGCCTCACTGCGGAGCCGCTCGAGTCGCAGCGCGAGCTGTCGCGGTGCTGATTCACCCGGCATGAGCTTTCCCCCAACCCGGCCTAGTCATACCGGATGCGCGGGTCTGCCAGGCCGTACGCTAGATCCGCGAGGAGATTGAAGATCACCGTCATCAAGGCCAGGAACAGCAGGACGGCCATCGCCACGTTGTAGTCGTGTCCGAGCACCGCCTGGAAGAGCAGCAGCCCCATCCCCGGCCACGAGAAGACGGTTTCGGTCAGCACGGCCCCGTTTAGGATGCCGGGGACAGACAGCGCAATCAGCGTGATGATCGGGATCAGGGCGTTCCGCAGGGCGTGCCGGTTGATTACCACCCGTTCTGGGTTCCCCTTGGCGCGCGCGGTACGCACGTAGTCGTGCCTGACTACCTCGAGCATGCTGCTGCGCATGTAGCGCGTCCATGAGGCCATGCCGCTGGTGGCCAGCACCGACACCGGCAGCACGAGGTGCCACAGGCGGTCCAGGACCATCGGCCAGCCGGGTGCGACGCCAGGGGTCATCATGCCGCCGGCCGGGAACCACGGCAGCCACACGGCAAACAGGAGGATGAAGACTATGCCCTGCCAGAACACGGGCATGGCCAGGCCGGCGAACGCGGCCACCGTCACCACATAGTCCGTAGCCGAGTACTGGTGCAGGGCCGAGTAGACGCCTGCCGTGACCCCAACCGTGAACGCGACCGCCACCGAGGTAGCAAGAAGCGTAAGCGTGTTGCGCAGCCGATCAACGACGAGCTTGGTCACCGGCGTCCCGTAGGTCCGTGAGTAGCCGAGATCCCCCTTGAGCACCGATCGAACCCACTTGAAGTAGCGCACGTACATCGCGTCGTCCAGCCCGTAGTACTGCCGGAGCATGGCGACGTCTTCGGGCCGGATGTCGGGGTTGCTGGCCGCCATGAGTTCCACTGGGTCCCCGGGCGTGAGCACGAGCAGCGTGAACATCAGGATTGACAGGCCAATCAGAATGATGACCCCGTGGACCAGCCGGCGCGCAAGGAATCGCTGCATTGCTGCCCTCCGAACCAAGGGGGGTGGGTGATCCCCACCCCCCGATACCAACCTGGGCGTGCTTAGGCTACTGCTTCCACTCCCAGAGCCGGGAGTTCCAGTTGATGTAGGTACCCGAGAGCCCGGTGGGACTCACGTTCGTGAGCTTCTTGTTGGAAGTGGTCAGGTGCAGCCGGAAGTAGAGCGGGATCGAGGGAAGCTCCTCGGCCCAGATCTCCTGCTGCTTCCGCAGCAGCGCAATGCGCTTGGCCGCGTCAATCTCGGTCATGTACTGGTCTATCAACTTGTCGGTCTCGGCGTGCCGGAAGCCGGGGTAGTTCTGACCCTCCCAGTTGTTGGCAGGGGTAGGAACCTGCGTGGAGTGCCAGAAGGTGTTGCCGAGCGTGGTGGGCGACATCAGCCAGGCGTACATGACCAGGTGCGGGAACTGCCGCAGCCGGGTAATGGAACCGAACAGCACGCTGGCCGGCCTGTTGTCAATCCGAAGATCTATGCCTACCGCCCTGAGCTGCTCCTTGATGATCTGCTGAATCTGCTCGCGGACCGCGTGGCCGGCCGTTGTCATGATCGTTATCTCAAACCGCGCTCCCCTGGAGTCGCGAAGCACGCCGTCGGGGCCCATCGTGAAGCCGGCCTCTGCCAGCAGCGCGCGCGCCCGGCCCGGGTCGTGGGCGTACTTCTTGACGTTGGGGTTGAAGCCCTCGTGCCGCTCCGGCAGCCAGGTGTGCGCGACCGGCTGCTTGCCGTAGAAGAGCTTTGTGCTGAGTTCCTCGCGGTTGATCGCGTGGGCGAGCGCCTGCCGCACCCGCTTGTCGCGCAGCCACTCGTTCTCCACGTTGACGTCAATGTGCTCCCAGATCATGGCCGGCGTGTAGTGCGCGGTCACGCCCGGGTTGCGGCGCTCGATCTCGATCATCTGGTCAATCGAGAAGTTGTTGATCTCGGTGGCGTCCACCTGGTTGGCGATCACGTTGGCCTGTAAAACAGTGGCGTCCAGGATGAAGCGCCACACCTGCTTCTTGATCTTGGCCACGCCCTCTGGAAACTTGTCGTAGGCCTCCAGGGTGATGTGGCTTCCCGGCACCCACTCCACCAGCTTGTAGGGGCCGCTGCCGACCGGATTCCGCGCCTGCTTGTGGGATTTCAGGCCGGCCGGATCGCGCAGGTACTCGCGCTCCAGAACGTGCCTTGGGTAGACGGTGTGCCCTGTGTTGGCGAACGGGTAGGTCTCGTTCCACTGGACCACCAGCGTGTACGGGTCGGCGGCGTTGGGAACGATCATGTTCTCGATCTTGCGGAGGACAAACCGGGTAACCGCCGGGCTGCGCGGGTTGCGCAGCATCAGGTAGGTCCAGGACGCGTCCAGCGCGGTAACCGGCTTCCCGTCGTGCCAGGTGAAGCCTTTCTTGAACTTGTAGGTCACCTTCATCTTGCCGCCGGGGAGCAACTGCCAGTCCCCATCCTTCAGCGTTGGGACCTTCATAACTGTCGTGGGAAAAAGCTGCCACTTGTCGTTGTACGACACCATGTCGGCGAACACGGAGTTTACGACGGCCATGCCCGCGGCCATGGAGCAGAACGTCATGATCAGGCAGTCCGGCTCCTGGGCCATGCCAAAAACCACGGTGTCGCGGCTCTGCTGGGCCATCACCGACGGAATGTTGACCCCTATCGCCAGCGCGGCCACAATGACCATCGCCAGGAGGGACCGCTTGGGATTCGTCATGCTGCTACCTCCTTATACCGTGTTGTGGTCTCCGTAACTCGGCGAACCCTCTTCCATTCCGCGTACTATTCCGCCCAGGACCTCACCTCCCCTGCACGGAAGGCTGCCTCAATGCAGGACCCGCAGGATCCAGTCCACGGGGCTGCCTGGGACCGTCTCAGGGTCCCAGGGCTGGGGTCTGTCGCGAAGCTGGGGGCCCACATAGATCTCCTCCGGCCGCTGGGGGCGTGCGGTCCTGGCAGGCACCTGCCTGCCCCTCGCCGCGTCCAGTTGCCGGGCTTCCAGGAACCGGTCCACGTCCTCCCGGAAGATGCGGTAGATCTTGCCGATCCTGGCCGCCGGGATCTTGCCCTCGCGCACGTACCGGTAGACGGTGAGCCGGTTCAGCTGGAGATAGGCCGCCACCTGGGCCACCGTCATCACGTGACCAGGCGTCGTTGCCTCGCGGGTCTTGGACTGCCGTGTCATCTGCGCATCTGAGCCAATTATATACCAGATTAGTCAATTGTATACTAGGCCGCACGGGAGAGACCTGTTCACACCGGGGGCCTAGCGGGGGACCAGGGGGCCGGCGTACTCCACGGCAAACCGGCCGTACTCCTGTCCCTGGCGGGCGGTCACGGTGGCCAGGAGCGTTCGGCCGGTGAAGAACCGTACCGTCACCTGCCGGACCGAGGGCTCGCTGGATAGCACTAGCTGCGCTCCGAGCCGTCCCTCGGTGGCCAGGTACTCCCTGTTGTCGGTAGCGGACCTGCCAGATTTGTAGTACCGCGAGGTCACGTCCACCTGGGCTGCACCGCTGGACGGGTCAAATGCCGCCCGCCGGACGCTGTCGCTGCCCGAGATGCTCCGGACCGCACCAGCCACCCGGAACGCGGGATCGCAAGGTTCGATCCGGTTCCTGGCCTGCCAGACCCGGTCCAGACTGACCAGGAGGGCGGCGACGACCAGGACCCCGACCGTCCAGAGCAGGGGCCCGACCAGCGATCCGACCGTGGGGCGAGCGCCCCTGCGGCCGCGGGATCGCGCAAGGGAGAACCGGCGACCGATGCGCATGAGCCCAGACCTACGAGGCGGTCCTGTGGCGGGGGTCCATGGCGTCCCGCAGCCCGTCCCCGAACAGGTTGAAGGCCACCACCGCCGCGATGATGAACAGCCCGGGGAAGAGCAGCCATGGCGACAGGATCAGCGTGGGAAGGTTGGAGGCGGTCGTCAGCAGGTTGCCCCACGAGGCGCACGGCTCCCTGACCCCGAAGCCGAAGAACGACAGCGCCGACTCACCCAGGATCGCGCCAGGGATACCCAGCGTCACTACCACGATCACCAGCGAGGAAGTCTGGGGCAGGATGTGCCGCACTATGACGCGGAAGTCGTCCATCCCCGCCGCCTTGGCCGCCAGCACGTACTCGCGCTCCTTGAGCGAGAGGACCAAGCCGCGGATCAACCTCGAGAAACCAGCCCAGCCTATGAAGGAAAGGATCAGGGTGATCATGTAGAACCGCGTGGTGCATCCCACCGCCGACGGCAGCACCGCGCTGAGCGTCAGCAGCAGGTAGAACTCGGGGAAAGCGATGATGATCTCTGAGAGGCGCATCATGACGTTGTCCACCCTGCCGCCGTAGTAGCCGGCCAGCCCGCCATAGACCAGGCCTATGGGAATGGTAACGGCGGCTGCCATGATGCCGATGGTGAGCGAGATGCGCGAGCCGTAGAGTATGCGGCTGAACTGATCCCGGCCCGACTGGTCGGTGCCCATCAGGAAGATGCGGCCGGGCTCGTCTACCCCAAAGAAGTGCAGCGTCGAGGGGAAGATGCCGAAGAGCCGGTAGGGCTCGCCGCGCACGAAGATCCGGACATGGTACCTCTGCGTGGGGTCCACGTCGAACCTGCGCAGTCCGGGGTCCGCCAGCGTCGTCCCGTGGACGAACGGCCTCGGGCTGAACCCCTGCGCGTCGCGGAACGTGGGAATGATGGGCGGGTGGAAGAAGCGTTCCCGGTCGGCGTAGTCCAGCGAGTACGGCGCCAGGAACTCGGCGAAGATGGCCAGCGTGTAGAGCACGATCAGCACCCCGCCGCCGAGCAGGGCCATCCGGTGCTTGCGGAGCTGCCGCCAGGCGAGCTGCACCTGCCTGCGCACCTGCCCAACCACCACCGGCGCCGGCTGCGCCTGCCCGACCCTGCCCGCTCCGCGCTGCTCCATGCCGCCTTCCGTGCCTCCTAGTCGTACCGGATGCGGGGGTCGCTCACCACGAGCAGAACGTCCGCGACGAGGTTCCCCCCGACCAAGGTCACAGAGCCAATCACCAGCGAGGCCATCACCACGTAGAGGTCCTTCTGGATCGTCGCCTCCACGATCAGCTTGCCGATTCCAGGCCATCCCATCACGTTCTCTAGAATCGCCGAACCGCCAATTAGCCCGCCCAGACTGAACCCGAAGATCGTGATCAGGGGGTTGATGGCGTTGCGCACCGCGTGCTTGTTGATCACCACGCGCTCGGACAGTCCCTTGCTCTGGGCGGTCCGAACGTAGTCCTGCCGCAGCACTTCAAGAAGATTCGCCCGCATTTGGCGCATCAGGCCGGCCACGCTCAGCACGCCCAGGACCAGCACCGGCAGTACCATGTGGTGGGCCACGTCGAGGATCTTACCCCACCAGGGCAGGAAGTCGTGGTCAATGCTGGTCATGCCGCCGATCGGAAACCAGCCCGTCCGAAACGCCAGGTAGAGCAGGAACAGCCCCGAGAAGAAGGTCGGGGTCGAGATGCCCAGGTACGCGGAGAACGAGAGCGCGTTCTCGGAGAACGAGTACTGCCGCCGGGCGGCGTGGATCCCCAGCGGTATGGCGATCGCCCAGGCAATCGCGAACGCCACCAGGTTCAACAGCACCGAGTTCATCAGCCGCGACCCGATCAGCCAGATCACCGGCACCTGGAACGCGAACGAGTAGCCGAAGTCCAGCCGGAGTGCGTTCCAGAGCCACCTGAGGTACTGGATGTGCAGCGGCTGATCCAGCCCAAAGCTGGAGCGCATCCGGTCCACCGTCTCCTGGCTGACCACGGGGTTCATGCGGGCCTCGGCCAGGAAGTCCCCGGGCGAGAGCTGGATGATGGCAAACGAGATCAGCGTGATCCCCAGGAGCATGGGAATCAGGTGGAGCAGTCGGCGCGCGATTTGCCTGAGCATCGGGATCGGGCAGGAGGGGCCAAGGCCCCTCC
>DYHL01000015.1:0-1579 GCA_020724185.1 Candidatus Nitrosymbiomonas sp. | reverse complement strand
TGGGGTCCGGTAGTACAGTTCCTCGATGTTGGCGGTGCTCCCGCCCAACCCGAGCCGGATGTTGCCCAGCGTGTTGCGCACCGCAGGCTGCGTGAGCGTGGTGGTGAAGTAGATCATCGGGACCTGCTCCGCTACGATTTCCTGCCAGCGGTTGTAGAGCTGCTTGCGCTTGTTCTGGTCCACCATCTGGGCGGCCTGGTCGAAGATGCGGTCCATCTCGGCCTCCCAATCGGTTGCCGGGGACTCCTGGCGCGGGTGCCACATGTGGAGCGAGCCGGTCGAGCGCCAGACGTTCTGCCCAGTGTGGGGCTCCAGCCCGCCGGTCAGTCCTATGATGATCGCCTCCCAGTTGAATGTGCCGGTCAGCTTGCCCACCAGGGTGTTGAACGCCTCGGGAGCAAACGTCACGCGCATCCCCAGCCGGGTCAGGTCCTGGCGCACCAGGTTGCCGATCGCCTCGCGGTCGGTGTTCCCGGCGTTGGTGGCCATCGTGAACTCGACCACGTTGCCGGCCGCGTCGCGGAGCAGTCCATCGGCCCCCTTGGCGAACCCGGCCTCACGGAGCAGCACCTCGGCGCGAGCCGGGTCGTAGGTGTAGCGGCGCGTGTTCGGGTTGAAGAAGAACTTGTTGGCAGGGCTGACCGGGCTGAACTGCGCGGTCGCCCGCCCGGCGTAGACCTGACGCACGATCGCGTCACGGTCAACCGCGTGGCTTACCGCCTGCCGGAACTTCGCGTTCTGGAACCAGGCCAGCTTGGGACCGGAGATGCCGCGAGGGTTCTGGTTGAAGACCAGGAACTCGGTGGAGAAGGTGGGCGGGCCGTCGAAGATCGTGAAGTTGCTCGCGGCCTCCTTCTGCTTGAACTCGGCGTACTCGCGCGGTCGCGCAGGGTAGTTGTCGGTCTCCTTGGCCTCGAACTTGAGCCGGGCGGCGTCGAGGTTCGGCACGACCACGATTACCACGCGCGCCAGGTACGGCAGCCGCTGGCCCTTCTTGTCCACCCTGTAGTACTTGGTGTTGCGCAGGAACACGATCCGCTGCCCTGGGACGTACTGGTGCATCACGAACGGCCCCTGGCCCACGATCTCGCGGGGCGGGGTGGCCACGCTCCAGGTGCGGTTGAACTCGGGGGCGCCCTGCTTGAGCGCGCCCTCCAGCCTGTGCTTGGGCAGGATGCTGAACCCGATCGTTCTTAGGAAGGGGCCGAACGGCTGCTCAGTCTTGAACTCGACGGTGAGGTCGTCAATCTTCTTGTACTGAATGGGCTTGCCGGCGATCGTCAGCACGTCCGGCAGGCTAGACTGCACGCCCTTGGTGAACGCCGCGTCCAGCGTAAAGACCACGTCGTCGGCCGTGACCGGCTTGCCGTCGTGCCACGCGACGCCCTTGCGCAGCTTGAACTGCCAGGTGCGGCCGTCCTTGCTCACGGTCCAGGACTCGGCCAGCGACCCCTCGATCTCGGTCGAGATCCGGTTCGTCTCCACCAGCCCCTCGAAGACATATCCCAGGGGCACCGTGGACGAGGTTTCCTGAGCCACCACCGCGTTGAAGGTCCGCGGATCGGAGATCGAGGTGACC
>DYHL01000014.1 GCA_020724185.1 Candidatus Nitrosymbiomonas sp. | reverse complement strand
GGTCCGGTATTTCCCATCCGCCCTTTGCCAGTCCATGGAGAACAACGAATCTGTTTCCCTGGGCCGCGAAGTAGAGCATTCGCCTGTCGCTCCCCACTGCCCGCATCTCCCAAATGCCTTGGCCCGCAGGAGCCACATGCGGCCTGCCGCCCACGCCGGTTCCTACTCGACCTCCAGCACCATCTCGATCTCCACCGCGATCCCCCGCGGGAGCGCGTTCATCCCAACCGCCGATCGGGCGTGGCGCCCGGCATCCCCGTACAGCTCCACCAGCAGGTCCGAGGCACCGTTGATCACCTCGGGCTGCTGCCCAAACTCCGGCGGGCAGTTGACCATGCCCAGCAGCTTCACCACCCGCTTCACGCGGTCGAGATCGCCCAGCGCCTCCTTCACCGAGGCCAGGCAGTTGAGCGCCACCAGCCGGGCGGCCTGGTGGCCTTCCTCTACCGTCAGGTCCCCTCCGACCTTGCCGAGGAACTGTAGCTTCCCATCACGGTAGGGCCCGTGCCCCGAGACGAACAGCAGGTTCCCCGCGCGCACCGTGCGGACGTAGTTCGCGACGGGCTTAGGCGCGCTGGGGAGCTCAAGTCCCATCTCGGCGAGCTTTGCCTCGACCTTCATTGCCGGACACCTCCTGATGGATCTGCCTGTGGAACTCCTTCTATGTCGCGAGATCGGCCATGGCTTCCAGCGCCTGCTCGAAGCAGGCCATCGGCGGGCGCACGAGCCCAGCGCCCACCTGGCCGATGCCCGGCATCCTGTGCGCTATCCCGGTGTTGACGCGCGGGGTGATGCCGGTGCGCACCACCTTGCGGATGTCAATGCCGGTCGGGGTGCCGCGGAAGTCCAGCGGTGGCAGCCCGAACGCCGGGTTCTCGCCGACGGTGATCTCGTACATCTCTAGAGTGGCGGCCGCCGCTTCTGCCGGGGTTCCGCCCACGAACTTCACGATGGCAGGCGCCGCGGCCATGGCGAACGCGCCGATGCCCGCGGTCTCGGTGATCGTCGAGTCGCCAATGTCAGGGTTGGCGTCGGCGGCCGAGAACCCTGGGAAGTACAGCCCAACCGGCACCGTGGCCAGGGCAGTGAACCAGCGGTCGCCCAGGCCCGAGACCCGGATGCCGAAATCAGTACCGTTGCGCGCCATGCAGGTGACAACCGTGCTGCCGGCGATCCCGTGCGCGGCGTCCATGGTGGCCTTGCACGCGGCCATTACGGGATTGAGCACCGCCAGGTCGTTATCGGCAAAGTAGCGCAGCACCTGCTCCAGCACCTCTGGGGAGAGGCCGCCGCGGGCCAGGTGCGGCGCCAGCAGGCGACCGAAGATCGCCGATCCCGCCCGGTTGCGGTTGTGGCCCTCGTCACCCATGGTGAGTTGCTGCGCGATCATGGCTTTCATGTCGAGCCCCCCTGCGCGCTGCAGGGCATCGCCCACAGCCGGCGCCAGGGTTCCGTTGATCCAACGCAGCCGCGCCAGGACATCCTCGCTGTAGGCGCCGTAGCGCAGCACCTTGCCGTAGCCCTCGTTGAAGTTGGAGTACGCCCGATTACCGGCCGCGCGGTTCTCGATGACGTAGACCGGCATAGAGGCGGTGGTCACGCCTGCCATCGGCCCCACCGCGGCGTGATGATGGCACGGTTCGAAACGGACCCCGCCTCGCTCGACCAGCGCCGTGGCCTCGGCCTCGGTGCCCGCGCGGCCTTCGAGGATCAGCCCGCCGATGATAGCGCCGCGCAGCGGGCCGGACATGCGCTCCCAGGTGATCGGCGGCCCCGCGTGTAGGATGAGGTCCAGGGACATGCCCGGGATGAGATCGAGCGCGCGGCCGACACCCACCAGAACCGGCTGCGCAGTGAGGACGCGTCCCATCGCTTCCTGGTTTGCGGCGTTGATGTCCACGGCGCTATCCCTCCAGTTTGTCCAGCAGATCCAGCAAGTGCTGCTTCCCCCCGGCCGGCGGCTGCCAGTCCACGGAGACAACCGGCACTCCCTGGGCCTGAAGGCTCTCGGCGAACAAATCGAGCCCCACATTGATGACCGCGGGCCGCGCCCCAAGCAGCGCGCTGACACGCCCGACCTCAGGCCATGCCGTCGTCGCCGCTGCAGCGGCGACGACCTTCCGCATAGAACGCACCTCACGTTTTCCCTGCCTGGTGGCGATCAGCCGCGCGAGATGAACGGCGCGGGCGTTGCTCTCCTCGACCAGCACACCGGCCTCGACCAGCACCGCGCGCTGCGCGCCGGCGTTTTGAGGATCATCGTCGGTGCCGCACACCGAGCCTGCGACGATGAGGTGCCGCCCCTCCCGGGATGCCTGCTCGCGGACCTCCCGGATCACCGGCGCGAGCGCCCCGGCGGGATCGGGGTGCGCGGCGTAGCCCAGAACCACGTCCAGCAGCACGATCGCGGTCTCCGGGTCGGCGGCCTCCTGGCGCAGGCGCGCCAGCCGCAGGGTGGGGTCAAGCATCGGGTGGAGACGGCCCTGCGTGAACTCGTCCCCGCCCATGTCAATCACGGTGTGCTCCCGGCTGCGCGTCACCGGTTCAAGCGCCTCAGAAGGGTCCGCGGGCGAGTTCGAGTAGATAGCGCCCAGGTGCGGCCGCAGCAACACCAGCGCCTCGTAGCAGAGCGTGCCGCCGCTATAGAGGCCGCGCAGGTACCGCTGGTCTGTGGACAACCGTCCGGCCTCCTGTTCGGGTAGCGACCGCATCGGCGGCAGCGCCGCCTCTGTGCCGCAGGCCAGTTGCACCGCGCGGATCGCGGCTTCCTCCAGGGTCGTGGCGCCCTGCACCTGACCGGTGGGTTCCACGGTCGCGCCGACGAAGGCGGCGACCACCGGCTTGCCGCAGGCGGCGGCCGCGGCCAGGATCCGCCCAGCCACCTCGGGCGCGGGCGGCTTGCTCACCAGCACGATCACCTCGGTGCCGGGGTCGAGCTCCAGCGCCCGCAGGCCAGCCAGCATGGTTACCCCGCCGACGGCCGAGGAGAGATCGCGCCCGCCGGTACCGATCGCGTGCGTGATCCCGCCGCCAAGCCGGTGGATCAGCGAGGCAACCTCCTGCAGCCCGGTGCCGGCCGCGCCGACCAGACCGATGCGTCCAGCGCGGACCTGATTGGCGAAGCCCAATGCTGCGCCGCCGATGATCGCGGTGCCGCAGTCCGGTCCCATCATGAGCAGTCCCTGCTCGCGGCCGCGCGCCTTCAGGGCAATCTCGTGCTCGATGGGGACGTTGTCCGAAAACAGGAGGACGTGCAGGCCTGCATCCAGGGCTTCGCGCGCCACCGAGTGCGCGAACCGCCCAGGGACCGAGATCAGGACGATCGTGGCCTCGGGAAGGGCACGCGCGGCCGAGGCAACCGTCTTGGGGCGGTAGGCGTCGCCCGCCGTTGACACCCGGCGGCGGGTGAGCACCTGCATGGCGAACGCGGCGGCCGCCCGCGCCTCCTCCTCTGAGGCAGCCCGGGCAACGATCGCCAGATCGTCCGCCCGCGCCCCGGCCAGCCCTGGGAACTCCAGCCCACCCGCGCGCAGGATCTCCTTGTTCGCGTCGGTCGCCATGACGACGCCGACGTCCTCCACTCCAGGCTGATCGCGCGCCTCCCGCTGCGCCAGCATCAGCGCCACGGAGTCGTAGTAGGTGCTACGGTGGATCTCACCTTGGATTGGCATGGTTCCGCCTAGCGGGATGCGACGCCCACCAGCGCCGCCGACTGCTGGAGCATCGCCACCGCACGATTCAACGGCGCGTCGCCCGGGCTTCCGATCAGCGCTCCCCCGGTGGCAACCTCCACGTCCGGCACGAGCCCCCGGCCCTCGATGTCGCGGCCCAACGGCGTGAGATACCGCGACACGGTCAACCGCAGCCCGCTGCCATCACGCAGACGGTAGACCCCCTGCACCGTGGCCTTACCATATGTTCGGGTGCCCACGAGCTTGATGCCGGCATCCTGCAGCGCTCCGGCCACGACCTCCGATGCGCTGGCGCTCCCGCGGTCTACCAGCACGACCAGCGGACCGGTGTGCTTGGGGGCACTAGGACGGACCGTATAGGCGATCGTGTCACCCCGACCGGACTCCAGGGTCACCACCACCCCGCGTTCCAGGAAGTGGCTGGCAATGCTCACCGAAGCGTCCAGCAGGCCGCCCGGATTGCCCCGCAGGTCGAGCACCAGGCCCCTGGCTCCCTGATCGAGGAGCTCGCGCAGCCCGACGGTAACCATCTCGGACGATGTCTGGTTGAACTGGGATATACGGAGATATCCGATTCCTGAAGCCAGCACGCGGGTTGTCACCACGCGCTGCACGATTCGGCGCCGGACAAGCGTCACGGATTGCGGCGCCGTAACCCCAAGGCGCTGTATCGTCAGCGCGACCTCCGATCCCTCGGCGCCACGGATCATCTGGCTCACCCGTTCGAGTGACAGCCCGGCAGTTGGCACGCCGTCCACGGCGAGAATGACGTCGCCGGCACGAAGCCCGGACTCGATCGCCGGTGACTCCTCCAGCACCTCCGTGATGACCGCCTGCCCGGCCCGGTCCTCAATGACGATGCCGATGCCGACGAACTCCTCACCGCGGATCCGGTTGTTCAGTTGGACAAGGGCATCCGGTGAGAAGAAGGCGCTGTTCGGATCGCGGAGCGCGGCCACCATTCCGGAGATCGCCGCGTAGACGACGGCAATCGGCCGGGCGCGGGCGAGTGTCTGCGCCTGCGCGATGCGGTACAGGGTCTGTTCGAGGTCGCCCCGTTCGTCTCCGGTAACGATCAAGGCACTCAGCGAGGCAGGGTTCTGACCTTCCTCCCGCAGCAGGCCGCGCAAACCGGCGTCGGCGCCGTGCAGCAGCGTCTCCGAGGAAGGCAAGAACAGGCTCTCTTCCCTGAGGGTGCGGTAGCTCTCAAGGAAGAGCCCGACGCCGATGTCAGCGGGCTGGGCAAGAGCAGGGGACGCCGGGATCCCAACCGCAAGGATCAGGGCCAGCAGGAGCGGCAGGAGCCGGTTGCGCATGTGCATGCCCTAGATCGCCCCGTCCACTACAGATCGCCCGAGCGCGTACCGCAGCGACAGCACCCCTGCCAGTTCGTCGAATTCCGCCCGGGCCAGCGTCACCTCGGCAGCCACCAGCGCCGTCTGCGCGTCCACCACCTCAAGGAACGGCCCGGCCCCAGCGGCGTACCGCCCCTGCGCCAGGCGCAGCGACTCCTGTGCGAACGCGAGCCCTGCGCGGGCGCTGGTGATGCGCGCCCGGGCGTCGAGTATCGCCAGGTACGCGGTGAAGCCCTGCTGCTGCAGCGTCAGGCGGGTAGTCTGGATGCGCTCGCGCACCGCCGCCAGGGTGGCCGTCGCCTCCGCAACTTGGGCATCCACCCGGCCCGCATCCGAGAGAGGGAAGCTGATCGTGGTGCCGAGCGAATAGGTTGTCTGCGTGGAGGGCGCGAAGGCTTGCGTTACTCGGCCGTCAAGGGTCATCCGCAGGCCGCCGCCAGCGCGGGCAAGGGCCAGGGCTGCCTCCGCGGCCTCGATCTCGGCCAGCGCGCGGCGTACTTCTGCGCGTTCCTCTATCAGCGCAGGCAGGCCCGCGGGCGCGATCGTCAGCCGGGGGACTGCCGGCGCAGGCGCAACCGCCATCGGCGCGGACGGCGCCTGGCCGATGACGACGTTCAGCGCGGCCATGGTTTGATCCACCGCGTTGCGGGCCGCGATAAGCTCGCCTTCGGCAGCGGCCAGTCCTGCCTGCGCGCGCACCACGTCGGATCGGGGCACCACGCCGGCCCGGAACTGTCCCTCGGCCAGGCGCAGCGACTCGTGGCTCTGCGCCATCACCTGCTCGCGCAGCACCACCGTGCGCTCGGCGCGCAGCACGTTCACGTAGGCCTGCGCCACCCCGTTGGCCACGTCCTGGCGCGTGGCCTCCAGCGCCAGCCGGACGGCCTTGAGGCTCGCCTCTGCCTGCCGGACGGCGTGACCGATCTGGCCGCTGTCGTATAACAGGTAGCTGGCCGAGAGCGAAGTGGAGCTGGAGAAGGGCGGGGTCGTTGTAGCAGTTCCGCCGCCCGCCGTCGCCGCGGTGCCCGACGCCGTAACGGTTGGGCCCCGGCCGGCGCGTGCCAGCGCGACCCTGGCCTCGGCAGCGGCAACTGCCTGGCGCGCCGCCGCGATGGATGGGTTGCGCTGATCGGCCGTGGCGGTCAACTCGGCCAGAGGAGCCGGACGGGCCGCGGGCGTCTGGGCGGCCGCGGGCCAGCCCGACAGCGCGAGCAAAACGAACCCGACTAGAAGCGCCAGATAGCGCATTGAATCCTCCTAGACGATTGCCAGGGTCTCAGGACTTCATTCGTCGTTCCAGGTACCGAATCATCCTCTCAAACGTCTGGAGGCGGCGCTGCGCGCGCTCCTCGTCGGTAAGCCCCACTCCGCCACCGGCTCCCCCCGGGCCGCCGACCGCGCCTCCGCCAGGGCCAGCACCCCCGCCGGCTCCCTGCCCGCCGGGAATTCCCTGAGCCCGCGCCTGCTCCTGGAAGCGCTTCCTGGCCTCTTCCAGGGCGGCGCGCTGCTCGGGCGTGAAGACCTCCCTGACGGCGCGCACGATCGCCATGGCAGCCTCTGTGTCCGAGAGCGGCACGTCCTTCAACGCCTTGATAAACGGAAGAACCCTTGCGATCTGTTCCCGGGAGAGCCGGGTCTCGGGCTCGCGCTCCAGGGTTCGGATGGATAGTATCACCAGAAATCCGGGGTCGCGCGGCCGCTGGGGTTGAGCGGCCGGCCGGCTGCGGGCATAGTAGTAGACGCCTGCCCATGCCACTGCCACCACCGCCGCCGCTACCAAGATCCATATCCAGGATCGCTTCGTCATCGCATGCCCTCCCATATTGCCGCATGCCAGCGGGCCCACAAGCCCGCTGGCATACCTACTCGTGGCGCAACGCTACGATCGGATCCAGCCTGGCCGCGCGCTGCGCCGGGTAGAGCCCAAAGAACACGCCCACCGCCACCGCGAAGGTGAACGCCAGCAGCACCGCCTGTAGCGACAGGAGCGTGGACCATCCCGCGAACCGGGTGATCGCCTGCGAGCCCAGGACCCCCACCCCGATTCCGATCATCCCGCCTCCCACGCTGAGCGCCACCGATTCAACCAGGAACTGCAAAAGGATGTCGCGCCGGCGCGCGCCTACTGCCATGCGGATCCCGATCTCGCGCGTCCGCTCGGTCACCGAGACCAGCATGATGTTCATGATACCGATGCCGCCCACGATCAGCGAGACCGCGGCGATTCCGCCCAGCAGCACGGTCATCGTCTGGGAGACGCTCGTGAACGTCTGGAGGATGTCTGCCTGGCTGCGCACCGTGAAATCGTTCTCCTGGTGCGGGGCCAGGCGATGGCGCGTGCGCAGCAGCTCGGTGAGCGCCTCCTGCGCGGCGGGCATCTCCTCGGAGGTGGCCACCTGCACGTGGATGGTCCGGACGTGCGTCACGCCGAAGAGGCGGCGCTGCGCGGTCGTCAGGGGCACGAAGACCACGTCGTCGCGGTCCGTGAACGAGGTGGCGCCCTTCTCCTCCATGACCCCGATCACCGTGAAGGTGATCCCGCGGATCCTGATGCGCTGCCCTATTGGGTCGGTGTCGGGAAAGAACCGGTCGGCGACGGTCTTCCCCACAATCGCTACCTTGGCCCGGCTGCGCATCTCCGCCTCGGTAAAGAACTCGCCCCGAGCAGGCCGGAAGTTGCGCACCTCCTGGAACTCCGGGGTGACGCCCGAGATCTGGGTGATCACGTTCTCGGCCCGGAAGACCACCTGCGCCTGCCGCGAGTACTCGGCGCTGATGCCGGTTACGCCGGGCACCGCCTTGCGGATCTCCTCGACGTCCTCCATGTTCAGCGTCTGGACGGGGTCGCCGCGGGCGATCCGGCCCAATTGCACCTGCCCGGCAAAGACCGTCAGCAAATTGCTGCCCAACGCCTGCACCTGCTCGGTGACCGCGCGGCGCGCGCCCTGGCCGATCGCGACCATCGCGATCACCGCGCCGACCCCTATGATCACGCCTAGCGCCGTGAGCAGCGAGCGCAGCGGGTTCGCCGCCATGGCGCGCAACGCGATCCGGAAGCTCGCGCCCAGCGTCACGGCTGCACCGGTCCCTGCGGGGCCACCGTGCGCGCCCGCACCGGTTCATCGCTCACGATGCGGCCGTCACGAAACTGCACGTGCCGGCGCGCGCGCGCGGCGATGTCGGCCTCGTGCGTAACCAGGACTATCGTTATGCCCTGCTGCGAGAGCCGGTCGAGCAGGTCCATGATCTCGCCCGCGGTCGAGGAGTCGAGGTTGCCGGTCGGCTCGTCCGCCAGGATGATCGCGGGGGAGTTGACCAGCGCCCGAGCTATGGCGACGCGCTGCTGCTCGCCGCCGGAGAGCTGCGTGGGCAGGTGCCTAGCCCGCGGTCCCAGTCCCACCGAGTCCAGCGCGGCACGCGCCCGGGCCCGGCGGTCCGGGGTGCCGGCATACACCAGCGGCAGCTCGACGTTCTCTATTGCGGGCGTGCGCGGCAGCAGGTTGTACGACTGGAACACGAAGCCCAGTCGCCGGTTGCGCATCCGCGCCAGCGCCTCGTCGCCCAAGGTGGTAACGTCGGTGCCGTCCAGCAGGTATGTGCCGGTCGTAGGCCGGTCCAGGCAACCCAGAATGTTCATGCACGTGGACTTGCCCGAGCCGCTGGGCCCCATGATCGCCACGAACTCGCCGGGCTCGACCGCGAGTGAGATGCCGCGCAGCGCGTGGACCTCGACCCCGTCCATGCGGTAGATCTTCTCGACGTTTCGGACCGCAATCAGCGACATTGGGGAAGCGCTAGCGCCTAACCGGCGGCCGAACCGGCATGAAAGGGCTGGCCGGCTGCGTGCGCGTGGCATTGTTGCCCTGGCGGCGGGAAGGCCCCAGGTAGACGGTCTGCCCCTGCTCGACGCCGCGGGTGATCTCCACCTGCCGGCCGTCGGTGGCCCCGACCTCGACCACCACCGGGGTAAGCTTCCCGTTCTCCATGAGAACAAGCACCTTCGCATCCTGACCCCGCACCGCTTCCGCGGGCACCAGGAGCACGCCCTGGCGCTCGGTGATGATGAACTCGGCGTCCAGGCTCATGCCCAGCCGAAGGGCTTGGTCAGGGTTCTCGATCTCCACGATCACCTCGTACTGAGTCACGTTCTGAACGACCGAGGCCTGCGGTGCGATGCGCGCCACCTTGCCTTTGAAGGTGCGCTGGGGCAGCGCGTCTGCGGTAACCCGCACTGCCAGGCCCGGCGTGATCTGCGCTATGTCGGACTCGTCCACGCCGACTGCCGCCTGTACCACGCGCACGTCGGCAATCGTCATCACCAGGGTACCGCCGGAGCCGGTGCCGCCGATCACGCTCTGTCCCGTCTGCACGAGCTGGCGCGCAACGATCCCGGCGATCGGCGCCAGAATCCGCGTCTCGCCCAGCCGGTCGCGCGCCTGAGCCAGTTGCGCGCGGCTGTTGCGAACCTGCGCCTCGGCGGCCGCCACATCGGCGGCCTGCACGCCCTCCTGCAGCAGGGCGGCCCTGGCCTGTGCCAGCGCCGCCTCGGCCTGCCGAACCTGCAAGCGGGACACCTCGACCTCCTCGGGCCGGCTGCCGGTGGTCACCTCGCGGAGCCGTGCCTGGGCAGACCGGAGCTGCGCCTGGGCCAGGTCGTGCTGGTTCTGAACCTGATCGAGCTGCGCGCGAGAGACCAGGCCGTCCGTGAACAGGTCGCGCGTTCTGGCCAGATTCGCTCGAGCCAGCTCAGCCGAGAGCTCGGCCTGCCGCAGGGCTTCCCGCGCCTGATCGAGCTGCTCAGGCCGCGAACCGGCCAGCACCTGCGCCAGCCGCGCCGCCGCGGTGGCCAGCGATGCCTCGGCCTCGGCCACGCGGGTTCGCGTCTGCGCACTCGTCAAGGCGAGCTGGCTGCGGGACTGCTCGAGCCGAGCCTGCGCTGAGGCGAGCTGCGCGGTTCGGGTCTCGTGCTCGGCCCGGGCGTCGCGGTCGTCAATGACCACGAGCAGTTGACCTTTGGACACCCGGTCGCCTTCCTGCACGCGCACCTCAACCACGGTGCCGGTGCCGCGCGACCGGACCTCCACCTGCGAGAAGGGCTTCAGCGTCCCGGTGGCCGAGACGCTGTGAGTCAGGCTGCCGCGCGCCACCCGCGCGGTGCGCGGTCCCTCATCAACCGGCCTCAGGGCCGCACGGCCGCGGTAGATCCAGGCCCCGCCTGCGATCACGGCCAGCACCATCACAATGGCAACGGTACGCTTCACCCCGACCCTCCGGAAGGAAAACTCTTGTTGTTTGACGCCGGGATCAGGAGCCGCGTTGAGTCGGATCCACCAGGAGCACGGCCTCGCCGTCCAGCACCGCCTCGCCCCGCTGGTTGACGCAGGACGTTCGGAGCCTGAGACGCCGGCGTTCGGCGTCGTAGGCGGTGACCTCGGCAGTCGCCGTGATTGTATCACCAATGCGGACCGGCCTGAGAAAAGTAAGGGTCTGGCTGAGGTAGATGCCCCCGGGACCAGGCAGGTGCATGCCCAGGACCGCCGAGATCAGCCCGGCGGTCAGCATGCCGTGGGCGATCCGCTCGCCGAACCGGCTGGTGGAGGCGAACTCGGGATCCATGTGCAGCGGGTTGAGGTCTCCGGTCAGGTGGGCGTACGCCTCGATGTCGGCCTCAGAGATGGTCCGGGTGATGGCGGCCTTCTGCCCGGGCGTGAAGCTCATCGCGCGGTCCACCCAGCGTCCATCGTCAGCGCGGTCCCCGTGACCATGCCGGCGGCGTCCGAGCAGAGGTACACGACCATGGCGGCAACCTCGTCGGGCTCGATCATGCGCTTGATCGCGTGGGGCTCCAGCATGATCCGTGTGACCACATCTGATTCAGGGATCGCGTGCACGCGCGCCTGATCGGCGATCTGCTTCTCCACCAGCGGCGTGCGAACATAGCCGGGACAGACGGCGTTCACCGTAACCCCGCTGCCCGCGACTTCCCAGGCGGCCACCTTGGTGAAACCCACAACGCCGTGCTTGGCAGCAACATAAGCCGACTTGAAAGGCGAGGCGACCAGCCCGTGCGCCGAGGCAACGTTGACCACGCGGCCCCACTGCCGCTCGATCATGTGGGGCAGGGCGTATCTGGTGCACAGGAAGGTGCCGGTGAGCATGACCCCGATCAAGACGTTCCAGCGGTCTTCCGGGTAGTCCACGATCGGCGCTACGTGCTGCAGCCCGGCATTGTTCACCAGTATGTCCAACCGCCCAAAGGCCGCCGCGGCCTGGGCGATCATCACCCGGACATCTTCGGATCGCGAGACGTCGGCCCGTAGAAACTGCGCGCGACCGCCTGAGCGAACGATCGCGTCGGCCGTGGCCTGCCCGCCACCCTCCTCGATGTCGGCCACGCTGAGCGCGGCGCCCTCGCGCGCCAGCGCCTGCGCGATGGCGCGTCCGATGCCGCTGCCCGCGCCGGTAACGACCGCGGCCTTCCCATCGAGCATTCCCATGCCGCCCTCCGGCTAGAGGCTAGAGCCTCAGGTACGCCTCCTTGACGTGCGGGCTTTCGAGCAGATCGCGGCCCGTGCCCTGGAGGACGATCCGTCCGTTCTCCATCACGTACGCCCGGCCGGCCAGGCGCAGGCTCTGCCGGACGTTCTGTTCGATGAGCAGCACCGACACCCCGCTCTGGCTGACCTCGCGCAGGGCCGCAAAGACTGCCTGCACCATGAGCGGGCTCAGCCCGTGACTCGGCTCGTCCACCATCAGCACCTCGGGCCGGCTCATCAGTGCCCGCGCGATCGCGACCATCTGCTGCTCCCCTCCTGACAGCGTGGCTGCGATCTGCAGGCGCCGGTCGGACAGGCGCGGGAACAGCCGATAGACCTCTGTCAGGGTCTGCGCGGCGCGTGCCCAAGCCGCTGGCCGGGCGAACGCCCCGAGCTCCAGGTTGTCCTGCACGGTCATCAGCGGGAACAACTCGCGCGCCTCGGGCACGTGGGCTATGCCCTGCGCAACGATCTCGGCCGGCCGCCGGCCCGTGATCTCGGCCCCGCGGAACCGGATCGTCCCACTGGTCGGGCGGATCAACCCTGAGATCGTGCGCAGCAACGTGGTCTTGCCGGCGCCGTTGGCGCCGATGAGGGCCACGAACTCGCCGTCGGCCACCTGCAGGTCCAATCCCCAGAGCACCTGCACCTTGCCGTACCCGGCCTCCAGGCCGCGCACCTCAAGCACCGCCGGTCTCCTCCGTGCCCAGATACGCCTCGATGACCTTGGGGTGACCCGTCACGTCCCGGTAGCTGCCCTCGGCGATCTTCTCGCCGAAGTCCATTACGACCACGCGGTCGGCCAGGTCACGGACCACCCGCATCACGTGCTCGATGAAAAGCACCGCGACCCCGGTCTCGCGCACGGCGCGGACCACGGCCAGCATCTCGTCGGCCTCCTGCGGCAGCAGCCCGGCCATCACCTCGTCGAGCAGCAGCACGCGGGGCGAGGTGGCGATCGCGCGGGCCATCTCCACCCGCTTCTCTCCGGCCAGGGTGAGATCCCGCGCCGGCATCGCGGCCCGACCGGACAGGCCCGTGAGGGCGAGCACCTCCTCGGTCCGCTTGCGCGCCTCGGCGAGCGAGCGCTGGCGAGCGCCAAACAGCGCGCCGACCATCAGGTTGTCGCGGACCGTCATCTCGGGGAACGGTTGGACGACCTGGAAAGCGCGACCCAAGCCGAGGTGGCAGCGGTCCTCGGCCGGGAGGCGGGTGATGTCGGTGCCGTCGAGCACGATGCGGCCCTCGTCGGCGGGGAAGACGCCGGACAGCAGGTTCAGCACGGTCGTCTTGCCGGCGCCGTTGGGACCGATGATGGCGAGGATCTCCCCTGGATCAAGGTGGAAATCGAGGCGCCGCACCGCGGCGACCCCGCCGAACCGCTTGGAGAGGTCAGTCGCCGCCAGCAGCATCGCGCGCCCGCCGATTCCAGAGGCTCACCAGCCCGCCCGGTAGATAGAGGATGACCAGCATCAGGATCACCCCGTAGACCGCCAGGTACCCTTCCCTCAGCACCATCCGCAGCCCCTCTTCCAGGCTGCGCAGGATAATCGCGCCGAGCACCGGCCCGGCCGTCGTGTATACCCCACCGAAGATCGCGGTCGCGAGCGCGGTCACCGACAGCCCGATCCCGAACGTGTCCTCCGGGATGACGAAGAACAGCCGGCTCGTGGCGTAGGCGCCCACCAGCCCGGTCAGACTCGCCGACAAGACGAAGGCCAGGAGCTTGGTCCGCACCACCCGCACCCCAAGGACCCGCGCGGTCAACTCGCCCTGGCGGATCGCGGTGAAGGCGTAGTGGAGCCGACTGTGGCGAACCGCCAGGCTGGCGGCGACCACGAGCAGCAGCACGCAAAGGCCCAGGTAGTAGAGCCCGGTCTGGTGACCGCCCAGCAGCGGCGGCGCGGTCAGGCCCACGGCGCCGCCGGTGAGGTCCAATGGCAGTTCCTTGAAGATCACCTTGACGACCTCGGCGAACGCCAGCGTGGCGATGGCGAAGTACAGCCCCTGCAGCCGCAGCGTGACGACCCCCAGCCCCAGGCTGACCGCGCCTGCCACCAGCGGCCCCAGCAGGAACGCAACCGGCAGCGGCACGCCGCGGAGCGCGGCTATCGTGTACGCGTAGGCGCCGAGCCCGAAGAACGCCGCCGGCGCCAGCGAAAGTTGGCCGGTGCGGGCCTGTATGTCCCATGCCAGGGCCACGCCCGCGTTGATCAGGACGAAAGTCGCCACCTGCACCACGTACTGTTGATAGCCGCCGGCCGGCACCAGCGGCACCAGGAGCGCCACCACCAGCGCCGCTGGCCCGGCCCACCTCATGCCGTCCTCCATGAGCGCCACACCAGGGTGAAGAATATGAGCAGGAAGAAAACGGCCTCGGCTGCGCCGCCGCCGCCTGGGACGTAGGTGCGCACGAACGCCTCCGCCGTCGCCAGGACCAGCGACGCCCACAGCACGCCGGTCAGGTTCCCCAGCCCTGCCATCACGATGATCGCGAACGCCTTGAGGACGAACCCAAACCCCATGTGCGGGCTGGCGCCGATGCGCACCAGGACCATAGCGCCGGCGATCGCGGCCAGCGCCGAGGCGATGCCGAAGGTCAGCAGGTAGATCCGGTCCACGTCCAGCCCGACCAGGTGCGCGCCGGTGCGGTTCTGGGCAACCGCGCGGATGCTCTTGCCAACGCCGGTCCGGTACAGAACGGCGTACATGCCGGCCAGCAGCGCAACCGATACGATCAGCGTTATCAGCGGCGCCACGCCCACCGAGACCGGGCCCAGCGTCACCGCAGTGAGCTGGTAGGCGGTGTGGACCACGCGGGGCGTGGCGCCAAACACCAGCACCGCCAGGTTCTGCAGCGTGATGCCGATCCCGAAGGTCAGCAGCAGCGCGTTGAGCTCAGGGGCGAGCAGCACGCGGCGGATGCTGGCCTGGTAGATCACCCCGCTGGCCGCGAACATGACGGCACCAGCAGGCACCAACGAGACAATGGGATCAATCCCGGCCAGCACGCTCAGCCAGTAGGCGACGAACGCGCCGACCATCAGGAACTCGCCGTGCGCGAAGTTCACAATGTGTAGCACCCCGACCGCCAGGGCCAGGCCGGACGATGCCAGCGCGTAGGTCCCGCTCTGGATCAGCGCGTTGGCCAGGGTCTGGAGGAAGAGGTCCATCACGC
Source organism: Candidatus Nitrosymbiomonas sp. (assembly GCA_020724185.1). GTDB lineage: Bacteria > Sysuimicrobiota > Sysuimicrobiia > Sysuimicrobiales > Humicultoraceae > VGFA01. Next base: position 6,068 of record DYHL01000014.1, on the reverse strand, counting down.
AACCCCGGCCGCCCGCCCATATCCGGACGGGCGGCCGGAGATCTCTGCTCCTATCGCCAGCGCCACGCCAGCGGACCGGCGGCCACGTGCTTGGGCCACACCGGCACCCGCCGCCCTTCCCGGAACTGGAACACCATCCACAGATCGGAGTCGAATCCCTGGTAGACGCTGGGGCTGAGCCGGCTGGGCTTGAACCGCAGCCGCCCAACAGGCGTGTCCGCGTCGGTCTTGGCCAGCTCGGCCGTGACACGGTCCTTGTCGGTGGTGCCGGCCTTGTTCATCGCTGCCGCCAGTGACGTGAGGATCGTGTAGCCCATCGGCGCCATGTACTCCTCGCTCAGACTTCCGAACTTGGCCTGGTACTTCTTGACGAACTCCTTGGACGCAGGCAGCGGGCTGGCCGAGGTCCAGCCGGCCATGCCGGCGACGTCGCGGGCCACGGGGTTGCCCTCATAGCCCACCGGCCACGACGCCGGCGACCCGAAGATCAGCCGCGGCTTGAACCCGATCTCGCGAGATTGCACCGCGATCGGCAGCGCGTCGGCGTCGAACCCGATCCAGAACAGCACGTCCACCGGGTGGCGCTTCGCACGCGTAAGCAGCGCGGTGAAGTCGCCCGAACCAGTCTTGAACGACTCCATGAACGGGACGTCGAACCCCCGCTTGATCAACTCACTGCGGGTGTCTCCGATGCCCGCCGATCCGAAGGGACCGTCCTCGTAGAGGATGGCAATGGTAGATGCGCCGGTTCCGGTGCGCACGAACTCCATGAAGTTGAACACGGCCTCCATGTTGTGATACGCCCACGGATGGTAGTGGAACAGGTACTTGTAGCCCTCGAAGCCACGCTCCACCAGGGGCGAGGCCGCGCCCAGCATGGCGATCAGCGGCTCGTGCAACTTGGCCGGGCCGACGATGCTGACCCCAATCGCGCTCCCGAAGATACCAGTGATCGCGTGGACCCGGTCCACCGTCACGAACTTCGTAAAGATCGGCACGCCCTTGGCCGGCAGGTTGCCGTCATCCTCGATGAAGACCTGCAGCCGGCGGCCCAGCACCCCGCCGGCCTTGTTGATCTCGTCCAGGGCCAGCCGGTAGCCGGCCTCGGCCGCCTTGCCGCTGGCAGAGGCCGGACCGGTCAGCGGCAGCGAGATCCCTATCCGGACCTGCTCTCGCTGCGCCAGACCTTCCGTCCCTCCCATCGCCAGCAGGGCCACCACAACAAGCACGACCGCGAGCTTGTTCATCGTCCACCTCCCTGAGGGTCGTCCTCGACCAGGAACTCGATCACGAGCCGGTTGAACTCCGCCGCACGCTCCCAGAAGAAAAGGTGCGACGAGCCTTCGAAGAGACGCAGGCGGGCATGCGGTATGCCCTGGGCCAGCAGCGCCGCGTTCGCCGACGGCACGATTCGATCCCCGGTGCCGTGGCAGACGAGCGTCAGCGCGCGGATCGCGCCCAGACGGTCCGCCGCGTCGTGCGCGGCAGCAGCGGCTAGCTGGCGGTGATAGGCGAACAGCGGCTGGGGGTGCGCCAGACGCCAGGCGATGTGGGCCTCGACCGCGTCCGGGCAGGCAGCCCGGAAATCCTCGGTGGTCATCAGCTCCAGCGATCGCAGCAGGTCGGTCCGCGGGTCGCCGGTCCGCTGGACCATCACGGCCACGGCCTCCTGGGGAATAGGCACGCTCCGGGGCCCACCTGGCGAGGTGCAGCACAGCACCAGATGGTCCAGCCTGTGCGCGTGCCGCAGGGCGAACTCCTGGGCGATGAACCCGCCCATCGAGGCGCCGACCAGGTGCGCTCTCGCGATCCCCAGCGCATCCAGCAATCCAGCCAGATCATCGGCAAATGCCGCAATCGTGTACGGCTCGTCCGGAATCGCCGACTGCCCGGCACCGCGGTTGTCCACCGCGATACAATCGAACCGCCCGGTCAGCGCCGGCACCTGGTTGTGCCACAGGCGGTGATCGCCGCCCAGCCCGGGCACGAGCACGACTGCGGGTCCGTCCCCTGCCCGCTCGTAGTGCAGCGTGACCGCGCCGACCGCTGCCCGCGGCATCGGGCTAGCCCTCTCCGGCCTTCCCGTACGTCTCGCGCAGCACGCGCTTGAGCACCTTGCCCGCGGCGTTGCGGGGCAGCACATCGACGAACGCCACCCGCCTGGGGATCTTGTACCGGGCCAGCCGGCCCTGACAGGCCGCGATGATCTCCTCAGCCGTGGCTCGCGCCTCGGGCCTGAGCACCACCAGCGCCATCGCCGCCTCGCCCCAGCGGGTGTCGGGGATGCCAATGACAGCGGCGTCGAGAACCGCCGGATGCTGGTAGAGGACCTGCTCCACCTCGGCGGGGTAGATGTTCTCGCCGCCTGAGATGATCATGTCCTTCTTGCGGTCGGCCACATAGAGAAACCCTTCGTCGTCGGCGTAGCCCAGGTCACCGGTGTGGAACCACCAGCCGCGGTAGTCGCCGCTCGCGCGCTGCGCCGACGCCGCGGGATCGTCCGGCTGCTCCGGCGGCGAGAAGACCTCGGCTGTGGCCTCGGGCAGCCCCCAGTAACCCAAGAACAGGTTGGGGCCGCGCAGGCAGATCTCGCCGATCTCCCCAGGCGGGAGGTCGCATCCCGCGTCGTCCACGACGCGCGCCTCGACATGCAGCGTCGGCGGGCCGACCGAGCCCTTCTTGCGGAAAGCGTCCTCAGGCGGCAGCAGCGTGGCCGTGGGCGCGGTCTCGGTCAGGCCGAAGCCCTGCTGGAGCAGCAGGCCGCGCTGCTCAAACTCCTCGATCACTGGGAGTGGACATGGTGCGCCCCCCACGCCGAACCGAACGCCACTGTAATCGCGCTGTTGGAAGGCGGGCGTCTGCAACAGGACCTGGTAGATCGCCGGCACGCCGAACATCGCGGTGACGCCTTCGTCCCGCAGCAGGCGGCAGGTCTCCTCCGGGTCAAAGGTGCGTTGGATAATGAGCCGACCCCCGACATGGAGCGTGGGCAGCGCGTAGAGCCCCAGCCCGCCGATGTGGAACATCGGCAGGACCGTCAGGGTAACGTCGCGGTAGGTGAGCCCGATCGCCGTGCCAATGTTGAGGCTGTTCCAGAGCTGCGTGCCCTGGGCCAGCACCGCGCCCTTGGGCCGGCCCGTGGTCCCCGAGGTGTACATGATGATGAGCGGATCGTCGAAGGCGCCTACCGCGTTGCCCTCCTGCGGCGTGCGGACGGCCTCCTCGTACTCATCCCCGATCAGGACCAGGGGCATCGTGATACGCGCCTCTGCCGCGGCGGAGGTGGCCAGATCGCGGTGCTCGGCATCGGCGATCATCAGGCCGGGCGCGCTGTCGGCAAGCTGAACCGCCAGCTCCGGTGGGGTCAAGCGCCAGTTGAGGGGGACCATGATCGCACCCAGGCGCGCCAGGGCGAACAGTGCCTCCAGAGTCTCGACCCGGTTGAAGGAAAGGACGGCCACGCGGTCGCCCCGACCGATCCCGCGCCGCTGCAACCCCGCGGCCAGATGGCGCACCCGCGCGGCCAGCTCGCGGTAGGTGAACCGCCGATCGCCGTCCACTACGGCCAGGCGGCGCGGGGTGATGAGGTCACGCCGGTCGAGCCAGTGCCAGATCCCCTGCATCAGCCATCACCCCACTGGATGGCCACCGCGCCCCAGGAGTAACCGGTGCCGGCGCTGACCGCCACGGCCAGCATGCCGTCCCGCAGCCGGCCCGTCCGGCGGCCCTCGTGCAGCACCACCAGGGGGTCGGCCGCGGACAGGTGCCCGGTCTCCTCCAGGTAGACCGACTGATCCTCGCGCAGTCCCAGCGCCGCCAGCAGTTGGTCATGGAGCGACCGCTTGGTGTGCAACACCGCCAGGAACCCGATCTCACTCGGGTCACGCCCGCTGCGCTCGCACGCGCCTCGGATGACCTGAAGGAAGTTGGTGATGGTGAGCGGGTCGAGGCGCTCTTTCATCCCAGCGGGATCCGGGACATCGAAGGAGTGCATGCCGCGCGCGACGGTCTCGGCGCTGGCAGGGTGCACCGAGCCGCCAGCCGGCACCATGACATCCATGGCGAACGCGCCGTTGGTGAGGAACGCGCCACCCAGGATACGGTTGCTGGTGTGGCCGCGCCGCAGCAGCGCGGCCGCCGCGCCGTCGCCGAAGTTGAACATGAACCGCGAGCGGGCGTTCTGGTAATCCAGGAGGTAGGACTCGCGGGACCCGGCCACGACCAGGATATTTCGGAGCGTCGCGTCGGCCCGCAGCATATCCGCCGCCACCTTCAGGGTGATCGGCCCGCCGGCGCTGGTGTTCATCAGCTCGAAGGCGTGGGCCCAATGAAGCCCCAGCGCGTGCTGGATGCGCGGGGCCACCGGCCAAACATAGTAGTCCCGGTGATAGCTACCAAAGTAGATGACGACGTCAATCTCCTCGGCGGGCACCGCCGAGAGCATGGGGCGCGCGGCTTCGATGCACAGGTGCGAGAGGTGCTCGTCAGGAGCGGCGATGTGCTTGCCCCGCAGGCCGAACTTCTCCCTCACGACCTCGGCGGGGATCCCGGAGCGGGCGGCGACCTCCTCGGCGCTCATGATCTGCTCCGGAAGGTAGACCGCCAGGTCCACGATCCCCACCTGCGGGATCATGATCCGCCGCCCTGCCGCCGAGCGCCGCTTCCCGGCCGCCGTCCCGCGCTCTTCGAAACCGGCGCGGCCGCGGGCGCCAGGCCCGAGGCGATGAACTCGAACATGCTCTCCAGCGCGCGCCGCGGCAGGCCAGCCCGGTTCCACAGCGAGTAGCGCATCCCGATGAAGTTCCCTATTCCCATCAGGCAATACGACAGGGCCTCGGGGTCGGTGCGCCGGATCTCGCCGGCGTCCATCGCCGCGGACAGTCCCCGCACGTAGCCCTCCGCCAGGCGCCGGTAGTACCATCGGTAGACAGGCGGGTTCACGGACTCGGCCTGCAGCACGATGCGGTAGAGGTTGCGGTGGGTGGCGACGAACCGGAGGAAGGTCTCAAACCCCTTGCGCTCCACCGCCAGGCGGTCCCCGACCCCTGCCACCGCCTGCTGGATCGCGTGGCGCAGCGACCGGCTGAGGTGGCGCACCAACTCCGCAAAGATCTCCTGCTTGCTGGGGAAGTAGACGTAGAAAGTACCCTGCGCGACGCGGGCGCGGCGCGTGATGTCCGCCACCGAGGTGGCGAAGTAGCCCCGCTGGCCGAACTCCACCTCGGCGGCGTCCAGGAGTTGCTGCCTGGTACGCCGTCCCCGCTCTCCCTTGGGATGGGTGACCGGCCGGCGGTGATCTGGCAGGTGAATCACCCTTCAACTTTGTGGTTGCAACACGCCATTCGCTGTGCTGTTCCGATCTCCTGCTCCCCTGTGCTTCCTGGATCTGCCGGTGTGCTTCCCTGGATCTACCCGGGGGGTTGAGCGGCCATCTCGCCCGCCGCCCGCTTCACGGCGTTGACGATGTTGTGGTATCCGGTGCACCTGCACAGATTGCCTTCCAGGCCGCGCCGGATCTCCTCGTCGGTCGGATTCGGGTGGCGCTCGATGATCTGCAACGCGGTGAGCATCATGCCCGGCGTGCAGAACCCGCACTGCAGCCCGTGCTCCTCCCAGAAGGCTTCCTGGATGGGATGGAGCCGGCCGTCTTGGGCCAGGCCCTCCACCGTTAGGATCTTCCCACCGTCGGCCTGCACGGCCAGCTCCGTACACGACTTCACCGCCAGACCGTTGAGCATCACCGTGCACGCCCCGCAGCTCGTGGTGTCGCACCCGATGTGCGTGCCGGTCAGCCCCAGCACCTCGCGCAGGTACTGCACGAGCAGGAGCCTGGGTTCCACGTTGTGGGTCGCTGTGGCGCCGTTGGTCGTGATCGTAACCTTCAAACCCATTTCTCCTTCCTGGGCGGCTCACGGTTTGGCGCGCCATGCTGCGTTCTTGCGTCTTCTTCGGCGGAGGGCCGTATCCCTTCGAGGCAGCGGGCTTGCGCCAGGTGGAATCCCGCCACTACAATGGCGGTGCGATGCCCCCTGATGACGGCGCAGCTACGACCCCTGGCCTCCCGAACC
>DYHL01000013.1:18415-21097 GCA_020724185.1 Candidatus Nitrosymbiomonas sp. | reverse complement strand
AGACTACTCTCCAGTCAAAGGCAGCGCCATGGTGGGGCTACCTGAGCAGTTACGCTCCTTCTTGGTCTTGGCAGACGTCGTACCTTGACTGCCACGCGCCCATAGCAAACTGGTGTTCGGTGGCCAAACTATTGTGGCATCCCTGAGAGGCAAAGGTCAATATCTCGGAATCCGAGGCTGTGGGTATCATCGAGCCAACAGCCACCAGGGCTTCCACAGGCTTCTGGCCGATGGCCGAGGCCGTGCTCATGCCGATACCTCCTGAGCCTTCCGGCGGCGACCGAGCCTGCGTCTCGCCTCCGTGATGTTCCTCCCAGCCTGCTCCCGTTCCGCGCGGATGCGCTCTAGCAGCACGGAGGCAGGCTCGTCGCTGGAGTCTTGGCGGACCAGCTTCCCCTCAAAGGCACGCCGGAGGATGGATTGACGCAGCCGCTCCGCCCGCTTCAGGTTGGCCTCGACGATTGCTTCTGCGGCTTGGATCACGGACAGATGCCGATCCACATCTTCTACGATGCGGCGCTGCTCGGCGAGAGGGGGCAGGGGGACAGGCAGACGTCCGACCTTGCTTACACTCAAGGTATACAAGCCACTCGTAGAGCTGGCGACCTTAAGTACACGACCTGCTCCGTCTGGCGAATTCCAGTACGCCTCGCAGTATTCCGAGACAACACCGCCTAGCATTCTGGCACGAATGATGTGGTTCTGGTGCACGCAATTGCCTATCTCGCCGTTCCAGATGGCCATGCGACCAATCTCTGTCGGACTACCGTTTCCCTCCACGATCAGCAAGTCTCCCGTTTGCAGGCGCAGTCTTTCGAGCTCACCTGCGAATAGTTCGATCTCGTGCACTTCATTGAGGTCCAGATGCCCGCGGAGGACATTGGCGACACGCAGAAATGGATAGCGGTGCTCCAGGGGGGCACGCTTCGGGTGCTTCTGTATTCCTCCTTGTATTTCAGAAATCTGGCTCAAGCTCGTCCACACCCAGCCCTCAGGGAGCGGGGGTAGATTAGAAGTGTCCGGCGGTTGGGGTTCTCGGTACTTGCCGCGGCGCTTCTCCTGACCTTCCCACCGTGCGCGTCCCTCCGCAAGGACGCGCTCCAGTAGCACGGAGGCAGACTCGTAGTCCCGGCCCTCCAGTCGAGCCAACTCGGCCTCGATCGGCACCAGGCGGCCCTCACAAGCCGCCTTGAGCACGCTGGCGTGGTAACGCTTCAGGTTGACCCGGGCCCGCCGGAGGGAGGCTACGGCAGCATCCAGGCGGGTGAAGTGCTTCTCGATCTCCGCCACGATACGGTGTTGCTCGGGAAAGGGAGGTATGGGTACGGGAATCTGTGCTGCCTTCGCCCCCGAGATCTCTTTGAACGTGGTGCCACCAGCGAGGGTCTCGATCAACCCCCGCGCTCCTTTCAGATAGAAGAAGACGTATGTCGGATCCATCCCACTGGCTAGCACGAAACTCTTGAAGCCCTGATTGGTGGCAACGGGGTTGGCAGCAATGGCCACATATCCTATCGGAGCTCTGGAGCTAAACAAGACCGTGCCGGTCGGCATCAGCCTGGCACCGGAATACTTCAACCCTCGCTCCGTGATGTTACGTCCGCCTCGCGAGATGTACTTCTCCCTGTAACCAGACAGGTCGGCGGGCGTTATCCACGGGATGTCCCCGGCATCGAAATTGGCAGGCTCTGATGTCGGTGGAGTACCTCCTCCTATCACGTCTGCAATGTCCACCATTCTCGCCCACTCCCATGCCGGAGGAACCTGCCATGTCCACCCCAGAGACCGTGAGCTGTGCTCCCGTTGATTCACGCTACCAACTCCCGGTTCAGCTCGTCCAGCAGCGCTTCCAGTTCCTTCCCAAAGATCGCGTAGGCCCGGCCCAAGCCGCCCTGCTGGTCAAAGGGCGCAAGCTGGAAATCCTCCAGCCCCATACTCACACTTCCGGCGATGTGGTCGCGGATGGCCTCCAGCCAGCGGCGCTGCTCGGCGGTGAAGACGCGGCCCATCAGTTGCTGAGCCGCCAGCCAGGCGTCGAACCGCTCCCGGACCTGATCGGCAAAGGGAACCAGTTCCGTGTCCTCGCCGATCGCGAAGCGCACCAGCGAGACGATGTCGCCCAGCATCCGCTGCCCGGAACCCCGGACTCGGGACCGGTCCAACTGCTGGTACGCCGCCCACAGCCGATCAGGCGTCAGCGCTCTGGGGGGCATCTGCAGCGCGTCGGCCAGGGCCCTGATATCCTGATAGGTCAGGCGCTGTCGGTAGGGGCGGCTGTAGAGGACTTGCAGGGCAGTGATCTCATCCCGGTGCTGTGCGATGAACTCCCGGAAGGACTGCACCATGGCCCGCGCGCGCTCGGTGGCATCGGCGGAGTAGCCGGCTTCGATGACCGCGTCCTGGCTGATGGTGTCGATCGTCTGCTCGTACGACCGGCGAATGTCGATGAGCCGCTGGCGCAGTTCTGGGTTGGCAGCGAGGGGCCGGGCAGCCGCCTCCGAAAGGTCCCTCCTCGCTCGGGCGACGGCTTCTTCTGGTGGCTGGTCCTGGCCCGTCGCCTGGCGGGCAGCGTCGAGCACGGCGTCAGGGTCCACGGCCCGCAGCAGGGCTGCGGTCATCTCCTTGAGAGCCATGCCCTGAGCCGCTTCCTGGAGCGCGCGCCGGTCCGAAACCGTGAGCTGG
>DYHL01000013.1:0-18405 GCA_020724185.1 Candidatus Nitrosymbiomonas sp. | reverse complement strand
TCAAGGCGTGCCAGCCGGCTGGCCAGGGAGGAGAGGACATCCAGCTCCCGGTTGCCCATGGCCACCGCGTCCAGCAGCTTCTCGAAAGGAATGGTGGGCTGCTTCTCCAGAGAGTAGGAGTCGGAGAGGTTCTGCTCTGTCACGCCCACCGCGTCCACGATGACGAACCGGGTCTTATGGGTAGCGCCTGGGGTGACGGACTGGAACTCGGTGGGGGAGATGATCCGCACGCCGCGGCCCTTCATCTGCTCGAAGAAGTTGCGGCTGCGGACGTTCCGCATGAAGAGGACGACCTCCAGCGGGCGGATGTCCGTGCCGGTGGCGATCATGTCCACGGTCACGGCGATGCGGGGGAAGTAGCTGGTGCGAAAGGCCTGGAGCAGGTCTTCGGGCTTCGCGCCGGTCGTCTTGTAGGTGATCTTCTGGGCGAACTCGTTGCCCCGGCCGAACTCTTCGCGCACGATCTGCACGATGTCATCGGCGTGACTGTCGTCCTTGGCGAAGATGAGGGTCTTGGGGACCTCGGTGCGCCCGGGGAAGATCTCGGTGGAAAGTCGGTCACGAAAGGCGCGGATGACCGTTCGTATCTGATCGGGGGCCACCACGTCCCGGTCCAGTTGATTTTGGGCGTAGACGAGGTCCTCGTCGAGCTGCTCCCACCGGACCGCGCGAGTGTGACGGTCGCGCCGATCGACGTAGTACCCGGCGTCTACCCTGGAGCCGCGCTCCGTGATCTCGGTGCGGATGCGGTAGACGTCGAAGTCCACGTTCACGCCGTCGGCGACCGCCTGCTCGTGGTTGTACTCCATGACCAGATTCTGGTTGAAGAAGCCCAGGGTCTGCAAAGACGGCGTGGCCGTCATGCCGATGAGGAAGGCGTCGAAGTACTCCAGCACCTGCCGCCAGAGGTTGTAGATGGAGCGATGGCACTCATCGGTGACGATGACATCGAACGTCTCGATGGGGATCTCCGGATTGTAGTCTACCGGCACAGGCTCCCTCCGGAGCGGCAGCGTCTCGAAGGCGGACTGCTCCTCCAGTTCCGGATCCAGTTCCTCCCCCTTCAGCATGGAGTAGATGCGCTGGATGGTGGCGATGCATACGCGGCTTACATGGTCGATGCGGTTGGACTGGAGGTGCTGCACGTTGTAGAGCTCGGTAAACTTCCGCCTGTCATCCGGGGTCGTGAAGCCCTGGAACTCGCGGAGAGTCTGGCGACCAAGGTTGCTCCGATCCACGAGGAAGAGGACGCGCCCGGCGCCGGCGTGCCTGACGAGGCGGTAGACCAGGTGACAGGCCATGTAGGTCTTCCCGCTGCCGGTGGCCATCTGAACCAGCGAACGAGGCCGATCCTGGGCCAGGGACGCTTCCAGGTTCTGGATAGCCTGGGCCTGCACAGACCATAGACCCCGCGGGTTCAGCGGAGGCATCATCCTTAGACCGTGGCGCAGGGTGGGAAGCGTGACGTAGATCTCGCGTTCCTCTGCCGCCTGCAACTCGTCGCGGAGCCGCGCTTCGCTTACAGTCCCGGGGATGGCCAGCCATTCGGCCAGGGTCTCCGGCCGGTGGAAGGCGAACACCTGGCGGCTGCGCGGGTCGGGGTCGAGACCGCTGGTGAACCGGGTCTCAACCCCCGTGCTCTCATAGAGGAACGGGAGGGGACGCCGCCAGGCCGGCAGGTCGTCTGGCAGCCCTTCGCTGTACTTCCCGGACTGGTGCTCGACGCCGGTGAGCGTGAACCCGACCCGTTTGGCCTCGATCACCCCGGCGGCCCTGGCGTCCACATACAGCAGGTAGTCGGCATCGCCGTGGCCGGCCTTCAAGGGGAACTCGCGGACGGCCACCCCACGGTGGGCGTAGAGGTTGACGGCGCCAGTATTCTGCACCGCCCAGCCGGCTCGGGTCAGAAGATCGTCTATGCGCTCGCGCGCCTGTTGTTCGGGTTCCATACCACCCTGCCTGCTCCGAGTTCGCCAATGTTGACGAGTTATCATTCTCGTCGTGCTCAGGGATCACCCTCCCCGAATCGCCGAGGGCAAGCCGCTCCTGGTGCAAGAGGCGCTGGCGAGCCAGTCCGAGACCGCTGTCCCCTCACGGAGTACGGGTTTGGCGCGACCTGTCCTTGACAGAAGGACACCTCGGCCACTGCGCTGTGGTTGGTCATGCCCCTCCACCCTGTCTTGCTGGAGAAGCTCAACGCGGCGCTCGCGCCGGCACCGACGCCACGACTGACCCGGCGCGATGTCCGGCTGCCAGCGGTGCCGGGCAAGGTGCACGCGGTCATCGGCATGCGCCGGGCGGGCAAGACCACGTTCCTGCTCCAGTTGCTGACCGAGCGGCGAGCATCCCTTCCGCCCGAACGGGCGCTCTTCGTGAGCTTCGACGACGATCGGCTCGCGGAGTTGCCGCTCGAGCAGCTCGGCCTCTTGCTCGAGGAGTACTACCGTCGCTTCCCAGAGCTGCGCGGCCGCGAGGAAGTCCATTGGTTTCTGGACGAAATCCAGCTCGTGCCGGGCTGGGAGCGCTTTGTGCGCCGGGTGATCGACTCTGAGCTCGTCGAAATCACGGTCTCCGGCTCGTCGGCCCGAATGCTCTCGCGCGAGGTGCATACCTCGCTGCGCGGGCGCGGCATGGAGACCGTCATCAGGCCATTCAGCTTCCGCGAGTTCCTGCGCCATCGCGGCGAGGAGCCCGAAAAGGAACCGGCGCGCTGGACCAGCGCGGAGCGTTCGCTCGTCGAGAAGCGCTTCCGGGAGTACCTCATGGAGGGCGGCTTTCCGGAGGCCCAGGGGTTGACACCTGCGCTACGTGTTGAGCTCCTGCAAGGGTATGTGGACACGGTGCTCTTTCGCGACGTGGTGGAGCGCTACGGCGTCTCTCAGGTGGCTGCGCTGCGCTGGCTCACGCGCCAGTGCCTGCGCAATCCGGCCGGGGCCTTCAGTGTCCATCGGCTGCACCGGGATCTGAAGGCGCAGGGGCATGGCGTGGCGAAGGACGCCGCGCACGCGATGTTCGGCCATCTGCTGGATGCGTTTCTGATCAGCGCCGTGCCACTCGCCACCGATTCCGAACGGCGCCGCAATTCGAATCCCCGCAAGGTGTATCCGGTGGACGCGGGCCTGATCGGTGCGTTCGACGCGGCCGGGCGCGCGAACCTCGGGCACGCGCTGGAAACCGTGGTGTGGAATGAGCTGGAACGCCGCAAGGCGCGGGTTGGCTATGTGAAGACCGGCGAAGGCTACGAGGTGGATTTCCACGTCCGCTACCTAGCGGGCGGTGAGGAACTCGTGCAGGTGTGCGCAGACCCCTCGGACCCCGCAACGATGGAGCGCGAGCTGCGCGCGCTCGAAGATGCCGCGCGGGAGCATCGGCGCGCAAAGCGGCGGCTACTCGTGCTGACCCGCGATCAGGTGCCTGCCATCACCGCACCCGGCGTGTTCGTGCAGCCCGCCTACGAGTGGCTGCTCGCCGAGTCGTTCCACGGCTGAGTTCGAGAGGAAGCGACCACGGCCGTCACCAACCCCAACTCAGGCATTCAATGAGTAGCAATCCCTAACCAGGTGTTGTACACGGACAAGCACAACCGCGCGCCGGTGAGCGCCAAACGATGTCCGGCGATCGGCTTCTTGGTGGTCACGCCTCCCGGTGTCTGGAGGGTCTGCGAGGTCGGCTCGAAGGCCCTCCTCCACCTCAGAGCGTTTCGTCAGCAGTCTACACGCCCAGCGAGAGCAGAAGCGGCTGGAGTCCCGCCTCGGACACGGCTTCAAGGCTGAAGGGAAGCCGTTCCAGCGCCCGCGGTTCCACCTTGATTGCGCCGGAGCCATAGGACTTCCCGACCAGGGAGAGGTTCCGCAGCGTGGTCGGGTGCGTTAGCGCCCGCCAGAGCCGCTGCAAGGACTCCGCATCCTCTTGCCTGGGGTACACGCAGAGAAACCCCGTGAGCGGAACGACGCCTGCCTTGTTCAGCACGAACCGTGCATTGCGTCTGCCGAGGTACGCGAAGAGGATGGGAGGGACCCTCCGGGACTCCATTCTGTACCACGGTCTCCGGCCGGCAATGAGTGGTCGCTCGGGCAACCCCATGCGCACGCCTTGCTCGATGTAGGACTGTACTGTCTTCGGGAACGCCCTCGCCGGCCGCCCGTCGAGCGACAGAAGCCGGGTGGGCCGACCTTGCGCCTCCAGCTTCTGCAATAGGTCATCGGCGATGACATCTCCCGGCACATCCCGCGTGCGCCCGATCGCCGGCCTCAGGAACTCCTCCGGTATTCCAAGTTCCGCGGCTCGCCTGGCGGTCAGGAAGAAGAACTGGTTCGCGCCGGTGGCGATTCCCCTGAGTGCGGTCGCAACATCGGCCAAAGCCAGCCCGCGTTGACCATCGTGCTGCGGAGTCCTCGATAGCCCGGTAGACAGCGCCTCTGCGAGATCGCGCGACACCACTTCAAGGCCAGGAGAAGAGACGCGCGGAAGCCCGGAGAGGGCCCAGCGTTTCAGTGATGCCGAATCCCCCGCCAGGCAGCGCGCCCAAGCGACGGACGGCCGTGGTGGTTCCTTTGAGATCAAGAAGATCACCGGGTTTGTGTCGACGCCGGGAAACGGTGTGGCCGCAGGATCGAATGTCACGACCGCGTCGAGGCGGTAGTGCCTGGAGATCCATTCCCAGAGCGCCGGCGCGAAGACCCCCTCGCACGTGTCCGCGGGCATGATGAACGCTAATCTTCCGCCGTGCTGCAAGAGCTCCAGGGCACGCAGGAGGAAGTAGATGTGGAGCCCGGCGCGTCCGTCGATCGGCCTCTGGATAAGCCGCGCGGCAAACGCCTTGGCCTTCGCTTTCACATCGGGCGCCAGCCGGTGATGCCGGATATACGGAGGGTTGGCGGCTATTGCCGGGAAGGGGCCGGGAGGCGGATCCAGGAGGAAATCACGGAGCTGAACACCAGCCAGGTCCTTCTGGGATAGCCCTGTCTGTTCGGCCTGCAGGAGGGCGTCCGGGTCGATCTCCGTGCCGAGGAGCCTTATCCTCCGGCCCATCTCTGCGGCGACCTTGACGCCGGCCCGCAAGAATGCCCCCGCCCCCACGGCGGGGTCGAAGAGCGACTGCGCCCCATGCCCCAGCGCATAGGCGACCATCGCCTCGGCGACCCAATCGGGCGTCCAGAACTGGCCCTTCGCTCGAAGTGCCTCTCGAGCCGGGCCGGACGAAGGAAGCTTCCGGCGACTAGCCATCTAGCCTCCCCGGGAGCCGGTCTGCCGCCACACGAAGAACCTCAAGCGCCTCCCTGTGCAAGGTCAGCTTCCCTCCCTCGAACCTCACGTAGGGCAGGATGTGACCGTTCCTGTCCATGACATAGTTTGCCACAGGACGGGGCTCCTGTTCAGACTCCCCCAGGAGGTACGCGTGCTGGTAGTAGATCTTGTAGATCAGCTTCCTGGTGGTGGCGCCGCCCGGTGCCTGGAAGGTCTGCACGGTCGGCTCAATGGCCCCACCCCCTATGAGTTCTTCGGCCCTGTTGAGCGCGATTCCGTACGCCATGTCGAAGAAGATGTGCCAGATGTGGATGGGGACATTCGCCTTCGCCTGCCACTCCCGCAGCGGATGACGGTCCTCTTCCTTGAGGATGATGGTCGGGAGAACGGCTGTCTTCTTGAGCCCCAGCTCTCCTCCCAAGCGGCGCTGTGGTTTCAACACCAAGCCGTAGGCGGGCATCCTCTTGACGACCCAGAGGCTGTTCTCGCACTCGGCCGCCAGAATCGCGCGACTGAGAATCCCCATGATTCGCGGGTCGTCTTCCGGTGTAAACGGCAACTCGGAGATGCCGCCGAGGGTATCCACGGTGTCGGCGATTTCCTCGCGATCCGTTTCCCGGAAGATGAGCAAATCTGGGCGCTTGAGTCCACCAAGCCCGGCCATTTCCAGTCGTTCGAAGTACAGTTCGAACTCGCGGACGTCGTCGTTGGGGGCTACCCCGCTCGGACCGTAGGGCAGGGCGAAGAATTCAGCAGTGGCACTCGTGGCATCGTTCCCTCCCTAGACCTGAACGATCTGATCCTCCGACCGGTCCCTGCCCGACCACGACCGTACGTCCCGCCTGAACCCGCCCACGCCGTAGCGGCATTGCATCACATATGCTATCATGATGTCATGAATCGCACCACTATCTCGCTTCCTGAAGAGCTGCTGGAGCGCCTGCGCCTGATGGCCACCGAGCGGCGCACCTCGATGGCCGCCCTAATCCGCAAAGCCCTTGAGGAAACGGTTGCTCGCCACCATCCTCGGCCCCGGAGCCTTGGCATCGGAGCGTCAGGCCACCCCGACACCGCCCGGCGGACGGCTGAGGAGCGCCCAGAGCCGCGCGCGTGGCGCTGATTCTGGATACCGGCCCGCTTTACGCATCGCTCGACCGCAGCGATGCCGACCACACTGCCTGCCGCCGGCTCATTGAGGCCTCGGATGAGCCGCTGGTCATCCCGGCGCCCGTGCTAGTGGAGGTCGACTACTGGATCCATGCCCGCTTGCACGCAGGGGTCCTGGTGGCGCTGCTGGACGATATCGTCTCCGGTGCCTACCGAATCGAGGAGCTGCTCCTCGAGGACTATCGGCGGATCCGCGAAGTGTGTGACCGATATGCCGATGCCGGCGTGGGATTCGTTGACGCCGCGGTGCTCACCGTTGTCGAGCGTCTCAACGAACCAAAGCTGGCCACCCTCGACCATCGTCACTTCCGGGCACTACGGCCGCGCCACGTCGAGACGCTCAGGCTTGTACCTCCCTAGACCCGAACGCTCTGATCCTCCAGCCGCTTGCTCCGCTTCGTGATCACTTCCGGCTGCGATTTCCCGACCACGACCGTATCGTCCTGCCTGAACCCACCCACCCCGTAGATGTAGACGCCCGGCTCGCACGAGTAGACCTCGTGCTCCACCAGCGGCCGGTAGTTGAACGCCATGTCCTCTGGGAACTCGTGGCCGGCGATGCCCATTCCGTGTCCGGTGCGGTGCATGATGTGGTCGCCGAAGCCGTGCTGCTCGATGACGCGCTGGGCAGCGGCGTCCGCCTCGGCAACAGGGATTCCGGCGACGAACTTCTCGATCGCCGCCACGTTGGCGGCCGTGGCCGCCTCGTAAGCGCGGCGCTGCAGGTCGCTGCGCGGCTCCCCCAGGAACAGGGTCCGCTCGTTCTCCACTACCAGCCCGCTGAGGCGCACGATGATGATGTTGACCACACCGTCGCCCTTCTCAAAGCGGGCTCCGCAGTCGGCGCCGGTGCCGTGGGGCGAGGCCGAAGCCGCGCCGGACAGCGACCAGACGCGCACCTCCAGTCGATCTTGCGGAAACCGCGCTGCGCCCTCTACGGTCATGCGCCGGGCGACCTCCAGGTCGAGTTCGGTCACCAGCATCCCCGGCCGGACGGTCTCCATGTACCGGTCCTGGCCCCAGTCGGTGAGAGATGCGGCCTGACGCATGATCTCCAGCTCCTGGGGATACTTGACCTGGCGCATCTCGACCAGGAAGCGGGAGGCGCTGCCGAACTCGGACAGCCCGGGGAGTTGCGCGCGCAGGCCCCGGAACGCCGAGATCCGGTCCGCAGCCAGCCGGCCGCGCCTGAACCCGCCCCACTCGCGCAGCTTCGCGGCCAGCAACTGGAGCCAGCGGTCGCGCGTGTAGGTGCGGTTCACGGCGCGCGGATGCTCCACGTAGAGGGCGTAGTTGGACACGTGCAGGCTGCCGCGCTCGCGGGCCATCAACAGGTGATGGGTGGAAAGCTCGTTCATGACGAGAAACGGCCCGCCCTCGGCCGGGATCACCGCGGCCACCGACCGCTCCCAGGGCGCCACGTCCAGGTGGAAGCCGGTCAGCATGTAGAAGTGGTCGGGATCGGTGACGAGCAGCGCCCTGTAGTCGCCCTCAGCCAGAAACTCGCGCACCCTGCGCTGTCGGTCTGCGAACACCTCCGCTGGTACGAACGGCATCGCGTTGCCTCCTTTGGTCTTTCGTGTGATCCTAAGGCCCCAGTCTGGGGTCCAGTGTATCCCGAAGCCAGTCGCCCACCAGGTTCACGCCCAGCGCGGTCAGCACCAGCGCCACGCCCGGGAACGTGGTCATCCACCACGCATTGTAGATGTATGTCTTCCCTTCGTTGAGCATGTTGCCCCACGACGCCATGGGCGGTTGTACCCCGAACCCCAGGAAGCTGATCGCCGCCTCGGCCACGATGAACTGCGCGACTTGGAGCGAGGAAAGGATGATAACCGGGGTCCAGAGGTTGGGCAGCAGGTGGCGGAGGACGATCCGCATCTGCTGTGCGCCCAGCGCCCGCGCCGCCTCCACATAGTCGAGGGTCTTGAGCGCCAGCACCTCGCCCCGGACCAGGCGCGCATAGACGACCCACCCGGTGATGATCAGCGTCAGGATGATGTTCTGCAATCCGATGCCCAGGATGGCGTTCACGACGAGCGCCAGGAGGATGAAGGGGAAGGAGAGTTGCACGTCCACCAGCCGCATCAATACCGCGTCGGTCAGGCCGCCCAGGTAGCCCGAGATGAGGCCTACGAAGAGCCCGATGACCCCCGAGACGCCAACCGTGACCAGGCCGATCGCCAGTGAGACCCGCGCGCCGTAGAGGATGCGCGTGAACAGGTCGCGGCCGAGCTGATCGGTGCCCATCCAGTGCGCGCGCGACGGCGACTGCAGCGTTTTGACAAGGTCACTGTCCGCCGGACCGTAGGGCGTGATCACCGGGGCCAGCGCCGCGGCTCCCACCACCAGCACGACGACGATCAACCCGAGCGCGCCGGAACGGTTCAGGGGCAGCCGCCTCCGAGCGGGCCTGGGCCCTGGTACCGCCCGGGCCAGGGTCGCGGCGGCGCTACTCATACCGGATCCTCGGGTTGAGCCAGGCATAGGCCATGTCGGCCACCAGGTTCAGTGCCGAGTACAGGACCGCCGTGAGGAAGACGCCGACGAGCACGACCGGGAAATCGCGGTTCAGCAGCGCCTGCACCAGGAACCGTCCCACCCCGGGCCAGGCGAAGATCGTCTCGGTGATTACCGCGCCACCCAGCAACTGGCCCAACTGGAGCGCGAGCAGCGTGACGATTGGCAGGCTGGCGTTCTTGAGCGCGTGCTTGTAGAGGACGCGCAACGGGGCCAGCCCCTTGGCCCGCGCGGTGCGGATGTAGTCCTGACCCAGGACGTCCAGCATCATCGAGCGCGTCAGACGCGCGAACCGGGCCGCCACGAACGCCGCCAGGGTGATGGAGGGCATGATGAAGTGGAGCCAGGTTCCCCGCCCGCCGGTCGGCAGCACCCGCAGCCAGACCGAGAAGACGTAGATCAGCATCAGTCCCAGCCAGAAGCCGGGGATGGCCTGGCCGAGGACCGTGGCGCCGATCCCCAGGTGGTCGAACCACGAGTTGCGCCGCGCCGCCGAGATCACGCCTACGGGGATTGCTATGGTCAGGGCCAGCAGCATCGCCACGCCGGAGAGCGAGAGCGTGGCCGGGAGCCGGAGGAGCACCAGGGCCAGCGCCGGTTCTTGCTGCCGGAGCGAGTTGCCGAAATCGCCGCGGAACGCGCCCCGAAGGAACCGCGCGTACTGCACAATCCAGGGATCGTTGAACCCCAGGCGCTCGCGGAACTCCTCGATCTCTTTCTGCGTCGTGTCCGTAGGCAGGAACAGCTTGACCGGATCGCCGGCGAGGAACTGAAGGGCGAAGACCACGGTGAGGGCTAAGAACACCACCACCAGGGCCTCCAGAAGACGGCGGGCGATGAACTGAAGCATGCGAAGTCCGTTGGCGGGCGAGCCCGTCAGACCGACGGGCTCGCCCTATCTCCCTACTCGCGGGGGCGCCGGAACTACGGGCCTACCGCCGCACCCACTCCGCGTCGTGCAGGAATATCTTCTCCGCGGGGTGGGGCTCCCACTTCACGCGCTTGTTCACTCCATAGAGGTCGTGTTGTTGCCACAGGAAGATCCAGGGCGCCTCGGTGTAGAGCATCACCTGGATGAGGTGCCAGGCCGCCTGACGCTTCTTGAGGTCCACGATCGGGATGGCCTTGTTGATCTCCAGCGTCAGGTTCGGCGTCCCGAATCCGCTGTACGTCCGCTCAGGGCGGAACAGCTCGGCGATCGTGCCCTGGGCCTCCAGCGCCGGTCCCCATCCCAGGTAGAACATCTCGCCGGTGCGCCGGTTGATTATCTTGTCGAGGTGGGTGCCCCACTCGTTCACCACGACCCTGACCCTGATACCGATGCGGCCCAGGTATGAGGCGATCGCCTCGGAGGCCTCCTTGTCCAGCGGGTAGCGCCCGGACGGCGAGTCCAGTGTGAACTCCAGCTTGGTCGGGTCGTAGCCGGCCTCCTTGATGAGCCGGACTGCCCGCTCGGGGTCGAACGGATAGGGCTTGAGGTTGGGGTTCACGTTCTCGTTGATGGACGAGAGCGCTCCGGGAATGCGCGTGGCCCTTCCTTTGAAGAGGTTGGTGACGATCTCGTCCACGTTCACCGCGTAGTTCAACGCCTGGCGCACGCGGCGGTCCTGCAGCGGGCCGGGCTTGAAGTTCACCAGGGCAAGGTAGTTGATGCGCGACGACGCCACGCCCCTGACCTCTGCCAGGCCGCTGCGGGTGACCTGATCCACCGCGACGGGCGGTACGTCCTTGACGATGTCGGCCTCACCGGCCAGCAGGGAAGCCAAGCGGGCGCTGAAGTCAGGGATAAACCGGAACTCTACCCGCTTGATCGCAGGCGGCTTGTTCCAGTACCCGGGGTTGGCCTCCAGCACGAGCCGTTCGTCACGGTCCCATCGCACGAACTTGTAGGGCCCGGCACCGATGGGGTTCCGGGACGCCTCGACATTGCCCACCGAGCGTACGTACCCGGGCGCCATAACCGTGAAGTCCACCAGCCAGTAGCGCATGATCGGCGCCGGCTCCTTCGTGCGGATGCGCAGCGTCAGCGGGTCGAGGACCTCCATTGACTCGATGAACGCGAAGCGGGGCCGGTAGTGGGACTCGTTCCTGGGATCGAGCAGCCATTCAAACGTGAACTTCACGGCCTCTGCCCCGAACGGCTCCCCGTTGTGGAACTTGACTCCCGGCCGGAGCTTGATGATCCACGTGAGGTCGTCCGGAGTCTGAGGAAGCTCCGCGGCCAGCGAGGGCTTGATGCGGGGCGGAAAGCCATCCCAGTAATAGAGCCGGTCGTAGATGTTCATCTGCTGGACGTTGGTCGTCCAGTCCACGATGCGCATAGCCATCAGGCTGCGGGGCTCCGCGCCCAGCGCAACCACCAGGGGACGATCCTGTGCCGCGGTAGGCGCCGGTGCATTACCCACCAGGCCGAGGAGCAGTGCGATCAATAGAGCCAGGGCGGTCCCACGCATACCGTATCCCCCTTCCGAAGCATGACTCGCCTGCCTGTACGGTGTGGCTCGGGTTCCGTTCCTTTGCTTGCCAGGATTATAGCAGAGGCCCTGGCCCAGCGCGCCTCCCAGGAATCCCGCGCGCGCTGCCCGAACCAATCACCCTGCAGCCGCATATAGAGGAGGGATGCCATGCGACTGTTCATTAGCCGCGAGGAACACCTGCGCCGCACCGCACTCGCTCGCGCCGAGGCCCGGCGGCGAGGGCAGGACGCCCTGGTCCTGTTCAGCCCCGCCCAGATCTTCTACCTGACCGGGTTTGTCTTCATAGCCACGGAGCGGCCGATCGCGCTGATCGTGGCCGGCGACTCCATGGTTCTCTTCGTTCCCCGCCTCGAGGAAGATCACGCGGTCGCGCACGCCGTTGTGGATCGGGTGGTAACCTACCCGGAGTACCCGGCCGAGACCCATCCGATGTTGCATCTGGCTGAGCTGCTGGGCAGCCTGGGGCTGGAGCGGGCGCAATTGGGAGCGGACGGCGATGGTTATCCGGGTATCATGGGCTACCGTGGCCCACGGCTCAGCGAGGTCCTGCCCGACGCGTCGGTGCGCCTCATGCGGGATCTCGTAGAAGAGATGATCATGGTGAAGTCCGAGGAAGAGCTGGCCCTGATCCGCGAGAGCGCGCGCTGGGGAAACCTGGCCCACGCCCTGCTGCAGGAGTACACGCGGCCCGGGGTGATCGAGAGCGAGGTCAGTCATCGCGCCTCGTACGATGCCACGGTCGCGATGGTCAGGGCGCTGGGCCCACAGTACCGGCCGTTGAGCTGGACGTTCCCCGGGGCGCGCGCCGGGTACCGCGGACAGGTTGGGAAGCAGTCGGCGATCGCCCATGCCATGACCACCAACGCGCGCATCCAGGCAGGGGACGTGCTGGTGACCGGCGCGTCGGCGGCCGTAGGCGGCTACTACAGCGAGCTGGAGCGCGCCATGGTCGTCGCGCCGGTGACCGACGAGCACCGGAAGTTCTTCTCGCTTATGCTGGGCGCTCAGGACACCGCGTTCGAGGCGATCCGGCCCGGCCGGCCGTGCGGCGAGGTGGACCGGGCGGTGCGCGCGTTCTTTGAGAAGCACGACCTGATGCCGTACTGGCGCCACCACGTCGGCCATGCGATGGGGATCGGCATCCACGAGGCGCCCTTCTTCGACATTGGCGACGCCACCGAGATGCTGCCGGGCATGGTCTTCACAGTCGAGCCAGGGATCTACGTCCCGGAGTTCGCCGGCTTCCGCCACTCCGACACCCTGGTGGTTACGGAGAGCGGGTTCGAGATGCTGACATACTGCCCGCGGGACCTGGAGTCGCTCACAATCGCAGGATGACCCAATCGCCGGATGACCCGGACGCCCTACCGAGGAGGTCTGCGCGTGTATCGCATAGCCGTCGGAGAGATCAGCCACGAGACCAACACCTTCTGCCCGCCCACGACTCTAGAGATGTTCCAGGATAGCGTGTGGGCCCGCGGCGAGGAGATCACGCAGCGCTTCCATGACACCCGTACCTACCTGGGCGGGATGCAGGAAGCGGCAGAACGGCTGGGCGTCACGCTGATCCCGACTATTGCGGCCAGCACCCAGCCCTGGGGCATCATCACCCGCGAGGCCTACGAAGCCATGCTCGGCGAGTTGCTGGACGGAATCCGGCAGGCGATGCCGCTGGACGGCATCTGCCTCGCCCTGCACGGCGCCGCCGTGGCCCATGGGATCTCCGACGTGGAGAGCGCGGTCCTGGCCGCGGTCCGCGAGGTCGTGGGGCCGGGGATGCCCATAGCGGTCACCCTGGATCTCCACGGCAACGCCACGCCCAGGATGGCGGCGTTGGCCACGGGCCTGTTCAGCGTGCACGAGTACCCCCACACGGACATGTACGAGCGCGGGCAGGAGGCAGTGGGGTTTCTGGTCCGGGTCCTGCGCGGAGAGATCCATCCTGCCACTGCCGTCGAGGCGCTGCCGCTGCTGGCCGTCCCTGCGCCGGCGGGTCTGGAGCCCGTGCGGTCCATCAATGCGCTGTGCCACCGTTGGGAGACGGAGCCCGGGATGATCGCCTGCGCGCTCATGCACGGCTTTCCCTACAGCGACATCCCGGAAGCCGGCGTCACCGTGGTGGCCGTGGCTGAGCACGATCCGGCGCTGGCCCGCCGGGCGGCGCGGTCGGTCGCGAAGGAAGTCTGGGCCCGCCGGGAGGAGTTCGTGCGGCGCTACCCGCTGCCGGATGCGGCGGTGGCCGAGGCAGTGGCGGCAGCCGCGGACCGCACGCCGGTGGTGATCAACGAGACCAGCGACAACCCTGGCGGCGGGGCGCCGGGAGACGGCACACACCTGCTTCGCGCCATGCTGGATGCCGGCCTCACCGACAGCGCGTTTGGGATGCTCTACGATCCACAGGTCGCCGAGGCCGCGCACCAGGCCGGTGTCGGCGCCACGCTGCAGGTGCGCCTGGGCGGCAGGCACGACCGGATGCACGGCGACCCGCTCGACCTGGAGGTCTACGTGAAGAGTTTGGCCGACGGTAAGTTCACGCTAACCGCGCTGGGGCGCGGCGTGCAGGCGGACTACGGTAAGACGGCTCGTCTTACCTGCGGCGGCCTGGACGTCATCGTCTCCAGCCGGCGCGGTCAGGTGCTCGATCCCGGGCCGTTCCTTCTCCACGGGATTGACGTGCGGAGCTGCCGGATCGTAGGCCTGAAGTCCAGCGTGCACTTCCGGGCAGGATACGAGCCGCTGGCAGCGCGCATAATCACCACAGACCCGCCCGGGCTGTGCTCATCCAACCTCGCCCACTTCACGTTCCAACACGTGCGGCGGCCGATCTATCCTCTCGACCAGGACGCGGTCTACCGGTCCAACGAGGCGTCGTGCTGACGGGGGTCCAGGGCGTCGCGTAGCCCGTCGCCCATCAGGTTGAAGGCCAGCACCGTCAGGGAGATCATCACCCCCGGCGCGATGGCGATCTGCGGGTAGATGAGGATGAATCCCCTGCCGTCGGAGAGCATGCCTCCCCACGAGGCGGTCGGCGGCTGCACGCCCAACCCCAGGAACGAGAGCGCGGACTCCAAGATTATGATGCCGCCGATGCCCAGGCTGGCCAGCACGATCACCGGTCCCATAACATTGGGCAGGATGTGCCGGAAGATTATCCGGGCATCGCCGGCGCCTGCCGCGCGCGCCGCCAGGGAGAACTCGCGCTCGCGCAGGCTCAGCACTTCGGCGCGCACCACACGGGCATACTGAGCCCAGCCGGTGACCCCGATGATCACCACGACCGTCACCAGGCTCGGTCCTAGAACGGCCGAGAGGGTGATGAGCAGGACCAGGACCGGGAAGGCCATGAGCGTATCCACGAGGCGCGACAGCGTGGCGTCCGCCCTCCCGCCGAGGTAGCCGGACGCGGCGCCGATTGTCACGCCTACGGCCACCGAGATCCCGGTTGCCAGCAACCCGACGATGAGGGCGACGCGCGAGCCCCAGATCGTTCGGCTAAGCATGTCGCGTCCGATGTGGTCGAACCCCAGTGGGTGCGACCACGAGGGCGGCGCGCCCCGCATCCCACGGAAGATCTGCGTGTGGGAGTGCGGTGAGAGCAGGTCCGGGATCGCCGCCATTACCACGAGCGCCAGGATGAAGCAGAGCCCAAACAGCCCCGGACGGTAGCGCCTGAACCGGCGCCAGGCGCGGGTGAACTCGGACCTCCGATAGGGCGCTGGAATCACGGTCGCCGGCTGGCTCATCCGATCACCCGATGCGTATTCGCGGGTCAATGTAGCCGTAGAACATGTCGGTGATCAGATTCCCCAGCACCACGAGCACGCTGAGCAGCAACACGATCGCCTGAACGACCTGGTAGTCCACGCGGTTGACAGACTCGATGAACAACTGACCGAGTCCCGGGAGGGCGAATACGTTCTCTATCACGATCGTGCCGCTCAGCAGGAAGGAGATGCGGTAGCCGATCACGGTGACGACCGGGAGCAGGGCGTTGCGCACCACGTGCCGCGAGACCACGACCCTTTCCACGAGCCCCTTGGCGCGCGCGGTGCGGACATAGTCCTCGCCCATGCCCTCGATGGTTGAGGCGCGCATCATTCGCGCCAGAAGGGCGGTCTGGTTCGCCACGATCACCGCCACGGGCATGATGTAGCCCTTCCACGACGGCAGCCCGAACGGGGGCAGCCACCCAAGCAGCAGCGAGAACAGGACGATGAGCATCAGGCCTATCCAGAAGTTCGGCAGGGCGAGGCCGAGCGTTGAAGAAACCATGATCGCGTAATCAAACCCGGAGTAGCGTCGCACGGCCGCTGCGATGCCCATCGGCAGCGCGATCGCTATCGAGATGAAGAACGCCAACAGGTTGAGCTTGGCGGTAACGACGGCGGCCTCGCCGATCATGGTGCGCACCGGGACGCCCGTGCGTATCACCGATTGACCGAAGTCACCGCGCGCCATGTTCGACGCCCACGCGAGGTACTGCTCGTGGACGGGCCGGTCTAAGCCCCACTTCCGGCGGATCATGTCGAGCTGTTCCTGGGTGACCTGGGCCTCGCCCACCATCAGGTCCACGGGATCCCCGGGGATGAAGTGCATCATCGAGAACGTCCCGATGCTGACCAGGAGGATGACGACGGCGCCCTGCATCAGGCGCGAAGCCAGGTATCTTAACATTCAGCGCGCCCTGCGGTCCAGACGTGAGGCCCGGGGGGCCGGCGCCTTCCGCCGTACCCCCCGGGAGTGAGTTGAGGACTGAACACTGCCCTGGCTACTCGATCCACCACTTGTAGGCGTCGCGGATGAGGGTGGATCCGGACTGCGTCGAGGTGGGCAGCCCCTTGATCCGCCTGCCGAAGATGATGAACCAGTCCCAGTACATAATGTGGAGGAACGGCACCTCTTCGGCGACGATCTTCTGGACCTCGCTGTAGATCTTCTTGCGCTTGGCGGGGTCTACCTCACGCAGCCCGGCGGGCAGCAACTCCTCGACCCGCTGGTTCTTGAACCGCGAGAAGTTGCGTGCCGCGCCTACGCGCAGGGTGGCCGACGGGTCGGGTTCGCCTCCTCCGGCGTTGTAGGTCCAGTTGAAGAGCGAGGCGTCCAGCTCGCCCTTGGGAAGCTGGGAAAGGATGGTGGCGACGGGCCGCTCCACGATACGCATCTCGATCCCAACACCCGCCAGGTCCTGCTGGGCGATCTCGGCCTGCGGCCGTCGCGCCCGGTCGCCGGTGATCACCGCGCAGGTGAACGAGAGCCTCGTCCCGTCCTTCACGCGCACCCCGCCCGGCCCCATTCGCCAGCCTGCCTCCTCCAGCAACGCCCTGGCGCGGTCGGGGCTGTAGGGATACTGCTTGACGCCCTTCTCGTACCAGTACTGCAGCGCCGGGGGGAAGATGGAGTGCGCGATCACTGCGGTGCCGCGGAAGACGTCGTCAATCATGCGCTGGCGGTCAATCGCGTGCATCATCGCCTGCCGCACGCGCTTGTCCGAGAGTATCGGGTGATCGTTGTTGAGCGGGAAGTGGTTGACCGCCAGGCTCGATGTGCGGAACACGGTGTAGCCCGGCTCAGCCTCGAAGCGCAGGTTGTCCTCTGACAGCAGGGGCCAGGCGGACGAGTCGGAGGTCCCGGTCCGCAGCGCGATCGCGCGCACCGACGGGTCGGGCACGACGTCCTGCCTGAAGAAATCGGCGTTGGGCCTGCCCCGGAAATGCTGGTCGAACGCCTCGACGACGGTAAACTCCGCCGGTCTCCACTCCTTCAGCTTGAACGGACCGGTTCCGATAGGCGCCGCCTTATAGGCCTTCTCACCGATGCGGCCGTGATAGCGGGCCGGCACGATGAAGACCGTTGCTGCCTGCCGCAGGAAGGCGGCGTTGGGCTCCTTCATCTTGACCACGACCGTGTACTTGTCGGGGGTCTCCACCTTGTCCACGGCTTTGAACAGGACGCCCTGGATCGTCGCGTTGTCCGGGTTCATGTGGTACTCGAACGTGTACTTCACGTCGGCGGCGGTGAAGTCACTTCCGTCATGGAACTTCACGCCCTGGCGCAGGGTGAAGGTGTACAGTAGGCCGTCCTTCGAGGCCAGGTAGTTCGAGGCAAGAACGCGCTCAATCACGAAGTTATCGTTGACCTCGACCAGCGCGTTGTGGATCTGCGTGATCATGTTCCACTGCATCGTGGGACCAATGTCGTCGGGGCTCAGGCTGGCCACCTCCTGATGGCTCAGGATGCGGATCGTGCCCCCCCGCTTCGCGCTGGGCCCCGCGGTCACGATGGTGGGGTTCTTGATGATCATCGCCTGGGCGGCGGCCGCGGTTATGCCCATCGCGGCTGCCCGTTTGAGGAACTCCCGCCGCGTCGAGGGACTCAGCTCGCGCAGCACCTGATCAAGATCGCGTTCGCGGCTCATACCCGACCCTCCCTTGCTGACTCGTGCTGATGCGTTTGAACGTCACGTTGTTCGGCTATTGTTCGGCGCCGGGCGCCGCTCTCCTGCGGGCCCGCGCTCCGCCAGCGGAAGGAGGCTCAGAGCGCCGGCCCGAACCTCAATGTTGACCCCGAGGCGCCGCGGGCGTTGAGGTCGCCGAGGGGACAGAGGAGGTTGAAGCATGAGAGGCATGCGAGTGGTTCTTGCTCTGACACTCGCCGGGTTGCTCGGGACCGTCGCAAGCGGCTGGGCTCAGCCCCCGGCCCCGCAGCGCGGCGGGACGCTGACCGTGGCCATCAGCGCGGATCCGCCGGCGCTGGACATCCATTCCACCACGGCCTACCTGACGGAGATCGTCGCCTGGCACGTGTTCGAGCCGCTGTTCACCTACGACCGCAACTTCCAGATCGTCCCAATGCTGGCAGAAGGCTACAAGGTGGGTGACGGTGGAAAGGAGTACACGATCACGCTGCGGTCGGGCGTGCGCTTCCACAACGGCCGGACGATGACTTCCCACGACGTAGTGGCGTCGCTGCAGCGATGGGTGAAGATGGCCGTGGT
>DYHL01000012.1:7048-21170 GCA_020724185.1 Candidatus Nitrosymbiomonas sp. | reverse complement strand
GGGAAGACGGTCGGTGGGAATCTGCCCCGTGCCCGTGACGTACCGCCGGCCCAGCAGCAACGCGAACAGCACTGCCAGCGGCACGGTCAGCACCAGCAGCGGCAGATCGAATCCGACGTATGGCATGTCCACCCCGCCGCCTATGATCATCGCCGGGATGTTGACCGGCGGCGCCACCATTCCCAGGAGCGCTCCCATGGCGATGATGGCCGCGGTCCGCTCGGATGGGATGCCCATTGCGATCAGCACCGGGGCCGCGATCGCGCCCGTCGTGAACACGCAGGCGCTCGACGACCCGGTCATCATCCCGGGGAACATGATGAAGAGCATCAGTGCGATCAGCAGGAACGAGGGACGCCCGCGGAAGGCGTCGAGGATCTGCCGGCCCAGGGTCTCCAGCAGTCCGTTGCGCTGCAAGACCTTCATGAAGATCATCGCCGCAGCGATCATGATGGTCACGTCCAGGAAGCCGAAGCTGCCCTCGACCAGGTGCCTGATGGGCACGCCTTCGCCAGCCAGGAGCGTCCCGGCCACGGCCCCGAGGGCCAGCGCGAGCCCCACCGGCCACCGTAAGACAAGGGCCGCCACGGCGAACACTCCCGCCATGGCGGCCAGAATCAGGGCTGGGTTCACTTAGAACCAGAACCCCTTTGCGAAGCCATCGCGGCGCGGATCCGCGCCGCCAAACAGGACGCCGTTGGGCGCGATCAGGATCCCCTGCGCACCGCCGAAGTACAGGTCCATGGGGCCGCGAACCAGAAGCGGGTGCCCCATGGCCGTCAGCGCCGCGCGTACATCGGCCGGGATGCGTCCTTCCATGAACACGTCCCGCGTCATGGCGTGAATGCGAGGCGCCTCAATCGCGGTCTGGATATCCATCTTGTAGTCCACGATGTTCATGATGATCTGCGCGAGGGCAGAGATGATGCGCGTGGCACCCGGAGAGCCCACGGTCATGAACGGCCGGCCTTCCCTGAGCACGATAGTTGGCGCCATGCTGGAGAGGGGCCGCTTCCCGGGCTGCACCGAGTTGGCCGCGCCCGGAGTGGGCACGAAGTCGTCCATCTCGTTGTTCAGGATGATCCCGGTGCCGGGCACCATCACGCCCGAGCCAAAGAAGTAGTTGATCGTCTGCGTGAGCGCCACGACGTTGCCTTCACGGTCCACGACCGAGATGTGCGACGTGTTGGCCGACTTGCCGTAGGGCTCAGGGTTGCCCGGCGCGACGCTGGGCGAGGCCCGGTTCGGGTCTATGGTCCTGCGCAGCACCGTGGCATAGTCCTTCGAGATCAGACCGGCGAGGGGAACCGGGACGAAGTCCGGGTCGGCCATGTAGCGCCCGCGGTCCGCGAACGACCGTTTCAGCGCCTCGATCGTTAGGTGCAGGGCGGCCGGAGTCTGGAAGCCCAGGGCGGCCATGTCGTAGCCCTCGAGGATGTTGAGCGCCTGAATTACGTGCGCGCCTCCCGAACTGGGTGGGGGGCTGGAAATGACCTCGTACCCGCGGTAGGTCGAGCGCACCGGGACGCGCATCTTGGGGCGGTAGCCAGCCAGGTCGGCCTTGGTAATGATGCCCCCGCCTCGCTTCATCTCGGCTACAATCGCGTCGGCGATCTCCCCCTCGTAGAACGCGGCAGGCCCGGCCGAGGCGATCAAGCGGTAGGTGGCCGCCAGGTCGCGCAGCACCAGGCGGTCACCGGGGTCGTAGGGCAGCCCTCTCTTCGTGTAGATCGCCGCGGCAGCAGGGAACCGGTTGAGCTTGTCCAGGTTGTCCATCATCATGCCGCTGAGCGTCCTGGTCACGACATAGCCGCGCTCGGCGAGCGCTATGGACGGCGCCATCACCTGCTTGAGCGTCATCGTACCGTAGCGCGCAAGGGCCATGTGAAGGCCTGCCAGCGTACCCGGAACGGCCACGGCCAGGTGGCCGACCGTGGTGGAGCCGGGCCGCACGCGGCCCTCGAAGTCCAGGTACATGTCCGGTCTGGCGGCAAGCGGCGCCACCTCACGGTAGTCTATGTAGGCGACCTCGCCTGTGCGAGCGAAGCGGACAAGTATGAAGCCTCCTCCGCCAAGCCCCGATGCGTTAGGCTCAGCCACGCCGAGCGCAAACGCCGTGGCCACGGCGGCATCTATCGCGTTGCCACCCTGCTGCAGGATCTCCAGGCCGATCTCGGTGGCCAGCGGGGTGGCCGATGCCACCATGCCGGCACGGCCGGTTGCGATCGGGTTGATCGTCTGCGCCTCCAGCGGAGCCGGCGCCGCGAGCGCGCCCGCAACAACCAGTATCACCGCCACGGCCAGGATGCCGCGAAGGTACCGCAGATGCGTTCTCATAGAGTGTTCACCTCCAGTTGGGATTCCATCAACCCTGCCGTCTACCTCACACGGAAGATCCTCCGAAGCACCGGCTCCACATCTCCGAGGCGCTCGACGCTCTCCAGTGTGACGCGGTGCTGAGAGGCCAGCCGTGTGAACAGCCCATCGGCGTTGCCGTCGGATGCCACAACCACGTGGCTGCTCTTGGGCACCACCGCCGCTATGAAGCGGTCGGACAGCTCGCCCCGGCGGGCACTGCCGCCGATATGCAGCGTGAGGACCTTTACGCCGGTTTCCTGCGCCCGCGCCAGCAGTGCCCCCATGCGAGCCAGCTCCTGGTCAGCGTCAATCCCAGCCGCTCCCAGGCCCTTGGTGCTTCCGCCAACCGCGATCACCAGGGTCTTGATGTCGCGCATGTCCTCGACGCGGGCCAGGGTCTTCGTCGTGGTGTCCGGCACCCGCAGTCTCTCGAGCAGGATCTTCACTATCTGCAGATCGGCGCTCTGCCCGCCCGAGGTCAGCAGGACCGGAGGATCAGCGGTGAACGCCGGCCCACCGATCACCGCCGCTGTCACGGTCAGCATCACCGCGACGGTCAGGGGCGCCACCAGGGCCAGCATCGCCACCGCAAGCGGCAGCCCGGCCGTGGAGGGCGGCACTCTGCGACAGGCCATCTCCCTCACCTCTCCCTCACCTCCCAGTTCGGTTCCAGCGTAGCGGGCCGTGGTCCTGCCGGCTATCAGGCACCTGCCCTATGAGCGACCCCGGCGCGGGCTTGCCGGACGAGTACCAACAGGCCTGCCAGGAACACCAGTAGCAGGGCTGCGGACGCCCCGCGTGGCGGTCGCTCAAACGGCGCTCCGTGCCCGGGCACCGGCAGCGGCACCGGGTCAACGGGCAGTCCAAATGCCGCTGCGATCCCATCCACGTGCAGCAGGTGCAGAACCGGGACCCCCCGCGCGCTCATCCGCCACATCACCCCTGGTTCACCCCTGCAGGGTGGCAGGGTTCGGTGGACGCCAGGGCGCAGGCCCAGCATCCCGCGGCATGTCCCTGTATTGGCCGCGGCCCCTCCGATGTTGATGAAGACGGCGATCTGGCCGCTGGCCGCGGCGTCGTAGGCAGCCATTCGAACGGCCACCCGGCCGGACAGCGTCACGCCGGAGAGCAGCGGCACCCCAGAGCGCGCAATGGCTGCGAGCAGTTGGCGGCGCGCGTCCGGCCCAAGGCCGGCGCCGCCATCATCCTCACCTCCCACCGACGCACCTACCGAACGCGTGGCCAGGCCCACGCGCTCCAGCTCTACCTCCATGTCCAGCCAGGTGAACTCGGGCTCGTTGGCCCCCCAACTGGAGGCGCCCACCGAAGTAATGCTGATCGCCCGACCGCCCAGAGCGTGCACCGCGGCCAGGGTCCCGAGCGCAAGCCCGGGGAACGAGCCCGAGGCGCCGATCGCGACCGCGCTGCCTTCGTGCACGCCTGCCTCGTGCAGCCAGCGCACCAGACCTGCAGCCAGGTTGGGGTTGGTGCTGGTGCGCTTGGAAGCCAGCGACCCGAGCGTTGTCGTCACGGAAGACCACTCAAGCCCGATCAGGCCTGTCCGGTTAGGATCGGTCCAGGGGTTGATAGCCAGGCCTCGGGTGAGCCGTGCCTGGCGTATCACAGCGATCCCCTGCGCCATCTGGGCCGCGGCCCTCTGCATCGCCTCGGATACGGGGTCCCTTGCCGGAACCGTCAGGCGGCTTCCGGCGCCGGCTGCCAGGGCCAGGCCCAGCATTGCGGCCAGCACGGCCGGAGAATGGCGGCGTCGCACGACTAGATCCCCAAAACCCGCACCGCCAGCGCCGCAGCCACCGTCGCTGTGACCAGCATGGCGACGGTCGCCAGAATACCCTGCCGCTCGAAGTCGTTGGCGATCAGACCGGGCAGCACATAACCGATCGTGCCCACGGGCACGGCCAGTGTGGCCGCCGCGGCAGGAGCAGCCGCCTGGAGCGCCCAGTTCGCGGCGACGCCAAGCAGCACCATGGCGACAAACCGACGCCGCCCATAGAGAATCAGGTGGCCGGCCAGCCCACGGTAGGCGCCGAACGCGACGCCTGCCGCGGCCAGCGTTCCTGCCAGGCGCCACGGCTGGTCCAGCAGCAGGGCCAGGTACGCGGGCGTTATCAGCCCACCGGCTGAGAGCCCCACGAACTCGGACAGGAGCAACGACACAACCAAGCCGGTACCCAACGCTTCAGCCATCTGTCATCCCCTCACCCTTCTCGGACCAGTGCGCAAGCAGCGCCGCTCCGGCACCGGCGACGTTGCCCATGCCCACCACCAGGAGGGCTCCTGATGTGCCCTCCACGGCGGTCTGCGTGATGGCCGCCGGGGAGAGTCCGTCGTGGACATGCACGCGTCCGCGTCCCCATCCACGACGCCACAGTATCCGTGCGGCCGCGCCGGCATGTGGACCTGTGACGACGAGGCGGTCAACCTGGAACTCGTCCGAGAGGAGCGCCTGGCACCACTGCAGCGTCCGCTCGCCCCGGTCGGCCCTGGTGTTCAAGATGCTTGCCATGGGCACGCCGGTCAGGCCGAACTGCCGGCGCACGCGGGCGACCAGCCGGCCGGTCGAATCCGGATCGTTGGCGCCGAACGCGCCGACCAGCCAGAGGTCCAAGTCGCATCGCCCGTCCGTGCCGCCAGACCGACGCACACGCCAGACGCGCAACGCTCCGGGGTCAGGCCTCACCTGGAGCATGCCTGCCAGAGCAGTTGCGCGGTCAACGCCCACCTCCTGGCAGACCTCGAGGGCGATTGCCAGGTTCTCGGGCCACTCGAGGTAGCCGCCCGGCAGCGCAGGGCCAGATTCCGGCAGCGCCGGCAGCACGCGGGTTCCGCGCTGCGCCGCCTGCTCCGCCCATGCTGGCGGCACCGGAGAACCCGGGACGACCAGCGCTCCGCCGGCAGGAATCGTATTCGCAAGCGCCTCCGTGATCTCGCCCAGCGAGCCGCCCATGACGCCGAGATGGTCAAGCCCGGCGCCAGTGAGCACGCCAATCGTTGAGCGCATCAACCGGTGCTCGGCAACCCGCTGCAGTTCAGGGCGCACCGCCATGCACTCCACCACAAGCGCGTCGGCGCCCGCGCGTGATGCAAGCGCGGCCACGTGCTGGTACTCGCGCAGCGAAGGCCGCCGGCCTCCGCGGTGATCAACCTCGTCACCGTCGGCCAGCAGGACCCGGGCCGCCGAACCCGTGGTCTTGCCGACGACGCGGAGGCCGCCGGAGCGCAAGCCCGCAACGACAAGGCGCACGACGCTTGACTTGCCGCGCGTGCCGTTGACGTGGATGCGGTGGGGAATGATCTCCAGATGCCGCCGGTGGCGTCGAGCTTCGACAACCGCGGCGCCGAACGCCACGAGCGCCGGCACCGCGCCCAGGAGTTCCATGCGTCATGGATTCCGGTGAGATGAGCCCTCTTCCTCCGGCCGGCACTGTGGTGCTACGGTGCCCTTGGCGCTACAGTGGGTGAAGGTCTCACAAGGAGTTGATGCGCGATGCTTCCCACCATCTCGATCCTGGGCCTGGGCCTCATGGGCCGACCGATGGCCAGGCGGCTGATCTCCAAGGGGTTCGATGTGCGCGGATGGAACCGATCGCGGCTACCCGAGGACCTGGTCGCGGGCATCCCTCTCTGCCAGAACCTCCAGGACGCGGCCGCGGCAGAAGTCTCGCTCTTCATGCTGGAGGATTCAAGCGCGACGGACGCGGTGCTCGGCCGGCTTGAACCGCATCTGCTTCCTTTGCGTCTCGTGCTCGACATGGGATCCTCCGACCCGACGAGGTCCGTGGCGCATGCAGCGAGGTTGGCGGCGCGCGGAATCGGCTGGGTGGACGCGCCGGTCTCAGGCGGCCCGGAAGGCGCTGCGTCGGGCACGCTGGCCATCATGGTAGGGGGATCTGCAGAAGACGTAGCGCGCGCTCGTCCCGTGCTCGAGGCACTGGGTGGCAACGTCGTTCACGTCGGCCCGCCCGGGGCCGGCCACACGACCAAGGTCATCAACCAGATCGTCGTGGGGCTCGCCATCGAGGCCGTGGCCGAAGCGCTGACGCTCGCCGAGAGGTGCGGTCTCGACCCCGGCGCCGTGCAGCAGGCCCTGCGTGGAGGGTTCGCGGACTCCAGGGTGCTCCAGATCCACGGCACGCGGATGATCAACCGTGCCTACGCGCCCGGGGGCAAGGCCAGGACGCATCTCAAAGATCTGCTTCTGGCCATGGGCCTGGCGTCATCGGTGGGCGCGCGGCTGCCGCACCTGGAGAGCATCGCCGCGCGCTTCCAGACCCTGGTGGACCAGGGCGACGGCGACCTGGATCACTCGGCGCTACACAAGCTGCTCCGGACCTAACCCGCCTCTTCGCTGTCCCTGCGGGGCTCCATCGCCGCGATCGCCGCGACGTCAAGATCCCCCATACCCGCGTCGCAGGCGCGGTCGTAGGCGGCGCGGGCCGCCGTCGTGACCTCCAGGCGTGCGCCCACGGCCTCGGCCAGCGCCTCGGCCAGGCGCAGGTCCTTGCGGGCCAGCGCCAGCTTGAAACCGGGCGCGAATCGCCCCTCCCTGAGCCGGGCGGCCACGCCACGGAGCGTGGCGCTATTGGCAGACCCATGCTCGAGGACCTCAAAGACCGTGGACGGCGTGATGCCCGAGCGCTCGGCAAGCGTCAGCGCCTCGGCGATCAACGCCGTCGTTGAGATCGAGATCATGTTGTTCAACAGCTTCACCACATGACCGGCTCCGGCCTCGCCAACATGCACCACAACGCTTCCCATGGCCGCCAGCACGGGTCGGATCCGCTCGACCACCTCGGCCGGACCGCCGGCCATGATGGTCAGGGTTCCGGCTTCCGCGCCCCCTACCCCACCGGTAACCGGCGCGTCAATGAACGCGACGCCCTGGGTGGCGAGGGCCGCGGCGATGCGGCGCGTGGAGGCCGGATCGCTCGTCCCCATGTCCACGATGGTCTGCCCAGGTCGCAAGACCCCTGCGAGCCCACCGGCGCCAAGGACCACTTCCTCCACCTCGCGCGAGGTCGGCAGCATCAGGATCACCACCTCGACCCGGCCGTCTAGTTCGACCGGCGAGGCCACGATCCCGGCGCCCAGCGCGGCAAGCGCCGCCGGCGCGTTCAGGTCGCGGTGGCACACAACGGTGACCCGAAACCCCTTGCGCAGGAGGCTCCGCGCCATGGGCATCCCCATGAGGCCAGGACCGATGAAACCGATCGGTGGCAAGGACATCACAACACCTCAGCACTCGCGCGCTCGATCTCTGCCAAATCCTCGGCCGTGAGGTGCCATCCGGCCGCGCCCGTGTTCTCCTCAACCTGGACCGGCCGGCGGGCGCCTACGATGGCGCTGGTCACCTCGGGCCGGCTGAGTACCCAGGCGATCGCCAGTTGTCCTAGCGTCTTGCCGCACCCTGCGGCGATGGGACACAACCGATCCACAAGTGCCAGGCCTTGCCGCAGCCGAGCGCCCTGGAAATCGGCGGCGTTTCGCCGCCAATCTTCCGGTGCAAGCCGCACCGGGTCGAAGCGGCCGGTCAGCACTCCCGAGGCCATCGGGCTGTAGGCGATGACGCCGATACCTCGCCTGGCACAGAAGGGCAGCAAATCTCGCTCCACCCCCCGCCGGAGCAGCGAGTAGGGCGGCTGCAGCGAGTCCACGTGCCGGACTGCCAGGCATCGCTCCAGGAGCAGGACGTCGAAATTGGATGTGCCTATGTGGCGAACCTTACCCTCGTCCTGGAGGGCTGCCATCGTCTGCCATGTCTCCTCGATGGGTGTCGCCGGATCCGGCCAGTGACACTGGTAGAGGTCAATGACGTCCACCCTCAAGCGCCGGAGCGAAGCCTCCACCTCCCTGCGGATGGACGCAGGCCGGAGATCATTGCGGATGTTCCCGTTACCATCCCAGACGAGGCCGCACTTGGTGGCGACAAACGGGCGGTCGGATGTTCCGGCCAGTGCCCGGGCCACGACCTCCTCCGAGTGTCCGAGTCCGTAGACAGGGGCCGTGTCAATCCAGTTGACGCCATAGGCCAACGCCCGGTGGATGGCGGCGATGGATTCCGCGTCATCCTGTGGGCCCCAGCCGTAGGCGTATCCGCCTCCGCCGATCGCCCAGGCCCCGAAGCCAATGACCGAAAGCGCTGGTCCGCTGCGGCCCAACCGCCTCGTCTCCATCAAGCATCCCCTCCCCGCGCACTAAAGGTCACCAAACCCTTCGAGGATCCGCGCGATGTGACGGGCCGCATTGAGTAGATCGCCCAGACGCACGTGCTCGTCTGGTGCATGCGTGCGGTTGCGGCCGTAGCCCACGCCCGCGGTCACCACCGGAATCCCCAGCGGTTTGGCAAAGGCGTAGAAGGGGCTGCTCCCACCACCCAGGGGTAGAAGCAGACCGGGCAGCCCGTATACCTCTTCGCCGGTCCGCGCGGTCAGGGCCACGAGCGGATCGTCCACCGACACCCTGGACGGCCACATGGCCCCTATCCATGTAACCTCGACATCGCCGAACCTCTCTGCGTCAAGGTGACGCTTCAGCCGGGCAAAGATGTCGTCCGGATCCTGGTCGGGCAGCAGGCGGAAGTCGAGCTTGGCCTTCGCGCGCGCTGGTATGACCGTCTTGGCGCCGGGACCCTGATACCCCGCGGTCAGCCCCTGGATGTTGCAGGTCGGCTCAAACACCGCGTGGTTGAGGGCCCGGCCCGACCGGCCCAGGACGAACTCCCTCACGCCGTAGGTGGCCCGCAGGTGAGGTTCGTAATCCGGCAGCGCATCGAGCATCGCGATGTCCCTCGGAGACGGCGGCTGGACGTCATTATAGAAACCCGGTATGCGGATGCGCTCGTCAGTTCCCTTCAGACTCGCCAGCGCGCGCAGCAGCCGCCAGGCGGCGTTGGGAAGTACATCGGCCTGCCCGGAGTGAGCATCCACCCGCATGGTCTCGACGCTCAGATCGACCTCCAGAACCCCGCGCCTACCCAGCGAGACTTGCGGCCGCCCATCGGCGTCGGTTCCTCCCTCTTCCCAGACCGCGCCGTGGCAGGAGAGTAGGTCCTTGTGATCCTGGACGAACTGCGCGATGTGCGGGCTCCCGATCTCCTCCTGCCCCTCCACCACAAACAGCACGCCGCATGGCGGAATCCCGCCGTGCGCCGCGCGCACCGCGTCCACCGCGGCCAGGCGCGCCACGAACTCTCCCTTGTCGTCCTTGGCACCGCGGGCGTAGAGGGCCCCGTCGCGCACAACGGGCTCAAACGGAGGAGAGGTCCAGAGGTCCAGCGGCTCTGGCGGTTGAACGTCGTAATGGTTGTAGAAGAGCAGTGTCCTTGGCGATCGCCCCTGCAGCCGGCCCACCACCACGGGAGCGCCCGCGGTGGGAATGCGCCAGACCTGGAATCCCCGCTGTTCGAGGAGCCCTGCCACAAGGCCCGCGCACTCAGGAAGCCCGATGCCCTGCGCCGAGATGCTTGGCTGCGCGCAGAGCCGGGCCGTCTCGGCTATGTAGCCATCCAGTCCCTCGGATAGGAATGCGTCAATCTTTCGCACTGACTCGGTCACGATGCACCAACCTCCCTGTGATCGCGTAAGCGCGCAACGGCATCTGTCTCAGAGGTCGAAGAAGGCAAGTGCGGTAGCCGCGTAGACCTGCGCGCAGCGGACCAGGTGCTCGACCGGAACGGCCTCGTTGAACCCATGGATGCCCTGGCCAGACGGACCGTACTGCACTACAGGGATTCCTGCAGCCCTGAAGTGACGCGCGTCGCTGGTGGCCCACTGCAGCAGGAACGCGGGCGGCACGCCCAGCACCGCGGTGACGCCGGCAGCCAGGGCCCTAGCGACGCGCGCATCAGGCATGGTGTAGTTGGGCTCGGAGAAGTCCAGCGCCTCAACGGACACCCCGGTCCCTGCCAGCAACGCCTCGATCTCCTGCCGCAGGCCGGCCGCAGAGCAGCCGATCGGCACGCGTATGTCAATCTCGGCCATGGCCTGGTCAGGGACAACGTTGACCTTGGTCCCGCCGCGCAGGACGCCGACGTTGACGGTCACATGGTCGAGGGCGGCGGTCGCGGCCTCGCCGGCCAGCGAGGCCATCCACGCCTTAGACTCCGCGAGGATGCCCTGCAGCTCTTCTGGGAACGCCCCACGACGCCCAGCCACGTGCAGGATGCCGGGCAAGACACCGATCATCTCGATCACGGCGTTCCTGCCGACATACGGGCTCAAGCTGCCGTGTGCCGGCACTCCTGAGGCCGAGAGACGCAACCACAGCGCCCCCCGCTGTCCGATCGTGCTCACACTTGGCCCAGAGGGCTCCGCGATCAGGCAGCCGTCGCCGGCCAGACCAGCATTCTCCAGCAGCCAGCGGCTCCCCCACCGACCTCCAGTTTCCTCGTCCGGCACCAGGGTGAGGACGATCCGGCCGGGCAGGTCTGCGTTGCGCAGCGCCCTGACCGCACCCAGCAGCGCCGCCACACCGCCCTTCATGTCCACGGCGCCTCGGCCCCAGAGCAGTCCGTCGGCAAGTTCGGCGCCGAAGGGCGGACGCGCCCATCGTGCATGGTCACCGGCTGGCACGACATCGAGATGCCCGTTGAGAATGAGCGTCCGACCACCGCCCGGGCCAAGCGAGGCCACAAGGTTGACGCGGCCGGGCGACGGCTCGTGCCAGACCGGCCGGATTCCCCATCCTTCAAGGGTCTCAGCCACGAAGGCCGCGGCGGCCGTCACCTCTCCTGGAGGGTTCTCGGTTGGAATGCGGATCAACCGCTGGGCCAGCGCGACGATATCGTCACCGTCCCGTGCCACCTGGTCTATCAGCCTGTGCACCGTCGTACCCATGCGGCCCCCGCGTCCCTGCCTGACCTACAGACCCCTCGCCGTGCGCGGGTCGAGCAGGTCGCGCAGCCCATCACCCAGGAAGTTGAACCCCAGCACGGTCGTCATGATGGCAAGCCCTGGGAATGTTGACACCCACCAGGCCTGGCCCACGAACCCCCGCCCTTCGGCGATCATCGCGCCCCACTCAGGAGTCGGCGGCTGGGCGCCGAGCCCCAGGAAGCTCAGCGAGGCAGCCCACAGCAACGCCGCAGGCATCTCCAGCGAGGTGTAGACGACCACAGTGCCCAGCGCGTTGGGCAGGATGTGATGACCCAGGATCCGGGCGTCCCCGGCTCCCATGGCCCTGGCAGCCTCCACGTACGTGGATGTCCTGATCACCAGAACCTGCCCCCGGATCAGGCGGGCGAACTCCCTCCACCCGGTGATGCCGATGGCCA
The DNA here is from genome assembly GCA_020724185.1 of Candidatus Nitrosymbiomonas sp. Lineage (GTDB taxonomy): Bacteria > Sysuimicrobiota > Sysuimicrobiia > Sysuimicrobiales > Humicultoraceae > VGFA01. The sequence goes on along the minus strand of DYHL01000012.1, from coordinate 9,520 downwards.
GGATCATGTTGCCGAGCCCGCCGCCCAGGACGCCGGCGATCGCCAGCGCCAGCACCAGCGTCGGGATAGCGAGCATGATGTCCACCAGGCGCATCAGCAGGGTGTCCAGCCAGCCGCCGAAGTAGGCGGCGCAGGCACCAAACACGATGCCGATGACCGCCTCGATGAGCACAACCGCCACGCCGATGAGTAGCGCGAAGCGCGTCCCATAGATCACCCGGCTGAAGATGTCACGCCCGAGTTCGTCGGTACCAAACAGGTGCTTCGCTCCGGGTGGGGTCAACAGGGCTTCGATGTCGAGCGCGATCGGATCGTACGGCGCGAGGTGGCCCGCCAGCAGCGCGGCCACCGCCACGGCCAGCACCAGCACCGCGCCCACGAGCATGAGGCGGTTACGCCACAGCCGCCGCAGGGTCCAAACGGTCGGCGAGGCAAGTAGAGCGGGCCGCATCCTACTCATACCGGATGCGCGGGTCAACCACAGCGTAGAGCAGGTCCACCAGCAGGCTACTGGCGACGACCAGAAGGGCCATCGCCACCACGATGCCCTGCACGACGGGGTAGTCGCGCTTCATGACCGCGTCCACCAACAGCCGCCCCATGCCGGGCCAGGCGAAGACCGTCTCGGTGATCACTGCGCCGCCGAACAGCCATGGAAGCCGCAGCCCGATCAAGGTGAGAATCGGGATCAGCGCGTTCCGCAGGGCGTGGCGGACTACGACGACCCGTTCGGCCAACCCCTTGCTGCGTGCCGTCCGGATGTACTCCTCGCCGATGATCTCCAGCATGCTGGACCGGGTGAGACGCGTGAACAGGGCCGCGGGCGGCAGGCCCAGGGTCAGCACCGGCAGCACGCGGCTGCGTAGCCCCTCCAGCGTCCAGACGTCGCCAGCCCGTCCGGAGATCGGCAGCACCCCGAGCCAGACCCCGAAGACCATGATGAACAGCAGGCCCAGCCAGAAGGTGGGCATTGACACCCAGAAGAGTGCCGCGACCCTGGACAGGTTGTCCACGGCGGTGTTCCTGCGGACCGCCGAGATCACACCGGCGGGCAGACTTACCGCCAGGGTCACGAGCAGAGCGAGGACGGTCAGTTCCAGCGTCGCGCCAATGCGCGGGCGGATCATCGCAACGACGTGGTCACCGGTGGTAATGGACATCCCCAGATCGCCGCGCACTGCCCGCCCCAGCCACCGCAGGTACTGGACTGCCACGGGGCGGTCAAATCCCAGCTCTTCGCGGCGCTGCTGGACGATCTCCTCAGGCACGGTGAGGCCGAAGAGCAGTCGAACGGGGTCACCCGTCAGGTGCAGGAGACTGAAGACGACAAGGGTGACCCCGATAACGACGGGAATCAGGGCCAGCAGCCGGTGCAGGACGTACCGGGTCATGCCGGCCTCGTCGAGCCTACTTCCTCGTAAGAGCGAGCGCCCTCAGGTGAGGAGGCCACCAGGGATGCGACGCCAGCACCTCCAGGCCGCCCACTGACTTCTTCGCAGCCAGCAGGCTCGTGTTGGAGACCAGCGGAACCCAGACCGCGGACTCAACTACTATACGCTGCACGCGGTTGAGCGCCTGCTCGCGCTCGTCGTCATCAATGGCCGCCCCTGCTGTCTCCAGCAGCTTGTCAAGCTCACTGTTGGCCCACCGCGAGAAGTTGCTGACAGGGATGTTTACGGAGTGGGTCAGGAAGTTCAGGTAGGGCTGCCCTAACCACCACGTGTTGCGGAAGATCCCGACATCGAAGGTTCCGGCCCGAGCGCGGTCGTAGGCTGCTCCCACCTCGGCCGTCTCCACCTTGACGTCAATCCCGACTTGCCGGAGCTGGCTCTGCACGATGATCCCGGCGCGGCGCCATTGGTCAATGTTCGAGAAGGTGACCAGCGTGACCTCGAAGCGTTCGCCGTCCCGGCGCAGGATGCCGTCTGGCCCGGCTCTCCACCCGGCTTCGGCAAAGAGCTGTTTGGCCCGCTCAACGTTGTACGTGTAGGCGTAGTTCTTCACTCCCGGCCAGAACCCAATGGTCGCCTCGCTGATGAGGCCTTCCACAGGTCGGCCGACGCCCAGCCAAGCAGCCCGCGCGATGGCTTCCTTGTCTATGCTGTGCGCTATTGCCTGGCGCACCTTCGTGCTCTGGAAGAACCATCGCTCCATGTTCAGGACGAGATACTGAACGCTGTATGAGGGAGCCTGCATGACGATCACATTTGGGTTGGCCCGGAGCTGCTGCAGGCCGGACGGCGTAACGTCGAACGTCAGGTCCACGTTGCCGGCGGCCACCTCCGCCGTCATCGTCGCGTCCTCAGGTACGACCCTGAAGACCAGTCGCTGGAAGTGGGCTGGTCCACGGTTCGGCGAGAAGGCTGGACCCCACCGGTACCGGTCGAAGCGCTCCATGACAATCCGATCGCCCGGCACCCACTCCTTGAAGACGTAAGGTCCTCCTTCCAGCAACGCGATCTGCCGACATGG
>DYHL01000012.1:0-7038 GCA_020724185.1 Candidatus Nitrosymbiomonas sp. | reverse complement strand
AGACGTAAGGTCCTGTCCCAATCAGGGCCCTGATGCCGATGTCCGCCGATGGCGTGTTGGCTATGAGGGATGCCGGTAGGATACCGGTGTGCGCATCGGCCAGGTCGGAGATTAGCGCCAGGGGTTTGGGTTGGGCGAAGCGGAAGATGACCGTGCGCGCATCCGGAGTGTCCATGCTGGTTATCCCGCCTGTGCGCGGCCGCATATACGAAGACAGCGGCGACACGGTGATGTACCGTTCGAAGCTCGCCTTGACATCAGCCGAGGTCACGGGGGCGCCGTTGTGGAAGAAGAGTTCGGGCTTAAGCGTGACCTTGAGGGTCTTCCTGTCAGCAGACCACTCGTGTGACTGCGCGAGCAGAGGAACCACCTTGTAGTTCTTGTCCAGCGTGAACAGCGGTTCGGCCACATAGCTCAGGACGACCAGTGAGTGGAACCGGGTCGTCCGCTGCGGATCCAGGTTGTCGGGCTCCTCCCCCAGTCCCTGGATCAGCGTGGTCGCAGCCTGCGCGCCGGCAAACTGCGGCATTCCAGGTAGGAGCAGGGCAACCATACCCGCCAGGGCGAGCATCACGATCCGCCAACGCATCTTCATCAATTCTCCCTCCTTGTCCGGACACTCGTTTCAGGACCTGCCCGGTGGGCAACCGGACAGCCCCTGTCACAACTTCGACCCACCTCCACGCTCTTCCTACCCGGTTCGCAGAACGCCGGGGTGTGACCGCAGCGAGAGGACGTGGGCTGAAACCCGTGTCCTGCCTGAAAGGCTGTTGGTGGACCGGGACACAAGGAATTCGAACCGTGGCGGAGTTGTCCCTCGAGGCAGCCGTGGTGGACACGGCCGCTCCCCCAGCCTATGAGCGCATCGCGTGCAAGGCTCTACACCTCCGGCAACTTGGCCTGAGCCTCTCGGCGATCGTGAGGAGGCTCGGCGTAACCGGCAAAGCCGTGGCCAAGGCGCTTGCGTGGCTTCGACACCTCCCGCTCGCGCCTCAGGTGGGCCGTAACCTTCCGATGTCCTTCTCCGGCGAACGGCGTCTCCCGGATCACGTCTCGGATCATCGCCAGTAGCGCCTCATCACCGACAAGCATCCTGGCGCCCCGCGGCACCCCCGTCTCCTCGCTCAACTCGACGGCTTCCTGGGCGGGATTTGGAGCCCCCTGCCTCAGACCACCGCCCGGAGGACCTCGGTTTCCGTCATCAGCTCGCCGATCTTACGCTCGGCCTCCCTCAGGCGGAGGCCTTCCAGCGCCAGGGGCTTGCCCTTCAAGCCCTCGATACCGCCAACCACAGACTCATCGCGCCAGGCCTGCAGCAGATGGGCTTCCACGCGGGAACGCCGGCCGCCTACACCATCAGCTGGCGTCTTGAGAACGGGAGGTGCCAGAGGTGCTCGTGGCCGCCCGCAATGCCGGTAAGCACCCGTGAGATGCTTGGACTCCGAGGGGATCTCCGCAGCCTTGACATCAAAGTGTTACAACTATACGTTTTGATGTATAAGGACGACGATCTATCTGCCAGATGACCTGCTTGCGGAGGTCAAGAAGCTTGCCGCCGAGCGACGCACCACCGTCACGTCGCTGATTGAGGACGCGTTGCGGGAGCGTCTTGCCCGGCGCCGCAAGCGGCGGCCAACCCAACAGGTGCGGCTGACGACCTACGGGACCGGGGGGTTGCTGCCGGGCGTCGATCTCGACGACACCGCGGCGCTCCTCGATATCATGGAGTCCGACCGCTGATCCTCCCCGACATCAACGTCCTAGTTTACGCGCACCGGCCTGACATGGCCGGACATGAGCGCTACCGTAACTGGCTGACCGGGGTGCTCAACGGCGACGCGGCATACGGCGTGTCCGACCTGGTGTTGTCCGGATTCCTGCGCGTGGTCACGCATCCACGGGTCTTCCGTGATCCGTCGCCGTTGGACACGGCGATGGCGTTTGTCGCGGAGATCCGCGATCGCCCAAACTGCGTGATGATCTCGCCTGGCCCCCGTTATTGGGAGATCTTCACGCGGCTGTGCCGGACCGCTCAAGCGCGCGGGAATCTCATCTCCGACGGGTATCTGGCCGCACTCGCGATTGAATCAGGGACGGAGTGGATCACCACGGACAGGGACTATGCTCGGTCCCCCGGCTTGCGCTGGCGCCACCCGCTGGAATAGGCGGCGGGGTCAGACGTACAACATTCCCGCATTGCGCAGAGACCAATCCTAGCCGGCCCCCTCAACAACGGGAAACCAGTGCCGGGTGCGGTTGCACACCGAGCACACCGAAAGCATCACCGGCACCTCGATCAGGACCCCGACTACCGTGGCCAGTGCAGCTCCAGACCCGGGGCCGAACAGGGCGATGGACGTGGCGACGGCGAGCTCGAAGAAGTTGCTGGCCCCGATCAGCGCGCCCGGTGCTGCGACCGCGTGCCTGACCCGGAACAATCGCATCAGCCCGTACGTCAGCGACGAGTTGAAGTAGACCTGAATGAGGATAGGGATCGCAATCAGGAACACGTGCAGACTCTTGCTGGTGATGTTGTCGGCCTGGAACGCGAAGATGAGCACCAGCGTCGCCAGCAGCGCCCCCATGCTGACCGGAGCGAAGCGCGGCAGCAGCGTGTCCGTGAACCACACCGCACCCCGCCGCCTGATGAACCAGCTCCTCAAGCCGACCCCTATGGACAGGGGCACCACGATGAAGATCGCGACCGAATAGAGCAGCACATGGAACGGGATCTCCAGGGAAGCGGCGCCGCTGACCAGGAAGCGCACGATGGGCGCGAAGAGGAGGAGCATGAGCAGGTCGTTCACCGACACCTGCATGAGCGTGTACGCCGGATCGCCGTCGGTGAGATAACTCCACACAAACACCATGGCGGTGCACGGGGCCGCGGCCAGGATGATGGCCCCGGCGATGTACTGGTCGGCCTCGGCCGGAGCGATCCAGGCGGCTAAGACATGACGGAAGAAATACCAGGCAATCAGCGCCATCGAGAACGGCTTGACCAGCCAGTTGACGAAGAGTGTTACGAAGAGCCCGCGTGGGCGCCTCCCGACATTCCGGATGGAGGCAAGGTCCACCTTCATCATCATGGGGGTGATCATCAGCCAGATGAGCACGGCGATGGGCACGTTGATCTGGCTGCCCTCGCCGAACTCCAGGCGCCGCATCCCCTCGGTCAGGCCTGGCAGGGCTTTCCCGATCAGCACGCCGACCACCATGCAGGCGGCGACCCAGAGGCTCAGGTAGCGTTCGAACGGGCCCAGCGCCTTCTTCGCCCGGGAAGGTTCGTCCCGGATTGCGCGCACTGTCCCCCTTGTCTGGTTGTCTTGCACCGACCTAGGCCTCCTCAGCCGCGGCCGCTGTGGCCAGCCAGGATGTGACCTCGCGGACCTCGGGCACGCGTCCGGTGCACTTCACCTCGCCGTTGATCCGAATAGCCGGTGTGAACATCACGCCTTGTTTGGCCATCTCCTTGGGGTCGCGGACATGGGTAACTGCGGCCTGAAGATCAAGCATCTGCAGCGCTTGGCGAACCACGGCCTCGGCGGCCTGACACTTCTGGCACCCCGGGCCGAAGACCTCGACGGTAATCACGATATCGCCTCCTCTACTTGAGAATGAACGTCCCGGCGAACGAGCCGCCGATAGTGCCCAGGACGATAATCGTGCCCACATAGACGGCGGCCTTCTTTGCCCCAAACACGCGCCCGATCGCCAGCCAGTTGGGCAGGCTGAGCCCGGGCCCCGTAAGCAGCAGGGCCAGGGCAGGCCCCTTGCCCATACCGAGCCCGAGCAGCGTGTGCACGAACGGCGCCTCGGTCATGGTCGCAAAATAGCTGACGCTGCCCAGCAGGGTGGCCAGGAAGGACGCCAGGAGTCCTGAGCCGCCGAGGTACGATTCGATCCAAGCGCGCGGAAGCGCCGCGCCGATCACTCCCACGATGAACACGCCCAGCAGCAGCAGGGGGAAGATGATGCGGACGAACCACCACGTCTCTGTGAGCCAGCGGCGGATTTCGTCGTCGGTCTTTCGCCACTTGGCGTAAGCGGCCACCAGCGCGGTCGCGACCGCCCAGACCAGTACCTTCTGGATGTACGGGCCTCCGCGGACCAGGTAGTTGGGGGCCAGCAGCGAGACGACGAGCAATCCCAGGAGGGTGAGATCAGCGCCGCTGAGGATCCGGGACTTGGGGCCGGTGGACTGCGCGTTCATCCGCTGGCTCTCCTCTCGCTGGAAGGCCAGTGTCATCACCCATCCGACGACTAAGGCCATGGCCAGCGCTGTGAGAACGCGGACCCAGGCCATCTCGGCGCCCAGGATGCTCCCGGTATAGATCAGGGAAAGCAGGTTGGACGCCGGGGCGACCCACAGCAAGACGAACGCCGCGCCAATCCCGGCACCCCCGTAGTAGAGCCCACTGGACACCGGAATCACGGTGCACGAGCAGGCTGCCAGGAAGAAGCTGGCGCCGGCTGCGGTGGAGAAGCTGGCGGGCTTGGACGCGGCGGCCCCGAGGCGCTGCATGATGGCTTCCTTCGAGATGAAGGCAACGATGGCGCCGGCCAGCAGGAATGCCGGGATCAGGCAGGTCAGCACGTGCAGGGCGATGTATTCCTTCAGCGCCTGAAGGCCCGCGATCAGCAGGGGTACGATCATCGAGCGGCCCCCTTCATCGGCAGCGAGTCCTTGCTGCACCGGGGGCACTCGCAGCCCTCGATCCTCTCGACCACCGGGGGAAAAGCGGCAGATGTGCGTCCCAGGAGCCTGCTGGCAAGGTCCACCATCGCCATGACACTGTAGTCGCGCAGCTCGTAGTAGATGTACGCGCCGTCTCTTTGGCCCTCGATGAGCCCGGTGTCCCGGAGGATCGCCAGTTGCTGTGAGATGTACGCTTGAGGACGGCCCAGGGCCGCGGTGAGGTGGCAGACGCATGCCGGTCTGTGGCGAAGGTGCGCCAGGATTCCCAGCCGCACAGGGTGGGCGAGCGTTCGGAGCACGTTTGCTTCCTGCGCGAAGCGTAGCGGCATTGAGCTGTCCCGATGGCCTGGATATTCCGATTTCTGCATCCAAACTCTACTTAGACTCTCTCATGGCCGCCCGGCTATCGGGTAATCGCCCTATCCGCAAGCAGACTCCCAGGCGCGCCAATAGCCATGCGTGGCAGGAGGACGTCGTATGTATGCCTCGCACGGAATGTGGATGCGGAGCGTGCGGGGAGGACGCCCGCGGGGCAATAGCGCTGAGGGTTGTCTTGCGGGGCGCGGAGGTTAATGGTGGAGGCGGCGGGAATCGAACCCGCGTCCTGAGTGGATGAGGGCGGAGCGTCTACGAGCGTAGTCCGCGCTTTGTTTCTCGCCGTCCGGGCCTCCCGCAGACCGGATGCCCGAACAGCCAGCCCGTTGGGTTTCCCGTCACGCGTCCCGGGCCAGGACGCCCGACGGTAGCCGGCTTGTGGCGCTCATCCCGGGCCGCCGGCCCTACCAGGTGAGCGTCGACGCTATTTAAGCGGCGAGTGCGTACTGTGTGTTGGCGTTTATGCGCCTGCCAGTTGATTAACGAGGACCTGACCACCTCGGCTCGCAGCTCTGCTGCTTCCCACCCAGTCGAAACCTGTCGCCCCCACATTCTGGCTGCGGCTACGACCAAGCACCCTCATTATACCACTTCCCCGCCCTGGCCTGCTGCCCGTCGCAGCCGGTCCATCACCGCCCGGCCCAATCCCTGCTCGGGGATCCCTTCCACCACGATGGCATCGAGGCCGGCGTCGTCCAGTTCGCGGAGAAGGGCAAAGAGACTGGCAGCGACGGCCGCCGGATCGCCGCGTGGCCCCATCACCCGCACGACTGCACCCAGTGGCACCTGGAAAGCGGCCTCGGCGGTCACCATGGCGCCAACACGCAGCCCCTGGTCCCAGAGCCGGTGAACCGCCGCGGAAAGCGCGGCTGCGGATGGCGCGGCACCGGCTTCCTCCGGCGGGACCTCCACCAGCACTACCTTTGCCCGTGGCGCGTAGTGGCGGTAGCGCGTGCCAGGGGAGCGCGCCAGCGCAGCCTGCAACTCGGGCGCGGTGGTACTTGGTGCGGCGGCACCCGGCGCGGGAACGGTCACCTGGCCGACGATCGCCACGAGTTGTTCGAGGGACACTCCGCCCGGCCGCAGGAGCACAGGCGGATCGCTGGTGAGGTCGAGCACCGTGGACTCCACTCCCACCGGCGTCGGACCTCCGTCGAGTACAAGTTCAACCGATCCACCCAGATCGGCAAGCACGTGCTGCGCCGTGGTCGGGCTGGGCCGGCCCGACCTGTTGGCGCTGGGCGCGGCCACCGGGCATCCGGCGGCGCGGATAAGGGCTAGCGCCACCGGGTGAGCGGGCATCCGTACCGCAACCGTCGGCAGTCCGCCTCTGGTCACGGAAGGCACGACCGCCGCGGCGGGCAGTACCAGTGTCAGCGGCCCAGGCCAGCAGTGCGCGATCAGCACCTGCGCCACGGGCGGTATGTCGGTAACGAACCTGCCCAGCGCCTCGGCCTCGGCGATGTGGACGATGATCGGATTGTCCACCGGGCGGCCCTTCGCCGCGTAGATGCGCTCGACCGCACTGGGGTTCAGAGCATCCGCGCCCAGGCCGTAGACCGTCTCGGTGGGGAATGCCACCAGGCCGCCGCCAGATAGCACTGCGGCCGCCTCGCGGATGGCCGCGGGGTCGGGCGCGTGAGGGGCGAGCGTCAGGATCCGCGCCGGCACGGCTAGGGGAGCGCCGGCGCAGGCTCCGGCTCCCACCGGAGCATCGCAGCCGCGCGGCGCGCCAGGGCCAGCGCCTCGCCGGCGGTCTCGCCCAGCGCGGTGACATGGCCCATCTTGCGGCGCGGCCACGCCTCGGTTTTCCCGTAGAGGTGCAGGGAAACCCCAGGCAAGGCCAGGGCTTCCTCGACCCCAACCAGCCGGACCGGGCCCTGCCGGTCGCCTAGCAGGTTCACCATCGCAGCCGGCGCCAGCAGACGGGTTGTGCCCAACGGCAGGCCGCATATCGCGCGCAC
>DYHL01000190.1 GCA_020724185.1 Candidatus Nitrosymbiomonas sp. | reverse complement strand
GCCGAGCAACCGCCCGCGCTGGGTTTCCGTCCCCGGCAGCGTCGGCACGGTGCCGCTCGAGCATCTCATCGCCGCGAACCCCGACCTGGTAGGGCGCTTCCTGCGCGCCACGCTAAAGGGCTGGGCGTTCGCGGCCCAGAACGCGGGCGAGGCCGCGCCGCTGGTGGCGAAATACAAGCCGGACGCGGACGTCGGGTTCGAGACGGCGCAGATGCTGGCCAGCCTGCCCCTGGTCCATACCGGCGAGGATCACATCGGTTGGATGCAGCCCGCAGTGTGGGCAGAGATGGCGGCGATCCTGCAGCGGTACGGTGTGCTGGCGAAGCCAGTGGATCCCACGCAGGCCTACACCCTCCAATTTCTGGAGGGGATCTACCGGTGAAGATCCGCCTCGGCCTGACCCCCAAGCTCGCGCTGACCTTCGCCGCATTCGCCGCGGTGCTCTTGGCTGCGATGGGCGCACTCGGGTACCGGGACGCTCGCACCGCGCTGTTCGATGCCACCATGGTAGAGCTGTCGGCCACCGCTATCGAGAAGCAGTCCGCGATCGAGGCCTGGATCGCGGGAAGTCGGGCCGACATTGCCGCACTGGCCGCCTCGCCGACGGCGTCCGATCATCTCGCGGCCCTGATCACGGCCCCCCAGGGTTCCTCGGCATCGCGGGCCGCGCACGCCCGCCTGGTTGGGGAACTCCGAACGCACGCCGGGCCCGGGCGCGCGTTCCTCGTCGTGTTCGCCATGGAGCCCGATGAGGGGAAGGTCATCGCAGCCACCGATGCCCTCGAAGAGGGCAAGTTCAGGGCTGACCTCCCTTACTTCACGCTCGGCAAGAAAGGTCCATGCGTCCAGAATCCGTACTACTCGTTTCACGTCCGTGGCCTGGCGATGACCGCTGCCGCGCCGGTCCGGTCGCAGACCGGGCGGCTGCTCGGGGTCCTGGCCGGCCATCTGGACCTGGAGGAGATGAACGCCGTCATCCTCCGTCGCAGCGGTCTGCGCCACAGCGACGACGCCTATCTGGTGAACTCATCGAACCTGTTCGTCACTCAGCCGCGCTTAATTGCCGATCCCGCTGTACTCCGGCTCGGCGTGCACACCGAGCACGTCAGGCGCTGCCTGGCAGGCGGCAGCGGTTCCATGCTCGCAACAGACTACAGGGGCGTGCCGGTGGTGACCGCCTACCGCTGGCTGCCCGACCGGCAGATGTGCCTGGTGGTCAAGGTGGATCAGGCCGAGGCGTTCGCCCGGCCGGCCGCCCTGGGCCGGGCGCTGCTGCTCCTGGGTGCCCTGACGCTGATGGTCGCGTCGGCGCTGGGGCTGGGGCTGGCGCGCGTCCTTACCGGGCCGCTCAGGTCGCTGCGGGCCGGCGCCATCCGCATCGGCGGAGGCGAGCGTCACGAGCACCTGCCGGAGATGCGCGGCGACGAGCTGGGCGACCTGGCGCGCGAGTTCAACGCGATGGACGCGGCGCTTCAGGCGAGGGCAGCCGAGGCCCGGCGTGCGGAGGAGGCATTGCGCGAGAGCGAGGCGCGCCTCCGGCTGCAAATTGAACGGATGCCTGTAGGTTGTATCGTTTGGAGCCCCGACTTCCGCGTCGTCTCGTGGAACCCAGCAGCGGAGCGGATCTTCGGCTTCGCTCAGGAAGAGGCGCTCGGAAAGCGCCCGTACGGGCTGATAGTGCCGGCCGAGGCGCAGCCGCATGTGGATGTCGTCTGGCGCGCCCTGCTGGAGGGCGATACCGGCGCCGACAGCGTGAACGAGAACCTGACCAGGGACGACCGCAGGATCCTCTGCAGTTGGTCGAACGTGCCGCTTAGGAGCAGCGACGGCGCCGTCCTGGGGGTTCTGTCCATGGTCGAGGACATCACAGAGCGCAAGGCGGCGGAAGAGGCCCGGTTGGCCAGGGAATCAGCGGAGCGCGCCAACCAGGCCAAGAGCGAGTTCCTCTCGCGCATGAGCCACGAACTGCGCACGCCGCTCAACGCCATCCTGGGCTTCGCGCAGCTCCTCGAAATGGATACCCTGTCCCCGGGCCAGCGCGAAGCCACCGCGCACATCCTCAGGGCAGGGCGGCACCTGCTCGACCTCATCAACGAGGTGCTGGACATCGCGCGCATCGAGGCGGGACGGCTCTCGCTCTCGCCGGAGCCGGTGCCCCTGGCCCGGCTGGTCGGCGAGTGCGTGGGCCTGATGGAGCCCGCGGCCTTCGAGGCAGGGATCGTGTTGCACGATGACACGGCGCAGGTCGGCGATCAGCACGTCCTGGCCGACCTCCAGCGCCTCAAGCAGGTCCTGCTGAACCTTCTCTCCAACGCGATCAAGTTCACACCCAGAGGGGGGCGCGCGGTCATCGCGTGTGGGCAGGGGGAGCCCGGCCGGCTGCGTATCACGGTCGCCGACACGGGCCCGGGCATCCCGGCCGAGCGCCTGCCCCACCTGTTCACGCCGTTCGAGCGGCTGGGTGCGGAGGCTGCCGGGATCGAGGGCACCGGATTGGGACTGGCGCTGTCAAAGCGGCTGATCGAGGCGATGGCGGGCGCCATCGGCGTAGAGAGCACGCCGGGCCGCGGCAGCGAGTTCTGGGTAGAGTTGCCCTCAGCCGCCGGTCCAGCCGAGGAGGTGGGCGGGGTTCGGGAGCGCCAGCCCCGGTCACAGGCAGCCGGGGCGCAGTCCGCCGGGGCGCGGGCGGGGGCGGAGCGGCCTGCCGTGCTCTACATCGAGGACAACCTCTCCAACGTCAGGCTGGTGGAGCGCATCATGAACAGGCGGCCGGGCGTCAGGCTCATCACCGCGATGCAGGGCCGGCTGGGGCTTGACCTGGCCAGGGAGCACCGACCCAGGCTGATCATGCTCGACCTCCACCTGCCGGACATCGAGGGCGACGAGGTCCTCGCCAGGCTGCTGGAAGACCCCAGGACACGCGGGATCCCGGTGGTGATCCTCTCTGCCACGGCGCACAGCAGCCACATCAAGCGGCTGCTGGCAGCCGGGGCGCGCCGGTACCTGACGAAGCCGCTGGACGTGGCGCAGTTCCTCGAGGTCATTGACGAGTTGATGGGCAGCAACTTGACGGGCAACGGTCGCCCGGAGACCTGAGGTTCGGTGCCGATGAGACGGCTGGTCCGGTGGGTCCAGAACCGATCCCCAATCACCAAAGGCCTGCTGGTCATCGGAATTCCGGCTGCCGCGCTCCTGGGCTCCCTGCTCGCCTTCTCGCTGACCCTGCGGGGGCTGGGGCAGGCCGAGGCCGCGGTGCGACAGGCGATCCTGGTGCGCCACGAGATCACGGGCGCCCTGGGGCAGGTGGACCACGCCCACTCTGCCATCCTCACCCACCTCCTGACCGGCGAGGCAGCGTCGTTTGTCCATCACCGCGAGGCGAGGGAGGCGGTCCGCGGCGCCATCGCGCGCCTGGAGCGGCTGGAGCAGGACGACCTGCCGCGGGTCGCCGGGCTCAGGACCATGGTCACCGAGCAGTTCACGCGCCTGGATCGGCTCATGGCCGCGGGGCGGTTGCCTGGCCCGCCCGGACTCCTGGCGGAGATCCATGCAGGGATGGACGCGATCCGCGACTACCTTTGGGCCTGGGAGCGCGACGAGAATGAGGAGCTAATCGCGCACAGGGCGCGGCTCGATCGGACACTCCGCATCGCCTCGGGGGTCGTGCTGGCCAGCCTTGTAGCCGGCGTCGGGGGCGGGATCCCGTTGGCGTTCCTCCTGGCGGCAGGCATTGTCCACCGAACCCGGCGTCTTCAGGAGAACACCCGGCGTCTGGCGCAGCGCCTCCCCCTGCTGCCTGTCCCTCCGCTCAGTGACGAGATCGGGTTGACGGCACAGAGCCTGGATGAGGCCGCGGCCCTGCTGGGGGAGACCGATCGGGGCCTTCGCGAGTCAGAGGCCAAGTTCAGGTTCCTGGTTTCTGCGAGCCCCGCGGTGATCTACACGGCCAGAGCCCACGGCGACTACGCGGCGACGTTCATCAGCGAGAAGGTAAAGGCCCTGGTCGGGCACGATTGCGTCGAGTTCCTCCAGGAACCTGGCTTCTGGGCCAGGCACATCCACCCCGAGGACGCCCCGCGCATCTTCACCGATCTATCTCGCCTCTTCGAGACAGGCCGCCACGCCCATGAGTACCGCTTCGCCCACAAGGACGGCAGCTACCGGTGGGTGTACGACGAGATGGTGCTTATCCGCGATGACGCGGGAGCCCCACAGGAGATCGTCGGCTACTGGATTGACATCACCAAGCGCAGGGATGCGATGGAGATCCTGCGCCAGGCCCGGGAGGAGGCCGAGCGGGCGAGGGGCGAGGCCGAGGAGGCCGGCCGGGCCAGGAGCCGGCTGCTCTCCCGGATGAGCCACGAGTTGCGTACGCCCATGAACGCCATCCTGGGATTCGCGCAGCTCATGGAGATGAACGGGCTCACGACCGAACAGCGGGCCCACACGGGCGAGATCGTACGCGCCGGCCGCCGCCTGCTGAGGTTGATTGACGCGGCGCTGGAGGTCAACCGCATGGACGCTGGCAGCGTTGCGCTGTCGCTGGAGCCGGTGGCCGTGCGGGAGGTTGTGGAGGAAGCCCTCGACCTCGTCCGCCCGCTGGCCGCGCAGCAGCACGTCTCGCTCGTGGACGCCGTCGCGGAGGACGAGGCCCGCTGCGTTCTGGCCGACAAGCAGCGCCTCAAGCAGGTCCTGCACCACCTCCTCACCAACGCCGTCACATTCAACCGGCCTGAGGGGTCGGCGACCGTCGCGTGCACCCAGGCGCCGGGAGGGCGGCCGCGGATCGCCGGTGCCCCGGCGCTGGGGGAGCGGCTACGGATCACCGTCGCCGACACCGGGCCCGGGATCCGGCCCGAAGCGATGGGCAGCCTCTTCGGCGCGTTTGAGCGCCTGGACGCGGAAGAGAGGGGCATCTCCGGGATCGGGCTTGGCCTGGTCACCTCGAAGCGGCTCGTCGAGGTGATGGGCGGCACGATAGGGTTGGAAAGCACGCCCGGTCTGGGAAGCACGT
>DYHL01000189.1:1321-5022 GCA_020724185.1 Candidatus Nitrosymbiomonas sp. | reverse complement strand
GTCAGGCTGCGGCCCAGGGCCTGCGGGATCTGCGGGTCGGACGTGCACTTCTACGAGACCGACCGGGACGGCTACATGCTGTATCCCGGGCTCACCAAGTTCCCTGTGGTGATCGGCCACGAGTTCTCCGCCGAGGTGGTGGAGGTCGGCCGCGAGGTCAGCGACCTACGGGTCGGCGACATGGTCACCGCCGAGGAGATGATCTGGTGCGGCGAGTGCGTCCCCTGCCGCAACGGATACCCCAACCAGTGCATGCGGCTCGAGGAGATCGGCTTCACGATCCACGGCGCCATGGCCGAGTCCATCGTCATCGGCGCCAAGTACTGCTGGAAGATCAACGAACTGGCCGAGGTCTACGGCAGCGTGGATCGCGCCTACGAGGCCGGCGCGCTGTGCGAGCCCACCTGCGTGTCCTACAATGCCATGTTCTCCAGGGCCGGCGGCTTCAAGCCGGGCGGGTACGTTACGGTCTTCGGAACGGGGCCGATCGGACTGGCCGGGGTTGCACTTGCCAAGGCGGCCGGAGCTGGCCGCGTCATCGCGTTCGACGTTTCCCCGGCACGCCTGGAGCTGGCCAAGAAGCTTGGCGCCGACTTCGCCTACAACCCCGTTGAGCTCGGGCGCCAGGGAACGAAGCCGCGCGACGTGATCATGGAAGCCACCAAGGGCGAAGGGGCCGATCTGCACTTCGAGGCTGCGGGGTCTCCGCCGCTGACCATCCCCGAGATGGAAGAGAGCATGGCCGTGGGCGGCAAGATCGTGATAATCGGTCGGGCCTCCGAGCGCGTGCCGATGTACCTGGAGCACTTCCAGACACACGCGGCGCAGTTGTACGGCGCGCAGGGCCACTCGGGATACGCGAACTTCCCGTCGGTCATTCGGCTGATGGCGGCACGCCGGATTGACATGACGCAGGTTGTCACGGACCGGTTCCCGCTTGCCCGCGGCGTGGAGGCCATACAGCAGGCGACCAAGCGGGAGGGCGGCAAGATCCTGGTGCTTCCATGAGACGATTTGGACTGAACGGTGCCACCACCGGTGAGCACGTTGACATCGAGACCGACATCAGGGTGGCTGGCGAGGCCGGATATCTGGCAGTCGAGCTGAGGGATACGAAGATCGGGCGGTACCTCGGTTCGGGCGGCACGCTTCCCGCCCTGCGCGGCCTGCTCCGCGACGCCGGCGTGGAGGTGCTCAGCATCAACGCGTTGGAAGACTCAACGCTCCGGACCGGCGCGCGCCTGGAGGAGATCCTGGCGCGCTGCCGGGTCTTCTGCGAGTGGGCCCGCGCCCTGGACGCGCCCTACGTCGTGGCGGTGCCCAGCTTCCTGCCCCCGGGCGCCGGGGGTCTTGGAGGCCCCACCGAGGCCGAGGTGCGGTCGCAGACGGTCGCGGCGCTGGCCGCCATGGCCGGCGTCGCCAGCGCGTTCGGGGTGAAGGTTGGATTCGAGTTCCTTGGATTCCCTGCGTGCTCGGTCAACACCCTGGGTGCTGCCAGGAGCATCCTTGATGATGTGGCGGATCCCACCGTGGGCCTTGTCGTTGACACATTTCACTTCTACGCGGGCGGGTCACGGCTGGAAGACCTGGACGGCTCACGCATCTTTCTCGTCCACGTGGACGACGCCGAGGCTGGCGATCCGGCAGGCCTCGGTGATGCCCAGCGGCTGCTGCCCGGCGAGGGGGTCATTCCCCTGAAACCCATGATTGCACGCCTGGAGGCCGCCGGATATCGCGGCGCATACTCCCTCGAACTGTTCAGGCCAGAGTACTGGGCCTGGCCCCCCGCCGAGATCGCGCGGCGCGGGCACGACAGCATGCGGCGACTGTTTGCCTGAGAGCCAAAGGAGCGGGGAGATGAGCATCAAGGTTGGTGTGCTGGGAGCAGGATTCATCGGCCGGATTCACGCCCTGATCCTGAAGCGGGACCCACGCGTGGAGTTGGTCGGGATCGCGGACGTGGCGCCGGCCGCTGCCGCGCGCCTGGCGGCCGAGGTGGAAACGAGGCCGGCAGATGGGCTGCCCGCCCTGATGGATGCCGGCGCGCAGGCGGTCTTCGTATGCACGCCCAACGTGCGGCATGTGGAGCCCGTGGTCACCGCGCTGGACGCGGGGCTGCACGTCTTCTCCGAGAAGCCGATGGCGACCTCGCTCGACGGGGCCCGGACGATCCGGGACGCGGCCGGGAGGGCGAAGGGCGTCTACCAGATCGGGTTCAACCGGCGGTTCTCCAACACCTACCGCTTTGCCAAGCAGCGGATCGAGGAAGGCCGCATCGTGCCCTGCATGGCGCAGATGAAGCACAACCGTGGGGAGCTGCAGCAGCCGGTCTGGACCGGCGATCGATCGGTGACAGGCGGGTACCTGTATGAGACACCCGTGCACCTATTTGACATGGGGCGGTTCCTCTTCGGCGAGGTCGCCGAGGTCACCGGCAGCGCCCGCCAGAGCGCTTACAATGAGCTTGACGGGTTTGCCATGCTCTTTACCTTCCGGAGCGGTCTTGTGGCATCCGTGACGAGCGTGGCGCACACGTCATGGCTGTTTCCGTACGAACGGGTTGAGATCTACGGCGTCCACTCAACGATAGTCACCGAGGAGCTGGAGCGCGCGTGGTTCAGCCCAGGGGTTCGAGACCAGGTTGAGGCCGTGGACTGCTTCCACATGCCCTTCGATCAGAAGTGGGGTTACATCGAGCAGGACAGACTGTTCATTGATGCCGCCCTGGGCGAGCGGACCCCGGCGGTGACCGCCGAGGATGGCTACCGGGCGACCGAACTGGTGGAAGCTGTCTACCGCGCGGTGCGGGGCGGGGGCGTGGTGCGGTTGCCGCTTGATGGATGAGACCGTGGGCGATCGGGCGCGATACCGGCTCCTGGTGGCGGACATTGACGGCACGCTGGTCAACGCCGCTCGGGAGATCACGCCTCCCGTGCGAGCAGCCGTCGCGGCGGCGCAATCGCGTGGCATCCGCGTGTGTTTGGCCACCGGCCGCATCTGGTCGTCGGCGAAGCCGTTCGTGGAACGATTGGGCGCCGATTCGCCCGTCATTCTGTACAACGGCGGCCTGGTCTACGACTTCGCGCAGGACGAAATCTGGCTGCGCAGGCCGCTGGCGTTGGAGCAGGCGAGGGATGTGCTGCGCATCCTGCGGTGGCACCCCTCGGTGCAGCCGCACCTGTACGTGGACGATCGGGTATACGTCCCCTTGATGAACGCGATCACGGAGACCTACCAGGGCAAGGACGGTCTGCGTGCCGAGCCCGTCGGCGACCTGGTCGACTGGCTGGAGAAGGACCCGATGAAGATCCTCATCATTGGAGAGCGGCCCGCGCTGGAAGCGGTCGTCGGTGACATCCAGTTGCTGCCCTATCCTGTGAATCACGTCTTCTCGGAGACGATCTACCTGGAGATCCTGCCGCCTGGCGTGGACAAGGGAACGGCGCTGCAGGCGGTCGCGGCACGCCTGAGACTGCACAGAGAGGAGATCGTCGCAGTCGGCGACAACCTGAACGACCTCGCGATGATCGAGTACGCCGGGCTGGGCGCGGCGATGGCGAACGCCCCCGAGGCCCTACGCGCCCGCGCGGATTTCGTGGCACCCAGCAACGACGACCACGGCCTCGAGGAAGTTCTTGGCGGTCGGCGAGAGCTTCAGCTTGCCGCCGTCGAGCATCGTGCACAGGTCCTTCTTCTCGTTG
>DYHL01000189.1:0-1311 GCA_020724185.1 Candidatus Nitrosymbiomonas sp. | reverse complement strand
TTTCGTGGCGCCCAGCAACAACGATCACGGCCTCCAGGAGGTGATCGAGCGGTTCATCCTGGCACCAGGGGAACGAGCATGACAGCGAGCGAAGGCACCTCGTGCGGTTGAACGAGATCATTGTCGGAGGAGGGGAGAGCATGAAGCGATTGATCGCGATGGGAGTGCTGCTGGCGCTGGTGCTGGTCGGCGTGGGGACCACTCAGGCACAGCCGACCAGAATCGTCGTCTACTCAGCCCTGCCGGATCTCGAGACCACAATGGTGAACCGCGAGTTCACCAAGCGGACGGGCCTCTCGGTGGAAGCTCTCAGCGTTGCCGCCGCCGGCACGCTTGCGGCGCGGATTCGTGCCGAGAAAGACAAGCCGCGCGCCGACATCTTCGTGGGCGGTTCGGCGGACTTCCACGTCCCGCTGGCGCGCGAAGGCCTGCTGTTGAAGTACGTGTCGCCCGCGGCGGTCGAGGCGAAGATCAGCCCGGCGTACCGGGACCCCGATGGGTTCTGGCACGGCTGGTATCTTGGCGCCCTGGCGATCATCATCAACACTGACCGGTGGGACCGCGAGATGGCTCCGCGCCGCGTGCCCAAGCCGGCCACCTGGGACGATTTCCTACGGCCGGAGTTCAGGGGGCACTTCATCATGCCGAGCCCGATCACGACCGGGGGTGGCTACATTTTCACGGCCGCACAGATCTTCCGTCTGGGCGAGGATCGCGCATGGGCGTACCTGCGCGCCTTGAATGCCAACGCCTCGCAGTACACGCCTACCGCACCCGGCACCATCACCCTGCTGGCCCGCGGCGAAGGTATCGTGGGCATGCAGTGGGCGCACGAGGGCGTTGGCGCCCGCCTGGCGGCGCTGCAGCCGCTCGAGACCATCGTCCCGCCCGATACAGCGTTTGAGATCGGCGCGGTCTCCATCATCAAGGGCGGCCCGAACTCCGAGGGAGCCAAGGCATACGTGGACTTCCTTATGAGCCGGACCCCCCAGGACATCAATGCCAAGTTCGGGTTCCGCTATCCGGTGCGGGCTGACGTCCCGGTGCCCATGGGCGCCACGGCGTTCGAGGCCCTGAAGTTCGTCAAGTACGACAGGGCCTGGGCCATCGAGAACATGGCGCGGATTCGCGAGCGATGGACACGGGAGATCGGGCGCTAGCAGCGCGCGGATCTTGCTGAATCCTCCGCGGGGTGGCCATGGCCGCTGTTCGGCGCGCCTGGCCACCCCGGACAGGTGGTGGCAGAGCTCTTGGCCGTGATCCGGTGGGGAGAGATCCGGCGGCACGCCGGCGATCCCGGTGTCGCGATTG
>DYHL01000188.1 GCA_020724185.1 Candidatus Nitrosymbiomonas sp. | reverse complement strand
GACTACTCTCCAGTCAAAGGCAGCGCCATGGTGGGGCTACCTGAGCAGTTACCGCAGTTGAAGGCCCGCCGTGACCGGCATCATGCGGCGTAGTGGCGCTTCACGAAGCTCGAGATGCGGGCTGCGGCTTCACGCAGGCGATTCTCCGGCTCGTTGGTGAAGATTAGTCGTACATGCTCGTAGCCGAAATCGTCACTTCCCCAGGCGACCATGGGCGTGATCGCAACACCTGTCTCTTCCAGGAGCTTCCGGCAGAACTCAGGGGACTTCACTCCAAGCGCACTGATGTTGGCGATGAAGAAGTATCCCCCTTCGGGCTTCGTCAGCCTGAAGCCCGGCACCTCAGAGAGCCCCTCAAGCAGCACGTCGCGCTGCCGCTGGTAGATCCTGACGGCCTCTTGTACCCATTCCTGAGGACCAGAGAGAGCAGCCGCGGCGCCGGCCTGGGTGATACCGCTGGGCATCAGGCCGTTGAAAATGTGGACATCCTCCATGGCGCGAACGAGCTCGCGAGGCCCGGCTAGCCAACCAATGCGCCACCCCATCATGTTGTAGTTCTTGGACACGGAACTGACGGTCACGGTCCGCTCCCGCATACCCGGAAGGCCAGCGGGATGGGTCACCCTGTTGCCCTCATACACGATCTTCTCCAGCGTCCCGTTGAACAGGACCACCGCGTCATTCTCTCTGGCGATCTCGCAGATGAGTTCCGTCTCCTCCGGCGTGAATACGGTACCTGTAGGCATGCATGGCGAGGCGTAGAAGATCGCCTTGCATCCGCGCGCTGCGGCTCGAAATCCTTCTGGATCAAGGCGCCAGCCTTTCTCCTCGACCAAGTCGGTGAAGGACCGCACGCCGCCCGCAAGCCGCACCCGCTGGGCCATGCCCGAGTACGTAGGGTTTGTGAGCAGGACGCGATCTCCGGGGTCAATAAGGGCAAGCAGGGCGTCGAGAATGGCCTCGCCAGCCCCGGACGTGACGACGATCTCACCTTCGGGGTCGTAGGTCAGTCCGTAGTCCTCCAGGTACCGCCTGGCCACGGCTTCGCGCAGTTCGCGCAGGCCGCGCAACGGCAGATAGCTGTTGTAGCGATCCTCGCCGACTGCAGCCCGGGTCGCCTCAAGAACGTGCGGAGCCGGGGTCAGGTAAGTGTCGGCGTTCTCCAGCCGGAACGAGCCAGGACGGGCATCGGCCAAATCGGCCATGTCTGCCATCGTCATCCGCACAACTTCAGATACCCTCCTTGAGAGAAACCTGGTCATCAACCTTCGCCTCGTGCCTCGCGTGGCATGTGCAGGCGCGACGGACTGTCGGATCAGCGAGGCCAATGGAGGTGTTCGGAGAGGCGGAGTCAGTGTCCTACCCCTGCGCTCATCCAGGGCCAGCCGGGGTTCGTAAGAGACGGCGCTCAGCCACACCGCGATCATCCAGTCCTCCACTGCATCTGGCGAGGAGGCGACACGGAGACTGGCCGAAGGACTCGACGAGGCCCTCACCCTTCATCGGCTATGCCTCGCCGATCGCCTGGGTCAGAAGAACCGTTGGCTCGCGACGACCTTGTTGGAGATCGAGCCCAGGCTGCGTCGGCTGCGCGGCTGCCGTGCATTACCGCAACTGCGGGTGGCATTGAAGCAGGGGGTCACGCAGGGAAAGGAGGAGATGGTGGCGTAATGAGCGCTGGGGTTGCTCCTGAATCTTCACTAGAAACGGGACACCCTCAAAACCGCATTTAAGGGGGGATCTCATGTCGCAACTCGTCGCTTTGTCTGTAGCCATCGCCGTGCTCGCCGGAGTCGCCACCTGGGGATTCCTTGTCGTCGGCGGGGTCTTGATCTGGGCGGCCTTTCTCGCCTGGGGCTGCTTCTTCCACACCGGCGGCGACCAGAACGCCTTGCGCAAGACGATCATCGGCAACATCTTCGGCGTGGTCTGCGGCTGGATCGCCGCAGTGGTCATCCTCGCGGTGCCACTGGCGGGCGCCCTGAGCCTGCCGCTTTGGGCGGCGATCGTCGTGTTCATCACCGTGCTCGGCCTGTGCCTAGGCGCCCACTTGGAACCTTTCAACGTCATCCCGGCGGCTGTTTACGGCTATGCGGCCACCTTCGCCTTCCTGCTGCAGACGCCGGAGAAGCTCGCGCTACCGAAGCTGCTCTCGGCCAGTATGGACAACGCGCTTATCGTCGTGCCGGTGTCGATGGTGATCGGCGCCCTGTTCGGGTTCGCCTCGGGCAAACTCGGGGCGGTATTGCAGGGCGGCAAGTAGGTCAGCACGCGCCACCGCGTCGGTCGGGCCGCGCAGCACGGCCACGGCCGGCGCAGGCCTGTCCGGGTTGCCATCACGAGACTGCTTCCGCCCGGATGCGGGGTCTCGCGGGGATCTATGCGACCTCACATCCGGACGGCGTCCGCGCTCTGTCAATTGTGTCTTGAGGGCGTTCCACTTGGTGGCAAAGCGTAAGCCGGCAGGCGGCAAGATGGCGCAGCTCCTCAGTACGTTCGTAGGGGCACGGTTGCAGGAGGCCCCGCGCCCGGGCCGGCGGGCGATCCGTCCGTCCGTTGCCGGTGGAATCCCGGCACGGGAATCGTCAGCAGAGCTGTTCGGCTGACGTCTGTGGCCTGTCTCAAGTGTCCACAGAACTAGGAACGGTGCTGTGCTAGAATGAGTTCACCCATGCGCGACCAGTACGGGCGACCGCTGAGAGACCTTCGCATCTCCCTCACGGATAGGTGCAACCTGCGCTGCGTCTACTGCGTGCCCGAGCAAGGGATCTCCCACCGCCCGCCGGCCGAGCTGCTCCAGGATGATGAACTGATCCTCCTTGTCGAGATCGCCGCCGAGCTCGGGGTTGAGAAGATACGCCTGACCGGCGGCGAACCCATCATCCGGGCGGGCCTGGTGGATCTCGTCCGGCGCATAGTCTCGGTCGCAGGGATCCAGGACGTGGCCATGACCACCAACGGGATCCTGCTCGAGCCGATGGCCGGGCCGCTTGCCGCCGCCGGGCTGAACCGGGTCAACGTCAGCATAGACACCCTCGACCCGGAGAAGTTCCGGAGGATCACGCGGGGCGGGCAGGTGGAGCGCGTGCTGGCGGGCGTCCAACGCGCCGAGGAGGTCGGTCTGGGCCCGATCAAGATCAACTCGGTCGTCGTCAGGGGCCACAACGAGGACGACGTGGCCTCCCTGGCCGCCCTTACCCTCGATCATCCGTGGGAGGTACGGTTCATAGAGATGATGCCGTTCGCGTCCCTGGCCGGGATTGAGGGCGCGGGCATGGTGACCTCAGAGGAGACCAGAGCCCGCATCGAGGCCGCGCTTGGGCGCCTCGAGCCGCTCGACCTCAGCGGGAGCGCCCCATCAAGGACCTACTGCCTTCCCGGAGCCCCGGGCCGCATCGGTCTCATCAGCTCCATGAGCGAGCCATTCTGCGCGAGGTGCGGGCGGCTCCGGCTCACCTCGGACGGCCGGCTGCGCCTCTGCCTGCTGAGAGAGGACGAGGAAGACCTGCTGGCGCCGCTGCGCGCCGGGGCCTCGCGCGACCAGATGAAGGCCCTCTTCGAGGCCGCGGCCTATAGGCGTCCGGTCGGCCAGGCGCTAGACCAGAACGCCTCTCCCGTATCGTGCTTGATGGGCCGGATAGGCGGATAGAGCGGCCGGTCAGGCGTCGTCGTCTTCGAGGTTGCGCTCGAGCTTGCGCTTGACGCGCTGCAGGGCGTTGTCAATGGACTTGACGTGCCGGCTGAGCTCGTTGGCCATCTCCTGGTAGGACTTGCCCTCCAGGTAGGCGGTCAGCACGCGGCACTCCAGTTCGCTGAGGTTCTTGCGAATGCGCTCGCGCATGGTCGCCGAGGCTTCCTGGTTGATGACCAGCTCCTCGGGATCGCTAACCTTGATGCTGCTGATCACGTCCAGCAGGGTGCGGTCGGAATCTTCGTCGTAGATCGGTTTGTTCAGCGAGATGTACGAGTTGAGCGGGATGTGCTTCTGCCGCGTCGCGGTCTTGATCGCCGTGATGATCTGCCGGGTTATGCACAACTCGGCGAACGCCCGAAACGAGGAAAGCTTGTCACGCCGGAAGTCACGGATCGCCTTATAGAGGCCGATCATCCCTTCCTGGATGATGTCCTCACGGTCGGCGCCGATCAGGAAGTACGCCTTGGCCTTGACGCGGACGAAGTTGCGGTACTTCCCGATCAGGAACTCCGCGGCGCGATCGTCCCCGGACTTGGCGTGGTCCACCAGCTCTTCGTCAACCAGATCGCTGTAGCCGAGCCCTTCCCTATGCACAAGCGCCACCGGCTATCCCCTCCGGTTAGGTGCAGAGAAGTCTAGGGGTGACTGCAGACGGGCAGTGCGGAATTGAGTGTCCATCGTCGTAGTTCCCCCTCATTATAGAAACCGAGTTGTGCTGCGTCAAGAAAAGATCAGCCGGCGACTCACCTGACCTCCCCCGCGCGCTTGCCCATCTGGCGCCGGACCTCGAACAGCAGGACGCCGGCAGCCACCGACACATTGAGCGAGGAGGTGGCGCCGTGCATCGGAATGCGCACCAGGCGGTCGCAGCGTTCCCGCACCAGACGCGAAAGACCCCGGCCCTCGCCGCCGAGGACGAGCGCCAGCGGAGGTGTCAACTCCACGGCATAAACGGGATCGCGTGCCGAGGGATCGGCCCCGGTCACCCAGATACCCTCGCGCTTGAGGTGCTCGATCGCCCCTCCCAAATTAGGCACCACGGCCACGGGCACGTGCTCGACCGCCCCTGCCGAGGCCGCTGCCACCGTGGGTGTCAGCCCGACCGCCCGGTGCCGTGGGATCACAACGCCGTGAACGCCGGCAGCGTCGGCAGACCGGATGATGGCGCCCAGATTGCCAGGATCCTGAACGCCGTCCAGCAGCAAGACGAAAAGGGCCTCAGATCGGGCATGGGCACGCCAAGGATGTCGGGTATCTCAACCGTGCGGTGCGCGGCCGCGTAGGCGATGACGCCCTGGGGCGACCGCGTCTGCGCGTGCTGGAGCAGGACCGCCGGGTCCACTTCCTGAACGGGCACGCCCCGGGCGCGGGCCTCCCCAACCAGGTGGCGCATCGCCCGCTCAGCGGCTCTG